>MEQQ01000013.1 GCA_001770285.1 Betaproteobacteria bacterium RBG_16_66_20
GACCTTCTCGGCGTTGGTCTGGAAGAACTTTTTCTTGTCTCCGGCAGGCATCGACATGTTGTCCAGCGCGATCACCTCATCGACTTGGTGCTGGTAGGGATAGTCCATCGCGTACAGGACCCGGTCCACGCCCAGGAAGGACTGGGTAAACCGGATCGCCGGTTCCCAGGCGACCCCGCTGTTGGTAATGAAGAAGTTCTCGCGCAGGTAGTCGCTGGGCTTTTTCTTGATCGGCTTCATGCTCTCGTAACGCTTGGAGAGAACCGTCGCGCGATGCATGTAATCGAGCCGGTAGGCCCAGAACGGGAGTGCTTCGCCCATGTGGCCGATGATGATCTGAAGTCTTGGAAAGCGGTCGAATACGCCGGCCGTGATGATGCGCAGCGCGTGCAACCCCGTTTCCACGCCGAAACCATAGATCGCCCCGTCCAGGCCGCACTCCTGGAAAGGCTGGAGCATGCTGGCAGGCAGGGAAGTGGGATGGAGATAGATCGGGACCTTGTGTGATTCGGCTGCGGCAAAGATGTCCCAGAACTTCGGGTCGGACAGATATTCGCCATGCGTGTGCGAATTGATGACCACCGCGTTCATCCCCAATTTGCCGACACCGCGCTCGATTTCTTTCGCTGCCGCAGCCGGATCCTGCGGTGCGACCGCGATCATGCCGGCGAAGCGGGTCGGATGCCTTCGCACCGCCTCGGCGAGCTGGTCGTTGGCGACCCGGCTGAATGACACTGCAGTCGCCGTATCCATGACCTGCACGCCGGGTGCGGTCAGCGCAATGACCTGCTTGTCGATGCCGCACTCGTCCATGTGCTGCAGGCGCAGCTGATCGAGGTCCTGCAGGCAGCGCATGATGTGCTGGGCGCGCGCGCTGGGGCTGGTCATGTAGAAACCCATGAGACCCTTGAAGCCCGGGTCCACGTCGCGCTTTTCCAGGATCTTGCGATAGATGGCCAGCATCTCGCTTGGCGCGAAGGCTTCCTCGGTTGCAATGCGCTGGTATGCCCCGCTCTTGGGATGATGCGCGGTCTTGTTGTCGGACTGGCTCATGGCTGCAATGTCCCGGATGTAGTTGAAGGTTGGATGGTGGCGAGCGCAATCGACCGCCTACTTCTGGAAGATGATCCCGGCGTCGCCCTGGTTGTCGTCGAACATGCGCTGCAGGACCCCCAGGAATTCCTTCCTGCCGGCCTGCCGGCCCGTGCTGGGAACGGTCAGCGCGCTGAAATGTGCGGCCAGCGGACTCAGGAACTGCTCCACCGTCACGCCCGCCACCCTCGACAGGTGGTGCGGCAGGAACTCGACGATCAGCGTCTTCGCGCCGGCGAGGATCCGCGGCATGCCGAGGAAGGCGTAGTACTCCGAGCCTTCGATGTCCATGAACACCAGGTCGAAGCGCTCGCCGGGCAGGAGGTCATCGAGCCGCACGCCGGGCACGGTGGCGACGCGAGGGTTGTCGTAGAAGTAGACGTGATCGCGGTGCAGCGGCATGCGCTTGGAGCCGCCGCTATTGACCGTGTTCATCACGAACTCGACCGGCGCCTCGCGCTCGCTCGCCGCGACATTGTGGGTCAGGATGTTGAAGCCGCGGTTGATGGCGACGTTCAGTTCGAGGAACTCGTAGGTCTGCGGATTGGCTTCGATCGCGACCAGCTCCTCGCAGGATCTTGCGAGCGGGATGGCGACGGTGCCGATGTGCGCGCCGACCACCAGCACGCGGGAACCGGCATCGCAGAACTGCCGCGCCTGCTCGATTTCCCCCAGTCCGTAGGCGCCGCTCTCAAGCAGGCTCTTGCTGACGAACTGCTCGTCGGGATCAAGGCAGAACCACCCTTGTTCGGTCTCGACGACGACGCCTTTGACCCTGGCTCGCGTGGCAGCTTGCGGTGAGGGCATCGCCTACTCGCGCACCCGGACCATTTTTTCGACTTCAGGAACGCGCCGCAGCGCGCGCATGACGCGCGCGAGGTGCTCGCGGTTGCCGACTTCGATCACGAACAGCATGGTGGTGAAGACCGCGCGGTCTTCCTCCATGCTGATGGAATCGATATTGGAGCCCGCCTCGGCGATTTCCGAGGCGACCTTGGCGAGCACGCCGCGCTGGTTGGTCACCGTCACGCGCAAAGCGGCCTGGAACAGGCGGCTGGTCTTGCGGTCCCATTCGACGTCCAGCCATTGCTCGGGCTCGATGCGGCGCGAGCGGACTGCCTGCTTGCATTCCGCGGTGTGCACCACCAGCCCCTGGCCTTTCTTCATCGAGCCGACGATCGCGTCGCCGGGTATCGGCCGGCAGCAGCTCGCGAGCTGCACCGCCATGCCCTCGGTGCCGCGGATCACGACGCTCGCGCCCGCGATCTTCGGGTTGCCGGCCTTCGCGTCCTCGCGTTCGGTCTTGCGCAGCAGGCGCCTTGCGACCACCGCCGGAAGGCGCCGGCCGAGACCGATGTCGGCGAGCACTTCCTGCCGCGAATGCGCGCCCGTATCGCGCACCGCGCGGTCCCAGCTTTCCTTGTCGATCTCGGTTGCGGCGTGGCCGGCGGCTTTGAGCGCCTGCTCCAGCAGCCGCTCGCCGAGCGCCGCCGACTCGTCGTACTGCATGGTCTTGAGGAAATGCCGGATGTTGGAGCGCGCCTTGGCGGTGCGCACGTACTGCAGCCAGGCCGGGTTGGGCTTGGCATAGCCGGTGGTGACGATCTCGATGCGGTCGCCGTTGCGCAGCTCGGTGCGCAGTGCCACGAGTTCGCTGTTCACCTTGGCGGCGACGCACCTGTTGCCGATGTCGGTGTGCACCGCGTAGGCGAAATCCACCGCGGTGGCGCCGCGCGGCAGCGACATGATGCGGCCCTTGGGCGTGAAGACGTAGACCTCGTCGGGAAAGAGATCCACCTTGACGTGCTCGAGGAACTCCTGCGAGTCGCCCGACTGGCTCTGGATTTCGAGCAGCGACTGCAGCCACTGGTGCGTCTTCTTCTGCAGTTCCGAGAGCGAGTCCGCGTCGCTCTTGTACATCCAGTGCGAGGCGACGCCGGCTTCGGCGAGGCGGTGCATTTCCTCGGTACGCAGCTGGATCTCGACCGGCACGCCGTAGGGGCCGATCAGCGCGGTGTGCAGCGACTGGTAGCCGTTCGCCTTCGGGATCGCGATGTAGTCCTTGAACTTGCCCGGCACCGGCTTGTACAGGCTGTGCAGCGCGCCGAGCGCCAGGTAGCAGGCGGGCCGGTCCTTCACCACCACGCGAAAGCCGTAGATGTCGTGCACTTCCGAGAACGACAGGTGCTTCTCGATCATCTTGCGGTAAATCGAGTAAATGTGTTTTTCCCTGCCGCTGATCGCCGCGCCGATGCCGACCTCGGCGAGCCTGGCCTTGACCGAGGCCTCGATTTTTCCGACCACCTCGCGCCGGTTGCCGCGCGCGGCGCGGGTCGCTTTCGACAACACGCGGTAGCGCATCGGGTGGGTGTGCGCGAAGGCGAGTTCCTGCAGTTCGTGAAACAGCGCGTTCAGCCCGAGGCGATTGGCGATCGGCGCGTAGATCTCCATCGTCTCGCGTGCGACGCGGCGCCGCTTGGCGGGCGCGACCGCGGCGAGCGTTCTCATGTTGTGCAGTCGGTCGGCGAGCTTGATCAGGATGACGCGCACGTCGCGCGCCATCGCGAGCAGCATTTTCCGGAAATTCTCGGCCTGCGCGTCCTCGGCCGACTGGAACTCGATCTTGTCGAGCTTGGAAACGCCATCGACCAGGTCCGCGACGGGTTTGCCAAACGTATCGGAAATCTCGGCCTTGGTGACCGAGGTGTCCTCCATGACATCGTGCAGCAAGGCGGCGACCAGCGCCTGGCCGTCGAGGTGCCAGCCGGCGAGGATCTCGGCGACCGCGAGCGGGTGGGAGATGTACGGCTCGCCCGACTGGCGTCTCTGCCCGGCGTGCGCGGCGCCGGAGAATCGGTAGGCCTCTGCCAGGCGCGCGACGTCGGTCGGCTTCAGATAACCGAAGCGGCTCTCGTCGAGGACGGGAACTGCGGCCATGGGAGGAGATTAGCGCAGTCCCCGCATGCAATGTCATCCCCGCGCAAGCGGGGATCCAGCCGCTGTTTGCGGCTCCTGGGTTCCCGCTTTCGCGGGAACGACGGACCGCCTAGATCGCGGGCGTGGTCGGCGCCGCCGGCGTGGCGGGAACGGCAGGCATGGCGGGCAGGATTTGATTGCGCCGCAGGACTTCGACGCCGATCTTGCCGATCGAGATCTCGCGCAGCGCGATCACGGTGAACTTGTCGCGGTTCGGCTCGACCAGCGGCGATGCGCCCTGACTGAGCTGGCGCGCGCGGTAGGTCGCGGCGAGCGTCAGCTGGAAGCGGTTCGGGATTCGCTTGAGGCAATCGTCAACGGTAATGCGTGCCATGGTGCGCTTTCGATGATGGAGGTTGCGGGACCGGGTTTGCGTTCCGGCTTCAGGACCGCGCCTGGCGCAGGCGCTCGACGCGGATGATCGCCTGCAAATCCTGCTTCGCGATCTCGAACTCTTTGTTAATTATAACATAATCGAACTCCGGGGCGTGCGAGATTTCCTCCTCCGCGCTCGCCAGGCGGCGCCGGATCACGGCGTCGGAATCCTGGCCGCGCGCGCGCATGCGCCGCTCGAGTTCCGCCACCGAGGGCGGCAGGATGAATACGCCGATGCAGCCCGGGTGCAGCGCACGCACCTGCTGCGCGCCCTGCCAGTCGATCTCGAGCACCAGGTCCTCGCCGCGGCCGAGCGCGTCCCGGATCACGGCCTGGGAAGTGCCGTAGCGAAAGCCGTGCACCTCGGCGCTCTCGAGGAACTCGCCGCGCTCCAGCATCGCAATGAAGGTCGGCTCATCCACGAAGTGGTATTCGCGCCCGTCGGCCTCGCCCGGACGCGGTGCGCGCGTGGTATATGAAACCGAGAGCTTCAGGCGCGGGTCGTCATTCATCAGCGCCTCGATCAGCGAGCTCTTGCCGGCGCCCGAGGGCGCGGTAATGATGAACAACAGGCCGTTCCCGCGTTCCGCTGTCATTCGATATTCTGTACCTGCTCCCGGATCTGCTCGATCAGGAGTTTCAATTCCAGCGCGCAGTCGGAAATTTTCAGCCCCGCTGCCTTGGCCGCCAGCGTATTCGCCTCGCGGTGCAGCTCCTGGGCGAGGAAGTCGAGCCGCTTTCCGACCGGGTCGCCCTTCGGCCCGGCGGCGCCACCTTTGGCCAGCACCCGCTCGACCTCGTCGAGGTGCGCGGCGAGCCGCGTAAGTTCTTCGTCGACGTCGCTTTTTGCCGCGAACAGCGCAATTTCGGCGCGGATGCGTTCCTCGCCGCCGGCCTCCAGCACCTCGCGCAGGCGCTCGCTGAGCCGGGCGCGGTACGCCGCCACCGCCTCCGGCACGAGCGGTGCGACCTCGGTCAGCCGTTTGCGCATCTCGGCCACGCGGCCGAGAACAATCGCGGCGAGCTTGGCGCCTTCGCGGCCCCGCGCGGCGCACAGCTCCTCCAGCGCGCGGCGGCAAAGAACTTCCAGCGCGGCACGCGTCCGGTCTTCATCGGCGGCGGGCTCGGCGAGCACGCCGGGCCAGCGCAATACGTCGCTTACACGCAGCGGCGCTGCCTCCGGAAATGCGCCGGCGGCCGATGCCGCCAGCGATCGGAGTTGCTGGATCGCCTGGAGATTGAGCGTCTGCTGTGGCTGCAGCGCCGGATTGCCGCAATTCAGGCGGCAATCCACCTTGCCGCGCGCAATCCGGCCCGTAATCAGCTCCCGCAGCATCGGCTCGGCAGCGCGCATTTCCTCGGCGACGCGGAACTGAATGTCAAGGTAGCGCGAATTCACCGAGCGCAACTCGAGCGCCAGTGCGCCGCGCGGCGAATCGGCGCTCGCAACGGCGTAGCCGGTCATGCTGTAGATCATGGGGATGCAGGTATCATAGGATAGATGTCGTCGCAAGCCAACCAGCCGTTGCCGGAAGGCTTTCAGCTCGAAAATTACCGGATCCTCCGCCTGCTCGCCTCGGGCGGATTTTCATTCGTTTATCTCGCGCACGACGAAAACGAGACGCCGGTGGCGGTGAAGGAATATCTCCCCGCGACGCTTGCGCTGCGCACCAGCGACAGTCCGCTGCCGGTGGTGCCCGAAGAAAACCTGCCGACCTTCCGCTATGGGCTGAAGTGCTTCTTCGAGGAAGGCCGGGCGCTGGCGTCGCTCGCGCACCCGAACGTGGTGCGCGTAATCAATTTCTTCCGCGCCAACGATACGGTTTACCTGGTGATGCGCTACGAGCGGGGCCGCACCCTGCAGGAGCACATCCACAAGAAAAGCGGCCCGATCAGGGAGGACTGGCTGCGCAGCACTTTCGCGCAGCTGCTGAACGGCCTGCGCGAAGTGCATTCCAACAAACTCCTGCACCTGGACATCAAGCCGGGCAATATTTACGTGCGCAACGACGGCAATCCGGTGCTGATCGATTTCGGCGCCGCCCGCCAGACGCTCACGGCGGATGGCCTGAAGCTGCCGCCGATGTATACGCCGGGGTTTGCCTCTCCGGAGCACCACCGGGAGCGCGCCAAACTCGGCCCCTGGAGCGACATCTATTCGATCGGCGCCTCGATGTATTCCTGCCTCGCGGGAACCGGACCGCCGGTTGCTACGCAGCGCATGGAAAAGGACAAAATGACAAGCGCCCGCAAGGGCTGGGCGGGCAAGTATTCCGCTGAGCTGCTGGACACCATAGACTGGTGCCTGCGTATGAACCACCTCGAGCGTCCGCAGAGCGTATTCGCGCTGCAGAAGGCGCTGCTGGGGGAGAAGGAACCCGGTTTCCGCGGCGAGGCGCCGATGCTCGATCGATTGAAGGACGCGATCTTCCGCCGGGGGCAGCGCTGATTGGTCACTGGGCGATGAACAGGGAATGAAATACACGATCTTCGAAGACACGCGCATCGGCAAGCGGCCCTACCAACAGGACCGGGTTGCGCATTGGCGCACCCGCGATGCGCTGTTTCTGGTGGTCGCCGACGGCATGGGCGGGCACGCGCACGGCGACGTCGCCGCGCAGATTGCGGTGGACTGCCTCGGCAGCGCCTTCAATGTCGAGGCCAAGCCCGGGATCGCCGACCCGGACATGTTCCTGTACCGCGCCATCGGCCGCGCGCACGCCATGATCGTGCACCAGTCGCAGCGGCAGGGGCTGGCGGATTCGCCGCGCACTACCGTGGTCGCGTGCCTGGTGCAGGCGGGCTACGCGTTCTGGTCCTTCATCGGCGATTCGCGCCTCTACATCATCCGCGACGGCCGGATCGTGACGCGCACGCGGGACCACACGCCGGTGCAGATGCTGATCGATTCCGGCCGGATTCGCGAGGAGGCGGCGGCGACGCATCCGGACCGGAACAAGCTGCTGCAGTGCCTCGGCGGGCCGCGCGCGCCCAGAGTGGAGCCGACCGCGCACGCGCGCCTCGCCCAGAACGACATCGTGCTGCTCTGCTCGGACGGCTTCTGGGGGCCGCTGACCCAGCGCCAGTTGCTGATGGGGCTGCTCGGCAAGGAGATGAAGAAGGCGTTGCCGGAGCTCGTCACGCTCGCCGAGACCCGCGCCGGAGCGCGCTGCGACAATGTTTCCGTGCTCGCGATCGAATGGCACGACAGAGCGGTGCCGGCCCCGGTGGAGCCGGTTACGGTGCCGATGGACGAAATGCCGACGGACGTGCGGGATTTCAGCGCCACCGACCCGGATTTCATGCACATGAGCGACGCCGACATCGAGCGCCAGATCGCCGAGATCAAGAAAGCGCTCAAGAAGCACGATTCCGAGAGAAAATGAGACCGAGCGGCAGGGGAACGCAGCATCTGCGCGCGGTGCGCATGACGCGCGGCTACACGCGGCACGCGGAAGGCTCGGTGCTGGTCGAGTTCGGCGACACCAAGGTGCTTTGCACCGCAAGCGTCGCGGCACAGGTGCCGCCGTTCCTGCGCGGCAAGGGACGCGGCTGGGTCACCGCGGAATACGGCATGCTGCCGCGCGCGACGCACACGCGCGGCGACCGCGAGGCGGCGCGCGGCAAGCAGTCGGGGCGCACCCAGGAGATCCAGCGCCTGATCGGACGCGCGCTGCGCGCGGTGATCGACCTTCCCGCCCTCGGCGAGCACACCATTCATGTCGATTGCGACGTGCTGCAGGCCGATGGCGGCACGCGCACCGCTGCGATCACCGGTGCCTTCGTCGCGGTGCACGATGCGCTTGCCTGGATGCGTGACAAGGGAATGATTGCCGGGCTTCCGGTGAAGGATTTTGTCGCCGCCGTCTCGGTGGGCATCTACGAGGGCGTGCCGGTGCTCGACCTCGACTACCCGGAGGATTCGGCCTGCCAGACCGACATGAACGTGGTCATGACGGGCGCCGGCCGCTTCGTCGAGGTGCAGGGCACCGCCGAGGGCGAACCCTTCGCGCGCGGCGAACTCGAGCAGCTGCTCGGGCTGGCGGCGCGCGGCATTGCGGAGCTCGTCGCCCACCAGCGCCGCGCGCTGGGGCTGTAGGCTTTCCCATGAAGTCGCTGGTCCTCGCCTCGGGCAATCCGGGCAAGCACGCGGAGATCCAGGCGCTGCTCGCGCCGTTTGGCACGCGGGTGGTGACCCAGGTCGAACTCGGCATCACCGAAGCCGAGGAACCGCACGACAACTTCCTGGACAATGCGCTCGCCAAGGCGCGCCATGCCTGCTTCGCTACGCGGCTGCCGGCGCTCGCCGACGATTCCGGTCTCTGCGTAGATGCCTTGGGCGGCGCTCCGGGCGTTCATTCGGCGCGTTATGCGGGTGAACCGAGATCAGACCTGAGAAATAATGAAAAGCTTCTGGACGAGATGTCCGCACACGACAACCGCAGCGCGCATTACGAGTGCGTTCTGGTGCTGATGCGGGGGCCGGGCGATACGCGGCCGCTCATCGCGCAGGCGCAATGGCACGGCGAAATCGGGCGCCGGCCGCGCGGCGGCGGCGGTTTCGGCTATGACCCGCTGTTCCTGCCCAAGAACATGGACCAGACCGCGGCCGAGCTCGATCCGGAGGAGAAGAACCGCATCAGCCACCGCGGCCAGGCGCTGGCGAAGCTGCTCGAGCAGCTGAAGATGGAACCATGAGCACGGCTGTGCTGCGCGACATGCGCGACGCGGGCAACGCGGGGCCGGTGCGGTTCAGCGTGCTGCCGCCGCTCGCGCTCTACGTGCATTTGCCCTGGTGCGTGCGCAAGTGCCCCTATTGCGATTTCAATTCGCACGAACGCGGGGGACCGCTTCCGGAGGCGGAGTACCTGCAGGCACTGAACCGGGATCTCGAGGGTTCCCTGCCTTCGGTGTGGGGCCGCAGGATCCAGTCGATATTCATCGGCGGCGGCACGCCGAGCCTGTTCTCGGCGGCGGCCATCGACGAACTCCTGGCGCACATCAGGGCCCGCCTGACCGTCGAGCCGGATGCGGAAATCACGCTGGAGGCGAATCCCGGGACGGTGGAGGCGGCGCGCTTCAGGGGCTATCGCGATGCCGGCGTCAACCGGCTGTCGGTCGGGGTGCAGAGTTTCAATGACGCCATGCTGAAGGCGCTCGGGCGCATCCACTCCGCGAAAGAGGCACGGCGCGCGATCGAGATGGCGCTCTCGATTTTCGACGACGTGAATATCGACCTCATGTACGGCCTGCCGGGGCAGGCGCTCGAACAGGCGCGCGCCGATGTCGAGGAGGGCGTGCGCTTCGGGACCGCGCACTTCTCCGCTTACCAGCTCACCATCGAGCCCAATACCGTGTTCTTCTCGCAGCCGCCGAAACTGCCGGAACACGATGCCTGCGCCGACATGCAGCTCCTGGTCGAGGAAACGCTCGCGCAGGCGGGATTCGAGCACTACGAGATTTCGGCCTTCGCCAGGGCCGGCCGCCGCTGCCGCCACAATCTCAATTACTGGGAGTTCGGCGATTACCTCGGCATCGGCGCCGGCGCGCACGGCAAGCTGAGCTTCGCCGACCGCGTCACGCGGCATGAGCGGGTGAAGCCGCCGCGCGAATATCTGGCGAGCGCGCTAGCCGTCGAGAATCGCGTCATTCCGGCGCGCGAGCTGCCGTTCGAGTTCATGTTGAATGCGCTGCGCCTGGTTGAAGGATTCAAGCCCGGGCTCTACGGCGAACGAACGGGTCTGCCGGCGACGACGATCGAGACGGGACTTCGCGCCGCTGAAATGAAAGGCTTGATCGGCAGAAACGAAAAACACATACAACCGACAACACGGGGCCGGCGCTTCCTGAACGACCTGGTCGGGCTATTCCTTCCGCCGCAGGAATAGCAGGTCGCGCACCGGGTGTCCGAGGCCCAGGCCGCGGCGCTCGAATTTCGTGATCGGGCGGCTTTTCTGCGCCTGCAATTCCTTTTCGAACAGGGTACTGGAAGAAAAAACCTGTTCGATCTGCGTCGCGTACTCCGGCCAGTCGGTGGCGGCGTGGAGGTAGCCGCCCGGCGCGAGCTTGCGCGCGGCGAGCGCAGCGAATGGCGCCTGGACGAGGCGGCGCTTGTGATGGCGTTTCTTGGGCCAGGGATCCGGGAAAAAGAGGTGAATCCCGGCGAGCGAGCCCTCGGCAATCATCCGCTCCAGCACTTCGACCGCATCGTGGCGGATAAGGCGCAGGTTTTTCAGCTCCAAAGCCTCGATTTTTTTCAGCAGGCTGCCGACGCCGGGCCCGTGTACCTCGATCGCGATGAAATCGATCGCCGGATTCTGGCGCGCGATCTCGGCGGTGGTTTCGCCCATCCCGGAGCCGATTTCGAGGACCAGCGGGGCAACGCGGCCGAATATTGCTTGCGGATCGAGAGTCTCATTCGAAAATGCAATTCCAAAAAGCGGCAACAGCTTCTCGAGCGAAAGCTTTTGCGAGGACGTCATCCTGCCCTGGCGCAGGACGTAGCTTCTGATTTCTCTGTTCAAGCAGCTTTCGGCTGCGTGGCAGTGATCGTGCCTTCGGTGGGCGAGGAGGGTGCCGCGCTGTAGAGCTTCTTCGGCATGCGGCCGGCGAGAAAGGCTTCGCGCCCGGCTTCGACGCCCTTTTTCATCGCGCGCGCCATCAGCACCGGGTCCTTCGCGGCGGCGATTGCGGTGTTCATCAGCACGCCGTCGCAGCCGAGTTCCATCGCGATCGCGGCATCCGACGCGGTGCCCACCCCCGCGTCCACCAGCACCGGCACGCCGACGCGCTCGATCACGAGCTGCAGGTTCCAGGGATTGAGGATGCCCATCCCCGAGCCGATCAACGAGGCGAGCGGCATTACCGCGACGCAGCCGGCGTCCTCGAGCATCTTCGCCTGGATCGGATCGTCGGAGCAGTACACCATGACCTTGAAACCCTCGGCGACGAGCTGTTTCGCGGCCACCAGTGTCTCGGGCATGTTGGGATACAGGGACTGCGGATCGCCGAGCACCTCGAGCTTGACGAGCTCGTGGCCGTCCAGCAGTTCGCGCGCCAGGCGCAGCGTGCGCACCGCGTCGTTGGCGTTGTAGCAGCCGGCGGTGTTCGGCAGGTAGGTGAACTTCGAGGGCGGCAGGAATTCGAGCAGCGATGGCTCACCCTTGGTCTGGCCGATGTTGGTGCGGCGGATCGCGACGGTCACGATCTCGGCCCCCGAGGCCTCGATGGCGGCGCGCGTCTGCGCGAAATCCTTGTACTTGCCGGTGCCGACCAGCAGCCGCGAGTGGAAGCTCCGGCCCGCGATCTGGAGTGGATCGTTCATTTCAACCCCCGCCCACGGCCACGACGATTTCCAGCCGGTCGCCGTCGGCGAGCAGCGTCGAGCCGTGCGCGCCGCGCGGCACGATTTCGCCGTTTCGTTCCACAGCGACTTTCTTCCCGGCCAGCGCCATGCGCTCGAGCAATTCCGAGACCGCGAGCGGCTGCTCGTATTGCCTCGCTGTACCATTGATCTGAATATTGATCATCCTAGAATAATACAATGTTGCCAATGAGTTGCGGTAATGGCGCGTCGCAACATAAGTTAATGTGTTACATTAACTGAGGAATTTGTTCCTATCGTTAGCCGGACGAAAAGAGTACATTGGCGGTCAAGTAGAGCAGCTAAGGAGAAAAAAATGCTGACCAGAACATTGCTCATTGCCGCAAGCCTCGCGATCGGCGGTTGCTCCACGATGACCGAATACGGCAGCGTGCGCAAGGAGAGCCTGAAAAACGATCAAGGCCACGTCATCGGCTACAAGGAAATGCTGCGCAACGAGCGCACCGGCGAGGTAATGGCGCAGATCGCGCTTTATACCCCGGTCCGCGGCACGGGCGGCGAGATCGTCGGATACGAGGAGCAGGCGAGGGACGGCGCGATCATCCGCGACCTCAACGGCCGCAGCATCGGCGGCAGATTCTCGGACCTGCGCAGCCGCGGCACCAACTCGAAGAACAAGGGCCTGACGATCGTGTTCCGCCCGGCCGACGCGCAGCAGGTCGCAGTGACCCAGCCGAAGATCTGGGAGTTGATGGCTTCCCTGTCGGCTTCGGATCTCCGCAGAATCCAGTAGCGCCTCTACAGAAGATTTTTCCTGAAAGCCGCGGCCAGCCGCGGCTTTCGCTTTCTGCCTTAGAATTCCCCGCCTATGCGGGTGTAGTTCAATGGCAGAACGGCAGCTTCCCAAGCTGCATACGAGGGTTCGATTCCCTTCACCCGCTCCAGGACGAACCGGAGCTCATGGCCTACTCGGTGGAAGGCAAGCTCGTCGTCGCGATCTCCTCGCGGGCGCTGTTCGATTTCGAGGAGGAGAACCGGGTGTTCGATGCCCAGGGGGAGCGCGCCTACATCGAGCTGCAGTATTCGCGCATGGACGTCCCGGCGAAGGAAGGCGTCGCCTTCCGCCTGGTGAAGAAGCTGCTCGCGTTCAATTCGGGCGAGGCGCAGCGGGTCGAAGTGGTGATCCTGTCGAAGAACGACCCGGTCTCGGGGCTGCGCATCTTCCGCTCGGCGGAGCGCGCGGGATTGAAGCTGGAGCGCGGGGTATTCACCCGCGGCCGCAGCCCATACCGCTATCTGGACGCGCTGAAGGCGAACCTCTTTCTTTCCGCCAACGAGCAGGATGTCATGAGCGCGCTCGACGCGCGCTTTCCGGCCGCGCGCGTGGTTCCGGAATCGGCGCAGGCCGCGGGCCGGCATGCCGAGGAGGTGAGGATCGCGTTCGACGGCGACGCGGTGCTGTTCTCCGACGAAGCCGAGCGGGTGTTCCAGCGCGACGGCCTGGACGCGTTTACCCGCCATGAGACGGCCCACGCGCTCAAGCCCCTGCCGCCGGGGCCGTTCAAGCCGCTGCTGGAGGCGCTGCACCGCCTGCAGGCGGCGGCGGGTACCGACGTCCCGATGCGCGTGCGGACGGCGCTCGTCACCGCGCGCAGCGCGCCGGCGCACGAGCGCGCCGTGCGCACGCTGATGGACTGGAACATCGCGGTGGACGAGGCGCTGTTTCTCGGCGGCCTCGACAAAGGCGAGTTCCTGAAAGCTTTCCAGCCGGATTTCTACTTCGACGACCAGCGCGGGCACGTCGAATCCGCGCGCCAGCACGTCGCAACCGGGCACGTACCCTTCGGCATTGCCAACATCGACAAGGTGGCGTCATGAAAGCAATCAAATTCCTGCTTTACGGCGTGGTCGGCCTGATCGCGCTCGCCGTGGTGGCGCTTGGCGCCGCGGTGGCGATCGTGGACGGTCAGTTCGTGAAGACGCGGCTGGAGCGCGCGATGAAGGAAAAGAACCGCAGCTTGCAAATCGACGGCGTGCCGCAGCTGAAGCTGTTCCCGGTCGCCGGCATCGCGCTGGGCAAAACCTCCCTCAGCGAGCCGGGCAGCGACCGGCTGTTCGTCTCGTTCGAATCGGCGGAGCTGGCGGTGCGCGCGATGCCGCTGCTTGCCGGGGAAGTCGCGGTCGAAACGCTCAAGCTCTCCGGATTGAAGGCGAACGTCGTGCGCCGCAAGGACGGAACGATGAATTTCGCCGACCTCGCCGAACGCAGGGAGAAAGCTGCCGGCAAACCCGAACAGCCGCCCAACGTGCGCATTGCCGGGGTGACCGTGGAGAAGGTGCAGCTCAGCTACCGCGATGAAGCGACCGGCCAGGAACTCGACATCGCGGAATTGAACCTGAAGAGCGGCCGGCTCGACGGACAAACGCCGGGCGATCTGTCGCTGTCGGCGCGGATCAGCGGAAAGAAGCCGGAGGTTGACCTGCGCGCGCAGGCGGCAGGCGCGCTGCGCTTCAATCTCGGCAACGAGGAGTTCGCGTTCGACAAGTTCAGCGCGCAGCTCAAGGGGCGCTTCGACCAGGACACGATTGCGGCGGAGTTTTCCGCGCCCAAAGTGGAGGTCACGCCCGCCGGGGCCTCCGGCTCCGAGGTCAAGCTGTCACTCCACGTCAAGGGTCCGCAGCGCCTCATCGATGCGAGGCTCCTGATCGCCGCGGTAGAGGGCACGGCGACCGCGCTGGCGATCCCGAAGGTCTCCCTGGATCTCGTCGCGTCCGTTGCGGGGATTTCGGCGAAGGCGAAGGTCGATGCCGCCATCAAGGCGAATCTCGCGAAGCAGGATCTGCAGGCCGAGGTCGCGGGCAAGTTCGACGAGTCCACGCTCAAGGCGAAAATCGGGTTGACGAATTTCGCGCCGCTGAAGGCGAATTTCGACGCCACCATCGACCGGCTGAATGTGGACCGCTACCTTGCGCCCGGGCGCAAGGATGCGAAACCCGACGAGCGCGTCGATCTCGCCGCGTTGAAGGGCAAGAGCGTGAGCGGCAAGGTCGCCATCGGCGCGCTCACCGCGAGGCGCATCAAGCTCGAGAACGTGAAAGCGGAGCTGAAGCTGGAGGGCGGCAAGCTCGAAGTCTCCCCTCACACGGCCAGCCTCTATGGCGGCACGCTCTCCGGCGTTCTGGCGGCCGATGCCAACGGCAACCGGATCCAGGTCAAGGAAACTGCGCACAACGTCGCCGTAGGCGCCCTGCTGCGGGATGCAGCGCAGAAGGACGTGCTCGAGGGGCGCGGCAACCTGAGCCTCGATGTGCGGACCGCGGGCGGTACCGTGACGGCGCTGAAGAAGGCGCTTGCCGGCAGCGCGCGCGTCGAGATGAAGGACGGCGCGATCAAGGGCATCAATCTCGCGGACAGCGCGCGCAACCTGAAATCCGCGCTGGGCGCAAAGCAGACCAAGGCCGATCCCTCGCAGAAGACCGATTTCTCGGAGATGAGCGCGAGCTTCAAGATCGCCAACGGCGTCGCGCACAATGACGATCTCAAGGCGGCCTCGCCGTTCCTGCGCCTGGGCGGTGCGGGCAATCTCGACATCGGCAACAATACGATCGACTACCTCGCCAAGGCGACGCTCGCTGCTACGACCAAGGGGCAGGGTGGGCGCGACGTGAGCAACGTCGCCGGGATCACGATCCCGGTGAAGCTGAGCGGCGCGCTCGACAGCCCGAACTGGAACGTGGACTACTCGGCGCTGGTGGCTGGCGCCGGCGGTGGCATCGGCAAGGCCGCGGGCGGCGTCACGGAAACGGTCAAGAAAGGCGCGAGCGGGATTGGGGACGCCGTGCGCGGCTTGTTCAAGCGCTAGGCCTAGATCCGGTTTTCTTCGACCGCGTGGCAGGCGGCCGCGCCCTCGTCGTGCAGGATCAGGCGAGGGCTTTGCGCCTTGCATCGGTCGTTGGCATGCGGACACCGCGGATGGAAGGCGCAGCCGGGCGGCGGGGAGAGCGGGTTGGGCACCTCGCCCGCGACCGGCGTACGCTGCCGCCCGCTCATCTCCAGATCGGGCACGGCATCGAGCAGCATCCGCGTGTAAGGGTGTTTCGGCTGCGCAAACAGCTCCTGCGCGTCCGCGATCTCGACCAGCCGCCCGAGATACATGACGCCGATCCGGTCGGCGACATGCGAGACCACTGCCAGGTTGTGAGAGATGAATAGGTAGGTAAGGCCGAGCCTTGCCTGCAACTCGCTCATCAGGTTGAGGATCTGCGCCTGAACGGAGACGTCGAGCGCGGAAGTCGGTTCGTCGCACACCAGGAATTCCGGGCGGCCCGAGAGCGCGCGCGCAATCGAGATGCGCTGGCGCTGTCCGCCGGAGAACTGGTGCGGGTATTTGTCGCCATCCTCCGGCGCGAGCCTCACCTGGGTCAGGAGTTCCGCCACGCGGCCGGCGATCACGTCCGCCGTGGCGGCCAGGCCGAGCACCCGGATCGGCTCGGCGACGATGTCGCGCACCCGCCAGCGCGGATTCAGGCTGGCGAAGGGATCCTGGAAGATCATCTGCATGCGGCGCCGCATGGGCGTGGCCTCGGCTCGCGCCGCGGGGTCGGAAATCTCCACGCCGTCGAACCGGATGCGGCCGCGCGATGGCGTGTACAGCCCGACGATCAGGCGCGCGAGCGTGGATTTGCCGCAACCGGATTCACCCACCAGCGCGAGCGTTTCGCCCTTGCGCACTTCGAAGCTGACGCCGTCCACCGCGCGCAGCAGCTGCCGCGGCGCGCGCTCGATGACCCGGTTCAGCCAGGGCCGCGAGACGTCGAAGTCGCGTCCCACGTCCCTCAAGCTCAAAAGCGGACTAGGCTGCGCCGTGCTCATAGAGCCAGCAGGCGGTCAGGTTCGCGCCCACGGGCCGCAGGTCCGGGCGTTCCGCGAGGCAGCGTGCCAGGCATTTGGTGCAGCGCGGATGGAATGCGCAACCAGACGGGATGGCGTTCAGACGCGGCATCGCGCCCTCGATCTGAACCAGCGGTTCGCGCCTCTCTTGCGTTGCCGCGCGAATTTTCGGGATCGAGCCCAT
>MEQQ01000014.1:0-24228 GCA_001770285.1 Betaproteobacteria bacterium RBG_16_66_20
GGGACAGGGTGGCAGAAATCCGGGCTATCCATGCCGCATGTGTTTCGCCTGAGTCGCGGGCAGGCAGCGTCTTTTCCACGGCGTAGAACTCCGAGTCTTCGCCTGGATATCGCTGCTTCGTAAGGCCACTTTGGATTTCACCCTTCCGCGCGATGCGCTTGCCGCCGAACATGCGCCAGCCGAGGACGAGGGCGAGGACCACGAGCACGCCGTACCAGGCGTCGCCCGCTTCGAAGTCGCCGCGCATGGCCCAGCGGAAGCCGGCCCAGCGCACAAGATCTCCGAGGCCCTGCCAGAAAGGCGCCTCGCGCGCTTCCATCCCGAACCAGTCGGGCGGCGTCGGGTCGAGATCGATCCAGCGCCCGCCGACCCAGGCGCGCGTCCACGCATGGGCGTGGCGGCTGCGCACCACGTAGGCGTCCTCCAGCGCGCTGCGCTCCATTACCGCGTAGCCGGTGGCGTAGCGCGCCGGAATGCCGGCGGCGCGCAGCAGCAGCGTCGCCGCCGCGGCGAAGTATTCGCAGTGGCCCGAGCGCGTGCGCGTCATGAAGTCGCCGAGCGCGGTTGCGCCCTTCGGCACCGGATGCTCGCGGAACAGGGAATATGAAAAGCCGCCCAGATGGCGCTCGATGCGCCGTACCGCCTCGTCCGCCGGAACCTCGCGCAGCTGGAGCTCGGCGGCAACCCGGTCGAACACGGCGCGTTCGGCGGATGGCAGGATCGAGTCCGCCGCGGAGGGCGGCGAATAGGCCTCGATGCGCGCGCCGCCTTCGGGCTCGTACTGCACCCACTCGGCGCCCACGTCCGCGTGCACCGTGCCGAGCGCATTGCGCCGCAAGGCTACGGCGGTGAGGCCCGCAATGCGCGTCGTTTCGGCCGGCAGCGGCAGCAGCGCCTTGCCGCGCTCGATGCGCGCCGCGATCCGCACGCGCCAGGCGGGACTTTGCGCCGGCGTTGGCCCGGCGAGCGTCCAGGTGGTGTTGTCGGCCTCGGAGTCGAGGACCTGCATCGGCGCCTCGCGCGCGAGCCAGCTGCTTCCGGACCAGGTGTTGTAGCTCGCACGATGGAGCAGTTTGACGCGCGCGGCATCGCTCTCGGCCGCATAGACGCGCAGCAGGATCGCGTCGTACTGCTTCAGGCGGCCGATCGAGCCGATCTCGGTGACGCTGCGGTACGGATCGGCGTCCAGGCCGCGCAGGTGGAAGTCCACCACCCAGGATTCGATCTGGGCCTGCAATTCCGCGATCGCCAGTTGTCCGGCATGTCCGGCGCCCGCACCGATCGCAAGCATCAGCACCCATGCGGCGGGACTGGAGTGCCGGGGCCGCACCGTGTACAGCGCCCAGCCTGCCGCGATCACGACCCCCGCGTAATAGGCCGGTCCGCGCGCGTTGGCCACACCGGCCGAGATCAGCGTCAGCGCGACGTACACCGCGCTCACATCCACCGGCGGATCCCTGATCTCCGGGTTCCGGCGCCTGAGCTTGCGCATGTAACGGAACAGCGCCGAGAGCGGAATGCGGCCGTTCTCCGAGAGCATCTGCGCGAGCAGGACCGGCGCCAGCGCCGCCGGCGCCCAGGTGAATCCCTCCAGGATGCCGCGCGAAATTCCGCGGTTGGCCGCAAGCAGCACGACCAGGGTGACGAAGCCTATGGTGGACAGATCGGCGATGCGCGAATGCTCCAGCGCGCCCAGATCGAGGCGCAATTTCAGGTAACGCGGCGCTTCCAGCACGATGCCGAGCGCGATGCCGACAACCGGGTGCCCGGATTGCCAGCCCCAGAACGCGAGCGCGGCGCCGATCAGGAAGGGCGGCATGATCATCGCAGTCCCGCCAGTCCCTGTTCTATTTTTCCCGGGCGCAACTGAACAACCCCCGGCGGCGCATCGCCTTCCTCGCGGACCAGCAAGGCGCGCACCTCGAAGCCTTCGGCGCGCAGCGCGGCGACGAAGCGCGCGCGCCCGGCATCCCAGCTGACGAATATGGCGATCACGCTGGCAAGCGTCGCGCGGCGCGCGAGCACCGCACGCGCGAGGGCTTCGAATTCGCCCGGCACGCTCGGCCCTACGCCGGCCAGCGCTTCCAGCATGTGCTCGGCGCGCATCTGGCCGCGGCCTGCGGTATAGGCGCGCACCTCGCCTCCGACAAACAGCAGATCAAGCAGGCAATCCTGGGTGTCAATGGTGTAGACGAACGAGGCGGCGAGCGCGACGGCCTCCTCGAAGGCGGCGTCCTCGCCGCGCGTGCTACCGGTATCGAGCACCAGCGCGTGGCGCTCGAAGAATTCGTCCTGGTATTCCTTGACCACGGGCTTGCCGGTGCGCGCGAAGCTCTTCCAGTGCACCCGCTGCAGCGGGTCGCCGGGGCGGTAGTCGCGCAGCGCGAGGAACTCCTCGGAGTCGCCCACCGAAGCGGCGAGCGACACGCCGCCGGGCTGGAACTTGCGCCGTCCCGGAAGCGCAATTTCGGGCAGCCGGTAGCGCTTGGGCAGCGCGATCAGGCGCGCCGCCAGCGGTATCCGCGCGAGCCCTTTTACCAGGCCCAGCGGGTCCGGCCGGCCCAGCGTGAGGCCGGAAAATTCGATCCGGCCGCGCCGGCGCGGCGTGAAGCCGAGCTTCAGGCTCTGGCGCTCGCCGGGCGCGAGCGGCGCGAGCGCCGCGGGCTCGAGGTCGCGCGGCACGCGCCGGTCGATCAGCCAGCGCCAGCGGAAATAGCCCACGTTGCGGTCGAACCAGTTGCGCTGCTCCTCGCCCGGCTCGCGCGTGCGCTTCCATTCATCGAATGACGGCCGCGGATCGCGAAAGCGCTCCGTAACCAGCGTCCCGGCGAGCCTGCGCGCGCCGCGGTTGGCGACGGTGATGCGGTAACTGAAGGGTTCGCCGGCGGTGGCGTAGCGCGGCATCTCGCGGCTCGCTTCGATCCGAGCGCGGAAAAACAGACTGACGAACCAGGAGAGCGCAAGCAGCGCGGCAAGGAAGGCGAACGCGCGGTAGGTGACCGTGAGATTGGTATCCAGGCCCGCAGCGGCGGCGGCGGCCGCGGCGCCGAGCACCAGCCAGCCCGCGAGCGTGAGCCGCTCGCGCAGGCGCTGATCCAGCGCGCCGACCATCCGCAGCGCGGCGTAGATGGTCCGTCTCACGACGGGGCGGCCGGCGTCACGCCGGAACCGGCACCTCGCGCAGGATGTCGGCCACCAGCGCCGCGCCCGTGGCGCCGGCGAATTTCGCCTGCGGGTCGAGCACCATGCGATGGGCGAGCACCGGCACGGCGAGTTCGTGCAGGTGTTCGGGGCGCACGTATTCCTCGCCGTCGAAGAGTGCCAACGCCTTGGCGGCGTTGGCGAGCGCGATCGAGGCGCGCGGCCCGCAGCCGAGCTGCACCTGCGGCGCGCTGCGCGTGCGGCGCACCAGGTCCACCACATAGCGGCGCAGCTCGTTTGCGAGGCGCACATGGCGCACGCGTTCCTTCAGCGCGAGTACCTCCTCGCGCGCGGCGACCGCACGCAGTGCGGCAAGCGGGTGGCCGAGGTCCTGCGCCGCGAGGACTTCGGCCTCCACTTCGGCCTCGACGTAGCCGAGCGCGATGCACATCGCGAAGCGGTCCATCTGTGCTTCGGGAAGGGGATAGGTGCCGCGGAACTCGACCGGGTTCTGCGTCGCGACGACGAAGAACAGCGCGTCCATGGCGTGGGTG
Source organism: Betaproteobacteria bacterium RBG_16_66_20 (assembly GCA_001770285.1). GTDB lineage: Bacteria > Pseudomonadota > Gammaproteobacteria > Burkholderiales > SG8-39 > RBG-16-66-20. Next base: position 3,696 of record MEQQ01000014.1, read on the forward strand.
CGGCCTTCGACCGATACCTGGCCCTCGGCCATCACCTCCAGAAGCGCCGACTGGGTGCGCGGCGATGCGCGGTTGATCTCGTCCGCGAGCAGGATCGAAGTGAACACCGGGCCCGCGCGGAACTCGAACGTCTGCTCCTTCTGGTTGAACACCGAGACCCCGAGGATGTCCGAGGGCAGCAGGTCGGGCGTGAACTGCACGCGCGTGAAGCGCGTGCCGATAGATGCGGCGAGACTTTTCGCGAGAGTTGTTTTTCCGGTGCCGGGGAAATCCTCGATCAGCACGTGGCCGCCCGAAGCGAAGGCGGCGAGAAGCTTGCGCACGCCGTCGCGGCTGCCGCGCATCACCTTCTCGATGTTGCCGGCGATGCGGCCGAACAGCGCGCTCGCCTCGCGCGCGGGCAGCAACTGCGGGGATGCGGCGTCCACGCGTGTTCAAGGCCCGGAAAGCGGAGCTTCCGGGTCAGGCCTCCTGCAGGCGGCGCTCGCGGATCGTCTGCGCGAATGCAAGCACCGCGCGCGCGAGCGCGGTGCGGTCCTCGAGCGTGCGCATCACGGTGTTCGCGACCAGGACTTCGATGCCGCTTGCGCGCACGTCCTCGGCGCCCGCCGCGTCCTCGGCGTCGATCACGAAGCCGTCGATGAGCCTCAGGTACTCGAGCGCCACGCGCCGGGCCGAGGCCTCGTGGCGCAGTTCGCTCATGATTTTCGCGGCCGAGCCCCGCAGCGCCCTGCCGCCGACGATCGGCGTCACCGCGATTACCGGCGCCTTGCGCTTGCGCAGCAGTTCCCGCATGCCGGGCACCTCCAGGATCGGGCGGATGGTGTGGTACGGGTTGGCGGGGCAGAGGATCACCGCTTCGAGGTCCGCCGAGTCGAGCGCGTCGGAGACCTCCGGCGTCAGCATCGCATCTTCGGCGCCGGCGTAATGAAAACCCTTGACCACCGGCTCGCAGGCGAGCGTGGTGAAGTACTCCTGGAACGACACCTCGCCGTCTTCGGTGAGCACGTAGGTGCGCACCGCGTCGTCGGTCATCGGCAGCACGCGTGCGGTGATGCCGAGCTGGCGGCAGAAATCGAGCGTGATCGCGGTCAGGCGCCTGTCTGCAGCCAGCCAGGCGGTGCGCAGCAGCGGCGCGGCGAGCGACTTGTCGCCGAGGGTGAGTTCCTGCGGGCCGCCGAACTGCTTCAGGGTGGCGTAGAGCGCGTGGCTTTCGCCGGCAGGCTCCCAGGGCGCGGCGGGGCTCGCCATGCCGGAGAGCACATAGAGCAGCGTGTCGATGTCCGGCGAGAACCGCAGCGTCAGGTGCTCGTAGTCATCCCCCGTGTTGACGATCGCGGCGAGGTCCTTGCCGCGCAGGCGATAGAGCCCGTCGACCAGCTTCGCCCCGCCCACCTGTCCCGTCAGTGCGACCACTGTCCCCATGGCGTTAGTTTACCGGGACTGCGGGCGGGGCTGGGTCAACCTTGACCTGCTCGATGTCTTGCCGCGCGTGCCGGCGCAAGAGGCATCCTTGCGGCGTAGCGTCGACGCCGGATTCGATTCGAGCGCCGCTGCAGGCGGCAACCGCTATCTCGAGGCAGGCCGGGCGCCGGCAGCCTTTTTCCTCGCAGTGTTCGCCGCCGAGCGCGCCGATCCGCACCCGCGTCAGACCGGGTTGCGCGGGAAAGCCGTTTTTCCACGGCTGGGTCGGGCCGAAATAGGTGGTCACCGGGACGCCCATCGCCGCCGCGAGGTGATACAGGCCGGTATCGGTCGAGTGAAGATGCTCGAGCATGCAGAATTCGGCGACCAGCTCCTGGAGCGTGCGGAAGTTGCGGAAACGGGCGCCCGAGGGCAGGCCGGCGTCGAGCAGCGGTTTCGCCTCTTCGTCGGCAGGATTTACCAGCACGTGGATGGCGTGCCCGGCGTGGCGTTCGGCAAGCGCCGCGGCGAGCATGTGAACTACCCCGGGTCCCATGGTTCTGCGGGGCTCGTCCGAGATCGGCGCGATTCCGATCACCATGGCCGGGCGGCGGCGCGCAGCCAGGCTGAGGATGCACGACCATTGTGGCGCCGCCAGCTCGGGCGCGTACTTGCGGGCGACCAGCCACGCGGGCTCGAAGTGCAGGTGCTTGTCCGGGGTCTCCGGCCATTCCGGGTAGACGTCCCTGAATCGCCCGTCGAGGAAAATTTTCCGGCGCGCCCGGACCATTTTTCCGAGCCCGGCGATCGGCGGGCCGGCGCCGAGCAGCACGAGCAGGGCGTCGAACGGGGGTTCGAAGCCGCGTATGAACGCAAGCTTTGCGAACATTGCGAGACGGCTCGAGAAGCCGATCACGCGCACGCCCGCCTCGCGTTCGAACAGCGGCGCGTAATTGCCGCGAACCAGGACCGTGACAGCGTCGCCGGGATAGGCGTCGGCATAGGCGCGCACCGTGGCAAAGGCAACGATGGTGTCGCCGAGCTTGCCGCGCAGTACGAAAAGAACGCGGCGCCTGCGGTCCTGCTGCGCTCGGCTCACAGCGCGCGGAAAAGCTGGGGGAAGGTCGGCATTGGAGCCGGCAATTCTAGCCGCGCGCGACGCGGAGCGTCCCGGCGAGGCTCAGAACGCCGGGCGCCGGGGGTTCCGCTGGCCGTTTCCGGACCTGGCGCCGCGATGTCCGAAAACGGCTAGCAGGGCTCCGCGGCCACGCGCATACTGTCTTCATGACGCTTGACTCGCAGATCTGCTACCGGGCACTGAAGGCTCGCGATGCGCGCTTCGACGGACGTTTCTTCGTCGCAGTCTCCTCGACGCGCATCTACTGCCGCCCGGTCTGCACCGTGAAGCCGCCCAGGCGCGAGAATTGCCGCTTCTATCCCAGCGCGGCCGCCGCCGAGTCGGCCGGCTACCGGCCCTGCCTGCGCTGCCGGCCCGAGCTTGCGCCGGGCAACGCGAGCGTCGATGCGACCACGCGCGTCGCGCAGGCCGCCGCGAGCCTGATCGAGGACCGGACGCTGGACGAGGACGGGTTGGATGCGGTCGCGACGCGCCTCGGCATCACCGACCGGCACCTGCGGCGCGCATTCGGCGCCGAGTTTGGCGTCTCGCCGGTGGAATTCGCACAGACGCAGCGCCTGCTGCTCGCCAAACGCCTCCTGACCGATACCCGGCTGACGGTCACCGAGGTCGCGTTCGCGAGCGGCTTCGGCAGCCTGCGGCGCTTCAATGCCCTTTTCAGGCAGCGCTACCGTCTCCAGCCGAGCCGGTTGCGCCGCCGCCTGCACGGCGGCGCATCCGCTCAAGCGGCGGCCGACGTGCTGAACTTCGAACTCAGCTTCCGTCCGCCCTACGACTGGCCCGCGATGAGCGCGTTCCTCGGCGCGCGCGCGATTGCCGGTGTCGAGTCGGTCGAGGACGGCGTCTATCGCCGCACGGTACGCGCGCCGGTGGACCGCAAGGAACACCTCGGCTGGATCGAGATCGCGCTGTCGCCGAAGAAGCCGGCGCTGCGCATCGCGGTCTCGGCCTCGCTCGCCAAGGCGCTGCCGCCGGTGCTGTCGCGAGTCAAGGCGCTGATGGATCTTGCCTGCCACCCGGCCGAAGTGGCGCAGGCGCTTGGCGCTCTGGCGAAGCGCCATCCGGGCTTGCGCGTGCCCGGCGCCTTCGACGGCTTCGAGATCGCGGTTCGCGCGATCATCGGGCAGCAGGTGACCGTCGCCGCGGCCCGCACGGTCGCCGGCCGGTTCGCCGCGGCTCTAGGCGATCCTTTGGACACTCCTTTCGATTCATTGAACAGAATTTTTCCCACGCCGGAGCGCGTCGCCGATCTGCCCTACGGCCGCATTGCGCGCCTCGGCATGCCCGGCGCGCGCGCCCGCAGCATCGCGGCGCTGGCGCGTGCGGTAGCCGATGGCGACCTGGTCCTCATGCCGAATGCCGACATCGAAGCGACACTCGAGAAATTGCGCGCGCTGCCGGGCGTCGGCGAGTGGACCGCGCAGTACGTCGCGATGCGCGCGCTCGCCTGGCCGGACGCGTTTCCGCATACCGACCTGGGCGTGATGAAGGCGCTGGGCGAGACCGACGCGCGCCGCGTGCTCGCTGCAGGCGAAGGCTGGCGACCCTGGCGCGCGTACGCCGTCATGCACCTCTGGCACTCACTGACCAAACCCACGACGAAGGAATGAACATGCGCTACTACGACACGTTTGAAAGCCCGCATGGCGGCATGCTGCTGGTTGCGAGTGACGACGGTCTTGCGGGCGTTTACTTCGACCGCCAGAAGCACCACCCCAGATTGCAGGCCGACTGGAAAAGGAATCCCCGACACAGGGTGCTGCAGCAGGCCAAGCGCGAACTGGAGGAGTATTTCGCCGGCAGACGCAAGCGCTTCGAAGTCGCGCTCGCGCCCGAAGGCACGTCGTTCCAGCGTGCGGTCTGGAAGGCGATCTCCAGCGTCGCCTTCGGCAAGACCATCAGCTACGGCGAACTCGCGCGCCGCGCGGGGTGCGCGGGCAGCGCACGCGCCGCGGGCGCGGCGACGGGGCGCAATCCGATCGGCATCATCGTGCCTTGCCACCGCATCGTGGGCTCGAACGGCGCCCTGACGGGGTATGCCGGCGGCCTTTCACGCAAGCGCGCGCTGCTCGCGCTGGAGTCGGGAATTCCGGACCTTCTGTCAGCCGCTTAAGGCTGCGATGTACGCCGCGCGGTCGATGTTGCCGCCTGAGGCGATGACGGCGAAGCGCTTGCCCTTCTTTGGCGCGTCCTTGAGCAGCGCTGCGAGCGGCGCTGCACCCGCGCCTTCGATCAGGTTGTGCGTGTCGGTGTAGTAGTGCCGCACCGCGGCCTTCACCTCTTGGTCGCTGACGCGGATGATGCGTTCGGCGCCGGCGCGGATCATCGCCAGCGCCTCGGGCACCGGTACGCGCACCGCCATGCCGTCGGCGAAGGTATTGGCGCTCTTCGTCTCGACCGGCTTGCCGGCTTCGAAGGAGAGCGCGTAGCAGTCCGCGTTCTCCGAGACCACGCCGATGATCCTCGTCTTCAGGCCGAGCGCGTCGCGCCAGGCGATCAGGCCGCAGATGCCCGAGCCGCAGCCGATCGGCACGTATACCGCATCGAGGTCCGCCACCGCCGAAAACAGTTCCAGCGCGTAGCTGCCCACGCCGGCGACCAGTTCGGCGTGAAACGGGCCGATGGATTCCAGCCCCTGCGTCGCGGCAAGGCTCGCCGCGTGCTCGCGCGCTTCGTCGAAATCGCGGCCGTGCTCGACGAGTTCCGCGCCCCAGGCGCGCATCGCGGCGTTCTTGTCGCGGCTGTTGCCCAGCGGCACCACGATCACGGTGCGCACGCCGTGGCGGCGGCCGGCGTAGGCGAGCGATTGGCCGTGGTTGCCGCGCGTCGCGCTGACCACGCCCGCGAGCGCCGGTTGCGCGCGCTTCAGGCTGTCCAACATCACCAGTCCGCCGCGGATCTTGAAGGCGCCGGTGGCGGTATGGTTCTCGTGCTTCACCCATACCTCGGTGCCTGCGCGTTCGCACAGGAGCGGCCACGCATACTGGGGTGTCGGCGCCATCGCGGCATGGACAAGCTGCGCCGCCCGCTCAAGGTCTTTTCTTGTCAGGTTCAATATTCGAGCGAAACAAGGATGGGTTGCATGCGCCAAGCTTAGCTAAAATGCACCTCCAACCCAAGGGTCCTTTCGAAAGCGAAAACGCATGAGCTACGAATTCATCACTGCCGAGGTCAGGGGGCGCGTCGCGCTCATCACCCTCAACCGCCCCAAGCAGATGAACGCGCTGAACCCGAAACTGATGCAGGAACTCGGCGCCGCGCTGTACGGCTTCGATGCCGACGACGGCATCGGCGCGATCCTGATCACGGGCAACGAGAAGGCTTTCGCCGCCGGCGCCGACATCGGCGCCATGAAGGACTTCGATTTCCAGCACGCCTTCAAGTCCGACTACGTCACGCGCGACTGGGAGCACATCCGCAACGTGAGGAAGCCGGTGCTCGCGGCGGTCGCCGGTTACGCGCTCGGCGGCGGCTGCGAGCTGGCGATGATGTGCGACATCATCATCGCCGCCGACAGCGCGAAATTCGGCCAGCCCGAGATCAATCTGGGCACCTTCCCGGGTTCCGGCGGCACGCAGCGCCTGCCGCGCGCGGTCGGCAAGGCGAAGGCGATGGATCTGTGCCTCACCGCGCGCATGATGGACGCGCAGGAAGCGGAGCGCGCGGGCCTCGTCTCGCGCGTGGTGCCGGCCGGCAAGCTGATGGAAGAGGCGATGGCGGTGGCCGAAAAGATCGCCTCGTACTCCCTGCCGGTCGCGATGCTGGCGAAGGAGGCCATCAACCGCGCCTACGAAACCACCTTGTCGGAAGGCGTGCGCTTCGAGCGACGCATGTTCCACGCCACCTTCGCGCTGGATGATCAGAAAGAGGGTATGGCGGCGTTCGTCGAGAAAAGAAAACCCGCATTCAAACACCGCTGAATAGCGCCGCCATCATCCTGATTGCGGCCCACATCCTTTCGATGCTGGGCTTCGCGACCTTCGCCGCGCTGCTGCCCGAGCTGCGCGACCTCTGGGAGCTCAGCAACGCCGAAGCCGGCATGATCGCAAGCGCGTTCTTCGCCGGCTACGTCGCCACCGTGTCCTACTGGACGGCGCTCACCGACCGCATCGACGGCAGGCGCGTCTATCTTGCCGGCTGCCTGCTTGCGACGGCCGGCGCGGCGGGCTTCGGCCTTGCCGCGCACGGGCTCGCGGGCGCGATGCTGTTTCAGGTGCTGCTGGGCGCCGGCGTGGCCGGGACCTACATGCCGGGATTGCGCCTGCTCTCGGACCGCACGGCCGGTCCCTCGCAGAGCCGTTACATCGCGTTCTACACCGCGTTCTTCGGCATCGGATTCGCGCTCTCGCTCGTCCTCGCGGGCGTGCTCGCGCCCGCCTATGGTTGGCGATCCGCGTTCGTGGTTTCGGCGGCGGGGCCGCTCTGCGCCGGATGGCTGGTTCTGTTCTCCATAGAAAAAACAAGAACCGAACCGGGACCGGCGCATTCGTTTTCTCTCGCCACCCTTTTCCCGCTTGCTTCCTGGCGCAAAGTGCTCGCCAGCAGCGCCGCGGCCGGATATACGCTCGGCTACGTCGCGCACTGCGTCGAACTGTTCGGCTCGCGCAGCTGGATGGTCGCGTTTCTCGCCTATGCGGCGGGCCTGCAGGCGGCGGGAGAGGCGTTTCCCTGGAATTTCGCGGGCATCGCGGCGGCGGTCAACCTGCTTGCGGTGCCCGCGTCCATCGCCGGCAACGAGATTGCGCTGCGGATCGGCCGGCGGCAGTGGATCCAGATCGCGATGCTCGGCTCCGGCGCCTGCGGCATCGGGCTCGCATTTGCCGGGTCGCTGCACTGGGCGTTCGTGATCGCCTTGCTGATCGTGTATTCGATGCTGGTGATGGCCGAGTCGGCGACCCTCACCGCGGGGCTGGTCGCGGCCGCCCCGGCCGAGCTGCGCGGCGCGGCCCTTGGGCTGTATTCGCTGGCGGGCTTCGCGGGCGGCATGCTGGGTCCGTCGCTGTTCGGCGCCGCGCTCGACCTCGCCGGCGGCAAGACGAGCGTTGCGGCCTGGGCCTGGGCCTACGCCGCGATCGGCGCCGGCTGTCTCGCCGCTCCCCTTGTGGTCCGCCTCTTTGCGCGCGTGCGCTAGGCTAGAATTCGCGCAGGAGGGGTCCCCATGGAAAAGATCTGGCTGAAGAGCTATCCGCCCGGCGTTCCCGCCGAAGTCGACTACCGGCAATACCGATCGGTCGGCGACCTGGTCGACAAGAAGGTGGTGGAGAACAGCCTGCGCCCGGCGTTCCACTGCATGGGCAAGACCATCAGCTTCGCCGATCTCGACACCATGTCGCGCGCCTTCGGCGCGTGGCTCCAATCGAAGGGCTACGGCAAGGGCGTGCGCGTGGCGATCATGATGCCCAACTGCCTGCAATACCCGGTGGCGCTGTACGGCACGCTGCGCGCGGGCGGGATCGTGGTGAACGTCAATCCGCTCTACACCGCGCGCGAGCTCGAGCACCAGCTGAACGACTCGGGCGCCGAAGTGATCGTGATCCTGGAGAACTTCGCCCACACGCTGCAGGAAGTGCGCGCCAGGACCCCGGTGAAGCACGTGATCGTCGCGTCGCTCGGCGACATGCTCGGCGTGAAGGGCATGATCGTGAATTTCGTGGTGCGCAACGTGAAGAAGATGGTGCCGGCATTCGACCTGCCGGGCGCCCTGCGCTTCAACGACATGCTCGCCGAGGGCGCCGGCAAGGCGCTGAAGCCGGTCGAGGTCGGGCACGAGGACATCGCCTTCCTGCAGTACACCGGAGGCACCACCGGGGTGTCGAAAGGCGCGATGCTGCTTCACCGCAACATCCTCGCCAATATCGAGCAGATGGACGGATGGCTGCTTTCCGGACTCAAGGGCGAGCCCGGCATGATCGTCACTGCGCTGCCGCTGTACCACATTTTCTCGCTGACGGTGAATTGCCTGCTGATGATGAAGGGGGGCGGCTGCAACATCCTGATCACCAATCCGCGCGACATTCCCGGCTTCGTCAAGGAACTCGGCAAGCACCGCTACAACATGATCACCGGCGTGAACACGCTGTTCAACGCGCTGATCAACAATCCCGAATTCGCCAAGCTCGACTTCTCGTCCCTGAAGATCACCGGCGGCGGCGGCATGGCGGTGCAAAAGGCGGTCGCCGACAAGTGGAAGCAGATGACCGGCAGCACCCTGCTCGAGGGCTACGGCCTGACCGAGACCAGCCCGGTCGCGACCATGAACCCGCTCGACCTCGCCGGCTACAGCGGCTCGATCGGGCTGCCGGTGCCGTCGACCGAGATCGCGATCCGCGACGACGATCGGCAGGACGTGAAACTGGGCGAGGCGGGCGAGATCTGCATTCGCGGCCCGCAGGTGATGAAAGGCTACTGGCAGCGCGCGGACGAAACGGCGAAAGTCATCGGGCCCGACGGCTTTCTCTACACCGGCGATGTCGGCATCATGGACGAGAAAGGCTTCATCAGGATCGTCGACCGCAAGAAGGACATGATCCTGGTATCGGGCTTCAATGTGTACCCGAACGAAATCGAGCAGGTGGTGGCGATGATGCCGGGGGTGCTTGAAGTCGCGGCGATCGGCGTGCCCGACGAGCATTCGGGCGAAGTGCCCAAGCTGTTCATCGTCAAGAAGGACCCGTCGCTGACCGAAGCCCAGGTGCGCGAGCACTGCAAGGCGCAGTTGACCGGCTACAAGCAGCCGAAGTATGTCGAGTTCCGGACCGATTTGCCGAAGACCAACGTCGGCAAGATCCTGCGCCGGGCGCTGCGCGACGAGAAGAAAACGGCGTAGAAAATCAACCAGGCCCATCTTCTCAGAGGCCTGGTCTGGCTCGGCATCGCGGTCCTGTCGTGGGGCGCGATGTTTTCGATCGCCAAGCGCACGCTGCCGGTGCTCGATCCGTTTTTCCTCGGCTCGTCGCGCTATTGCGTCGGCGTGCTCCTGTTCATCGCGATCCTGTGGCTCGCCGAAGGCAGGCCGGCGCTGCGCTACGGCGGGCGCTTTCTCCCCGCGGCAGTGTTCGGCCTGGTCGGCTTTTGCGGCTTCAATATCCTGGTCTGGTGGGGGCTCGCCTACACGCGGCCGGAGCACGCCTCGATCATCATGGCGCTGCAGACGCCGATGACCGCGCTCGCGGTCTGGCTCGCGCGCGGGCTGCGGCCGGCGCCGTTCACCGTGGGCTGCATCGCGGCGGCGATCGGCGGCGTGCTGCTGGTGGTGACCAAGGGCAGCCTCGCGCAGCTGTTCGAAGGCGGCTCGCTCGTCGGCGACCTGCTCGTGTTCCTCGGCGCGCTGAGCTGGGTGATCTACACCATGGCGGGGCATCATTTTTCCGGCTGGTCGCCGCTGCGCATGACGGTGCTCACCTGCATCCCCGGCACCATCGGCCTCGTCGCGGTCAACGCCTTCACCATCGGCATGGGCTACTCGGTCCTGCCGACGCTCGAGCAGGTGTGGTCGGTGAAATGGCAGCTCGCCTATTTCATCGTCTTCACCGTGGTGCTCGGCGTTCTCGGCTTCAACAACGGCGTCAAATACCTCGGCGCCCTGAACGCGATGCTGATGCTGAATCTCGTCCCGATCATCGTGTTCGCGATCGAGGCCTGGCTCGGCCGCAGCTTCGCCGCGATCGAGATCGGCGGCGCGGCGATCGTGATCGGCGCGCTGGTGGCGAACAACCTTTACCTGCGCAGGACTTCCGCGCGGCCGTGAAGCCGGCGCTCATTGCCTTCGCCAACGGCGTGCTGCTGGTCGGCCTGTTCGCGCTGGACTGGCCGCCGGGTTGGGGAACATTGGGGTCAGAGTCAATTTTGCTTGGCGCTCTGACATTCACATGGTTGCAGGCTGAATTTGATTCGCAGGTGTAATATTCCTGAAGCCATGAACGAGCCCATTCATCCGGTCCAACTTGAGGCGCTGAAGCGCGCCACGCCGGCACAGAAGCTGGAGGCGGTCGCTGCACTTTACGACACCGGCATCCGGCTGCGGATGGCGGGATTGCGCATGACGCACCCGGACTGGCCTGACGAGCGGCTCGAGCACGAGGCGCGCCGGTCGCTGCGCCATGCCGGCACCTGACCCATTTGCGCCGTTCCTCGAACCGCTCGAACGCCTCGGCCTGCCTTATTGCGTTACCGGATCCGTCGCCGCCAGCGTCTACGGCGAACCGCGGCTGACGGCCGACATCGACGTGGTCTTGCTGTTGAAATTGCAGAACGTCCCGGCCCTGCGGTCCGCGTTTCCGGAAGCCGACTACTACGTTCCGCCCGAGGAGATATTGCGCGAGGAGATTGCGCGCAACGCACGAGGCATGTTCAACCTGATCCATCACAAGAGCCAGTTCAAGGCCGACATCTATCTTGCCGCACACGATCGATTGCACGCCTGGGCGTTGGAACACCGGCGCCGCATCGAGCTCGCCGGCAGCGGCGCCTGGATCGCGCCGCCGGAATACGTGATTCTGCGCAAGCTTGAATTCCTGCGCGAAGGCGGCTCGGACAAGCACCTGCGCGACATCCGATACATCCTCGCTGCGACCGCGGTTGACCGAACGTTTATCGAGACCGAAGTCGCGCGCCTTGAAGTCCAGGCGCAATGGCTGAAATCAACGGACGGGGACTAGCCGCAGCAGCTGGTGCGGCTCGGCATCGAGGGTCTTCCTCTCGGTGCGCATCGGGATGTACTCGTTCTTCGCCCAGGCCTCGGTGAACGCCTCGTAGTGGTCCGAGAAGATGTTGCCCGACTGGCCGCCGGAGTGGATGTAGAGCGACTTCTCCAGGTCGGACAGGTCGTAGATCGCGCGCAGGCTCGCCGCATGGCGGTTGGCGAAGGGCTGCGCTTCGTCGTTCAGGTTGTTGCGCCCGGCGTTCACCGTATAGGCATCGCCGGGGGAGGGCACGCGGATGTCGAAAAACCTCGCCAGCAGCGGCTGACGGCCGAAGGGGCGGTGCTCGTGGCGCGCGGCGTGCGCTTCGCCCCAGCGCCAGCGGAGCTGGTCGCTGCCGTGGCGTCTTGCGAGGTCCGCAAGCGCCGCCTCCAGCGATAGCGCGAGCAGTTCTTCGCAGGTTTCCACCGCGGGCGTGCGCACGTCGTCGCACCAGCGCGCGAGGGCCGGATCGCCCGACAGGACATTGCCGAGGAACACGGCGCGCGAGAGCCAGTTGGCGCGGAATGCCTCGCCCAGTTCGTCGGCGTAGATCGCGCGCGTCAGCTCGCGCCACCAGGCCCAGGCGATGAGCGGTTCGCTGCGCTCCGGCGCCATCGCACCGTCCCATTGCGCGAGCAGGGCCAGCGCCTTGCGCGCTGCTTCGCTGCGCGGCCGCGCGGCGAGCAGCTGCGGCAGCAGCTCGCGCATCGCGAGCGACACGACATCGGCCTGGATGCGCGCAAAGCTCTGCGCCGTGTGCTTGGGCGTGGCATCGAGCAGTTGCTGGATGCGGTCGGCGCGATACGGCGGCTGCCAGTCCGAGCTGATGAAGTGCGCGTAACCCGGCGGGATAATGCGATGGTTCGCGGTGACTACCGCGCCGCTCGCCGGATTGAGACTCTGCGGCAGCTGCTCGAACGGGACATAGCCGTCCCAGTCGTATTTCGCCAGCCAGCCCGGCGCCGGCGCCATGCCTTTCAGGTCGTTGGCGGGTTTCCTCACCGGCACGCGGCCCGCGGCGACGAAGCCGATGTTGCCTTCGACGTCGGCATATACCATGTTCTGCTGCGGCGACTGGAAGTCGCGCGCTGCCGCGAGAAAGCCGTCCCATTCGCGGGCGCGCGCGAACCTGAGCGCGGCCTGCATGCTGCGGTCGTCGTCGGCGAGCGCGGTCCAGGCGAAAGCGATCACGTGCCCGCGCGGCGCCGCGTCCTGCGCGGCGCGCAGCACGTCCGAGATCACCGGGCCATGGCGCGAAACGCGCACCTGGAGCTTCTCGGGCTCGGCGCCCTTCACCCGGATCGTCTCTTCGATCACCCGGAACCGGCGCGGGCCCTCGGGCGCGAGGTAGCCGCCGCTGGCGTCCAGCTTCTCGATGTAGAGGTCCTGCACGTCGGGCCCGGTGTTGGTGAAACCCCAGGCGATGCGCTCGTTGCGTCCGAGAATGATTCCGGGCACGCCGGGCAGTGTCGAGCCGATCACGTTCGCGCCGGGTACCGAGATGTGCGCGAAGTACCACACCGGCGGCGCGGTGAGCCCGAGATGCGGATCGTTGGCGAGCAGCGGCTTGCCGCTCGCGCTGCGCGCGCCGGAAACCACCCAGTTGTTGGAGCCCAGGCCGTCGTTGTCGGGAGCAAACTGCGCGAGTTGCACCGCGTCGCGCTCGAGCGTGCCGTAGAGTTCCTTCAGGTCGGCAATCACGGGCGGCTGCTCGCCGGGATAAGGCGGCAGGATCTGGTGGATGCGCGCGAGCGGCAGCGTCCTCGCGAGGCTCATCCTGAGCAGTTCGTTTCTGAAGTTGCCGCCAAGATCCCATGCCATCATCTTTGCCCAGCCGATCGAGTCGGCCGCGGTCCAGGGTTCGGGGCGCGCGCCGGTGAGCCAGAATTCCAGCGGCAGCACCGGGCCGGAGGCGAGAAAGGCGTTCACGCCCGCGGCATAGGACTCGAGGAGTTGGCGCGTCTCGGCATCGAGCACGCGCAGGTTCGCTTCGGCCGAGCGGCGCACGCCGAGCGTGCGCATGAAGCGATCGGATTCGAGCGCGCCCGCGCCGACCAGCTCGGCCACGCGCCCGGCGGCAATGCGCCGGCTCATCTCCATCTGCCAGAGCCGGTCTTGCGCGTGCACGTAGCCGAGCGCGAAGCTCGCGTCCTCGAGGTTTCCGGCGAAGATGTGCGGTATGCCGTAGGGGTCGCGCACAACCTCCACCGCAGCGGCGAGGCCGGCGAGGCGGATCTCGCCGCTGGTCTGGGGCAGGGACTGGCGCAGATGGAAGTAGGCCCCCGCCAGAAGCACACCCGCGAGTGCTGCCGCGAGGGCCGTCAACCGGGCGGCAAATCGTAACCAGCGTCGCATTGCGGGAAGAATACCCCGATCAGGCCCTCGCCCGGTCCGCCCTCTGGAAATGCCGCACTGCCACAAATCTGATATGGTGAGGGCGGATGCTGTACAAACTGTACGAAACGCAGCATGTGCTGCTCGGACCTTGGCGACATGCCGCAGAGGCCGCGCGCGGTTGGTTCGGGCACCCGTTCAGCCCCTTCGCCTACTCCCCGATCGCGCGCAGGGTCGCCGCCTCCAGCGAGCTGTTCCTGCGCGTCACGCAGCGCTACGAGAAGCCTGCCTGGAACATCGACAGCACGACCATCGACGGACGCGAAGTCGCGGTCGACGCCGTCACCGAACTCGAAAAGCCGTTCTGCAGGCTGGTCCATTTCCGCCGCGCCATCGAAGGGCCCCGGCGCGGCCGCCGCAACGACCCGCGCGTGCTGCTGGTGGCGCCGCTCTCGGGCCACCACGCGACGCTGCTGCGCGATACGGTGCGCGAACTGCTGCCCGATCACGAGGTCTGGATCACCGAATGGGTGGACGCGAGGATGGTGCCGCTCAGCGCGGGGCCGTTCCACCTTGCCGACTACGTGGACTATGTGCGTGAGTTCATCACGCTGCTGACGGACCCGCAGCGGCCGAACCTTAACGTGATCTCCGTATGCCAGCCCACCGTGCCGGTGCTCTGCGCGGTCGCCCTGATGGCGCAGGAAAACGCGCCCGCATCCCGTTGCCTGGCGCCAAAGACGATGGTGATGATGGGCGGGCCGATCGATGCGCGCAAGAGCCCGACCGCGGTCAACAACCTCGCCACGCGCAAGCCCTACTCGTGGTTCGAGCAGAACCTGATCCAGCGCGTGCCGGACAGATATCCGGGCTACGCGCGGCGCGTCTACCCCGGATTCCTGCAGCACCTCGGCTTCGTGGCGATGAACCCGGACCGCCACATGAACGCGCACTGGGACTATTTCAACCACCTGCTGAACGGCGACGGCGATTCGGCCGAGAAGCACCGCGATTTCTACGACGAGTACAACGCGGTGCTCGACCTGCCTGCCGAGTACTACCTCGACACGGTGAAGGCGGTGTTTCAGGATTTCGCACTGCCCAAGGGGCGCCTGTTCATTCGCGACCAGCTGGTGCGGCCGCAGGCGATCCGCGACACCGCGCTCCTCAGCATCGAAGGCGAGCTGGACGACATCTCCGGCAACGGCCAGACCGAGGCGGCGCACCTGCTGTGCTTCAACATTCCGGCCGAGCGGCGCGAGCACTACGTCGCCCCGGGGGCCGGCCACTACGGCATCTTCTCCGGCCGGCGCTGGCGCGAAACCATCTACCCGAAGGTCAAGGACTTCATCCGCACGCACGGGTGACGAAAAGCGGGCGCGCGGCCCGATTTTTCAGAGCTAGAGCTCGTAGCGCGAGCCTTCCTTTTCCATCACCGTCCTCTCGACCAGGTCGCGCGACAGCGTCGGTGCGAACAGCTCGATGAAATCGTAGGCGTAACGCCGCAGGTAGGCGCCGCGCTTGATTCCCAGGCGCGTGGTCGAGGAGGGGAAAAGGTGCGCGGCATCGATCGCGCGCAAATGCCGGTCGCGTTTCGGATTGAAAGCCATGGCGGCCATGATGCCCACGCCCAGCCCGAGTTCGACGTAGGTCTTGATCACGTCGGCATCGAACGCGGTCAGAACCACCTGCGGCGCGAGGCCGCGCTGCGCGAAAGCGCGGTTGACCATGGAGCGATTGGCGTAGGCGAAGTCGTAGGTGACGATCGGGTACTTGGCGACCGCCTCGAGCGTGAGCGGCGCGACCTTCAGCAGCGGGTGCTTGGGCGGCACCACGATGCAGCGGTTCCACCGGTAGCAGGGGAGCGCCACCAGCCCGGCGTGCTCCGCGATATGCTCGGTCGCGACGCACAGGTCGGCTTCGCCCCGGGCCACCTCCTCGGAGATCTGGGTCGGGTTGCCCTGATGGATGAAAAGCTGCACCTTCGGGTAGCGGCGCTTGAACGCGGCCACCGCCTTCGGCAGCGCGTAGCGCGCCTGAGTGTGGGTAGTCGCGATCGTCAACGTGCCGAGCTTCTCCCCCGCGAAGTCCTCTCCAGCGCGCTTCAGGTTCGCCGCATCCGCAAGCATGCGCTCCGCGATTACGATCACCGCGCGCCCGGGTTCGGTCACCCCGACCAGACGCTTGCCGTTGCGCACGAAGATCTCGATGCCGAGTTCCTGCTCCAGGCTCCTGAGCTGCTTGCTGATGCCGGGCTGGGAAGTGTGCAGCGCCTCTGCGGCCGCCGAGACGTTGAGTTCCCGGCGGGCGATTTCGCAGGCGTAGCGTAATTGCTGAAGTTTCATGCGCTTAGTTAATACTGTTCAGTTATATCATCGTAACATAACAGTCTTTTGAGAAATATGGCCTGCCGCGTAATCTGCGTGGCGCGATGTACCTCTACGACCATATCGACCAGCGGCTGGTGGACGAGCGCGTGGCGCAGTTCCGCGACCAGACGCGGCGCTTCCTCGCCGGCGAGCTCTCGGAGGATGACTTCAGGCAGCTGCGGTTGCGCAACGGCCTGTATGTGCAGCGCTATGCGCCGATGCTGCGCATCGCGATTCCCTACGGGCTGCTGTCCTCACGCCAGCTGAGGAAATTCGCCGACATCGCGCGCCGCTACGACCGCGGCTACGGCCATTTCTCCACGCGCCAGAACCTGCAGCTCAACTGGCCGAAAATCGAGGACGTGCCCGAGATCCTCGCCGAGCTCGCCACGGTGCAGATGCACGCGATCCAGACTTCCGGCAGCTGCGTGCGCAACATCACCGCGGACCACTTCGCCGGCGTGGCGCGCGACGAGATCGTCGATTCCTTCGTCTGGTGCGAGCTGATCCGGCAGTGGTCCGCCCTCCACCCGGAGTTCAACTACCTGCCGCGCAAATTCAAGATCGCAGTCAGCGGCGCGGTCGCGGACCGGGCAGCCACCTTGGTTCATGATATCGGCCTGCATGCAGTAAAAAATTCCGATAACGATGTCGGATTCCGGGTAATTGTCGGCGGCGGGCTGGGGCGCACGCCGATCATAGGCCACGTGATCCGCGAATTCCTGCCCTGGCGGCACCTGCTGACCTACCTCGACGCGATCCTGCGCGTCTACAACCGCTACGGCCGGCGCGACAACATCTTCAAGGCGCGCATCAAGATCCTGGTGAAGGAGCGCGGCGTCGACAGCTTCCGCGAGGAAGTCGAGGCGGAATGGGCGCATCTCAAAGATGGCCCCGCGACCGTGGTCGAAGAAGAGGTCCGCCGGATCGAGGCCCGATTCACCCGGCCGCACTATGAAAAGCTGCAGGACATCGCGTACCCCGATGTGAAGACCTCGTTCACGGCCTGGCGCAAGCGCAACGTGCACCCGCACAAGCAGCCGGGCTACGCCGCCGTCACGCTATCGCTGAAAAAGACCGGCGTGCCGCCGGGTGACCTGACTTCGGGGCAGATGGAGCGGATCGCGGAACTGGCCGACCATTACTCGCTTGGCGAGCTGCGCGTCACGCACGAGCAGAACCTGGTATTCGCCGACGTGCGCCAGGCCGAGCTGCACGGCCTGTGGCAGGAGCTTCGCGCGCTCGGTCTCGCGACGCCGAATATCGGATTGCTGACCAACATCATTTCCTGCCCGGGCGGCGATTTCTGCGCGCTGGCGAATGCCAAGTCGATACCGGTGGCCGAATCGATCCAGCGCAGGTTCGATGATCTCGACTACCTGCACGACATCGGCGAGCTGGATCTCAACATCTCGGGCTGCATCAACGCCTGCGGCCACCACCATGTCGGTCACATCGGCATTCTCGGCGTCGACAAGAACGGCGCCGAGTGGTACCAGATCGAAATCGGCGGCAACCAGGGTGCGACCCGGACAGGCGTAACCCCGACGGGCGAGATCGGCCGGCCGCTGCATGCGTCCCTGGGCAAAGTGATTGGCCCTGCTTTCGCGCGCGCCGAGGTCCCGGACGTGATCGAGCGGCTGATCGAAACCTACCTCGAGCGGCGCGACAGCCAGGCCGAGCGCTTCGTCGACGTGGTGCACCGCCTCGGCATCGAACCTTTCAAGCAAAGCGTCTATGGCAACCCTGATCAAAGAACGACGGATCGTCGACGAGCCCTCGCCGCCGCCTGACCTGGTGGTGCTGCAGCCGACCGACGACCCGGCCGTGCTTGCGGGCAGGCTCGGCGGGCCGGGCGCACAAATCCGGGCGGTCGCGGTGAACTTCCCGAAGTACGCCGATGGCCGCGGCTACTCGATCGCGCGCCTGCTTCGGGAGCGCTACGGTTACACCGGTGAGCTGCGCGCGGTGGGCGAGGTGGCGCGCGACCACCTCCACGCCATGGCGCAATGCGGCTTCGATGCCTTCCAGCTGCGCGCAGGCGAGGACGCGCAGGCGGCGCTCGCCGCGTTCGGCGACTTCAGCGAGAGCTACCAGGCCACCGCGGCGCGGCCGCAACCGCTGTTCCGCCGGCGCGCGTGAGCGGGGAAACGATGGCTCCGGTCCTTTGCTAGCGGCGCCTGAACCCGAGCCAGAGAGCGTAGAGCGCGAGTCCCGCGAAGCAGGCAAGCGACCACTCGGCAATGGAGAAGCCGAGGAACCGCCAGTTTACCTCCGCGCACTGTCCCGAACCCAGAAACAGCTTCTCGAGCAGGCGGCGAAGGGGAAAATTTTCCATCATGAAGAACAAATCCGGGCCGCACGCAGGGACTTGATCTATCGGAAGATGCTGCAGCCAGACCTGGCGCGCCGCGACACCGAAGCCGCCCAGCGCCAGAACGGCCGCAATGGCGCAATAGACCGCATTCCCGATCCTTTTCGGGCCATGCAGAGCGGCAATGACGAATACCACGATCACGCCATAGTAGAAGCCGCGCTGTACGAGGCACAGCGGGCAGGGGTCCTGGTTGTCGAAATACTGCAGGTAGTAACCGAAGCCGAGCAGGCCCGCGCAGGCAAGCGCAGGCGCCGCATACAGAAGCCGTAGCGGCATCGACTGCGGGTTCATGTCGCCTGCACGATGCGCTCGCCCGCCGGGACAACCCGCTGGTCCAGCGCAGCCTGCAGCGTCGGCGCGATGTGGTCGGCTTTCAGGGTCGCAAGTTTCATGGGATTTCATTTTAGAAGAAGGCGCGCGGCTTGCGCCGCGATTTCATCCAGCGACATGCGGCCGCGGGGCCGGTACCACTGCGCGGCCCAGTTGACCGCGCCGAGCACGAACAGGCGCGCCATCTGCGGGTCACCGGCGATCAGCCCGGCGCGCGCGAGTTCGTCGAGCATCCTCTGCCAGAGCGAGTCATAGCGGTCTTTCAGCGCGATCACGCGGCGCCGGTTCGCGGGGGTGAGCGAGCGCCAGTCGTAGAGCAGCACCGGGATGAAGTCGTTGCCCTCCTCGAGGATGGTACCGAGGTGGGAGCGCACCAGGCGCCGGAATTTCTCCGCTGGCGGCAGCCGTTCGGCGAGCACCGCTTCGGAGCGGCGCAGGCCCTGGGCGAGGCCTTCCTCCATCACCGCGAGCAGCATCTCCTGCTTGTTGGGAAAATGGTAGAACGGGCTGCCCGAGTGCATCCCCGCGGCGGCCGAGATGTCGCGAATCGTGGCGCCGTCGAAGCCCTTCTCGCGGAACAGGCGCGCGCATACGCCCAGCAGTTCCTGGCGACGATTGCCGCCGGTTTGAACTTTGTTACGCGGTTTTTTCACGAACCAGGCGAGGCAAGTCTTGCGGTGCTTCTATTTCCATTCTTAACAATTGGGCGGCGACGCTCTTGCCGAGGTTGTCCATCCGCAACGACCGCGCCGCGCCGCCCTGCAGCGCGCCGTTGAGCACGATTTTCAGCGCCAGAATGTTGTCCAGCGGCCAGAGTTCGACCGCTCCCGTGGCGAGCGCGGCGAAGTGCGCGGCGAGGCGTTCCCTCGTCACCTCGCGCTTGAGCACCGTATAGGTTTCGGCATCGTAGGCAAACAGGCCGATGTCGGCGCGATCGGCCTTGTCGCCCGAGCGCGCGTGCGCGATTTTCCAGAGGGGCGTGCGGATCAACTGCGGCATCAGATGCTTTCGATTTCCATGCTTATGTTTTTTTCCACGAGTTCTCGCCGGACCAAAGTCGGCCAAATGCCCAACAGCTCGGTTGCGGGTTGCACGCCTTTCAGGCTGCCGGCGAATGGCGGGCCGGAGAGTCCCAGCCAGGGAAACAGGCGGCCGTAGCCGTCGGCGACCCGCTGGTCCCGTGTCCGGATCGTCATGCGCAGGAAGCATTCGTTCAACTGGTCGCGGTAGGTCGGATCCGCGTTATCGCCGAGCAGCGAGTCGTAGCCGATGTATTCGACGTTCGTTTCCTCGACCGCCCAGCCGCGCTCGGTTACCAGCGTGCGGATGATCTCGGCGCTCTTCTCGCACTTGGCGTAGGCCTCGGGCCAGGCAAAACCGATCGTCCCGGTGCCCATCCAGCCATCCTGGTAACCGGCGACGATCTTGAGCGCAGCCGGCCGCGCCGCGCCAGAGGCGCCGGAGATCCGCACACGGTCGCCGCCCTCGTCATCGAACTTGAGCGTGCCCATGTCGAGCACCACATCGGGTGAGAAATAGGCGTGCGGGTTGTGCACTTCGTAGAGCAGCTGCTGGCGGATCGTGTCGAAGGAAACCCGGCCACCCGTTGCGGGGGGTTTCGTGAACAACGCGCTGCCGTCCTCGGCCACTTCGGCGATCGGATAGCCGAGGTGCGCATAGTCGGGAACCTTGGCCCATTCGCCCGCCGAGCCGAAGTTGCCGCCCGATCCCTGGCCCGAGCATTCGAGCAGGTGGCCGAGGGCGAGGCCGGCGGCAAGCCGGTTCCAGTCGTCCCAGTGCCAGCCCAATTCGTGCGCGAGCGGGCCGAGCGTGAGCGCGGCATCCGCCACTCTGCCGGTGAGCACGATGTCGGCGCCGCGCGCGAGGGCCTCCGCGATCG
>MEQQ01000014.1:24237-24428 GCA_001770285.1 Betaproteobacteria bacterium RBG_16_66_20
CGAGATAGGCGCTCGCGAACAGCATCCGGTCGCGGACCGTCGCGATGTCGGCGCCCGTATCCATGTGCGCGAGCGGTTCGCCGGCCGCGTGCAGCTCGTCGATGCGCTCGAGCACCGAATCACCGGTGACAGTGGCGATCTTCGCGTTCCAGCCTTTTTCGCGGAACGCGCGCGCGATTGCATCGCGCGCG
>MEQQ01000015.1:0-387 GCA_001770285.1 Betaproteobacteria bacterium RBG_16_66_20
GGCATCTCGCTCGAGGTAGCTGAAGGCTCGATCGTCGCGCTCCTCGGCACCAATGGGGCCGGAAAAACGACCACACTGCGCGCGATTTCCGGATTCATCGGACTGGACGACGCGCGCGTTACCGAAGGCTCGATCGCATACCGTGGCGAGCGCATCGAGAACCGCCCGCCGCACCAGATCACCGCGCGGGGCATCACGCTGGTGCCCGAGCGCAGCAAGGTGTTCGAGAACCTGACGGTCGCGGAGAACATCGAGGCGGTGGTCCCGAGGCCGGGTGCGGATGCGCGCAGGCTTGCTGAAGTTGCGTGGGACTATTTCCCCGCGCTTGCCCGCCTGCGGGCGCGCGAGGCCGGCTATCTGTCCGGCGGCGAGCGCCAGATGCTTGCC
>MEQQ01000015.1:405-1264 GCA_001770285.1 Betaproteobacteria bacterium RBG_16_66_20
TGCCTGCGCGCCGGAGTTGCTGCTGGTCGACGAGCTCTCGCAGGGCCTCGCACCCCTTGTCGTCGACGAGCTGCTGCACCGTCTGCAGGCGATCCGCAAGGACCTCGGCATGACGCTGCTGCTTGTCGAGCAGAACGCCGCGGTGGCGCTGGATGTCGCGGATTACGCCTACGTGCTGGAGAACGGCCGCATCGTGCTCGACGGCACGCCGGAAAAGCTGCGGGCGCACCAGGACATCCGCGAGTTCTATCTCGGAACGGGCGTCGGGACCGGCGGCGGGCGCCGCAGCTACCGCGACGTCAAGCAGTACCGCAGGAGCCGGCGCTGGTATGGCTGAACATCTCAGGCTGGAGAGCGTTTCCCTCGCGTTCGGCGGCCTGCAGGTGCTGCAGGATGTTTCATTTGAAACGCGCGACGGCGAACTGCTGTGCCTGATCGGGCCGAACGGCGCCGGCAAGACCTCGATCCTCAACTGCATCTGCGGCCTCTACCGGCCGGGCGGCGGCCGCATTACCTTCGGCGCAAATGACCTGACGCGGCTAGCGCCGCATCGGATCGCGCGGCTGGGTCTTTCCCGCACTTTCCAGCATGGCGAGCTTTTCGCGCATTTGACGGTGATCGAAAACCTGCTGGTCGCGCGCCACGCCAAGATCGGCACCAGCCTGCTCGCCGAGGGCTTTTTCACCGGCGGCGTGCGCGCGGAAGAAGCGGCGCACCGCAAAGCGGTGGAGCAGGTACTCGACTTCACGGAGCTCGAGCGCTACCGCCATGAGACCGTCGGCGCGCTGCCGTTCGGCGTCCAGAAGATCGTGGGTTTCGCGCGCGCGCTCGCGATGCAGCCCAAGGTCATGCTGCTCGA
>MEQQ01000015.1:1270-15081 GCA_001770285.1 Betaproteobacteria bacterium RBG_16_66_20
GTCCGCGGGCCTGAACCGGGATGAACGCGAAGACCTGGCACGCCACATCCTGAGAATCAAGCACGAGCTCGGAATCCCCATGATCTGGGTCGAGCACGACATGCAGATGGTCGCCGATCTTGCGGACCGGCTCTATGTGCTCGACCACGGTGTGCCGCTTGCCGGGGGGCCGCCCGCTGAAGTGCTTGCGGACCCCCGGGTGATCGAGGCCTACCTCGGCGTCCGGCGGCCGGATTGAAGGATATTATTCCGGGTTGGGAGAATTGATGCGCCTGCACACGCGGCTGCGCTACGCACCGGCGGAGGTCAAGGTCGAAAAACGCGCCGACGGCACGATGGTGCTGCGCTCGCCGCAGGCCCTCAAGCCCTACGCGCGCGCGGTCGGCGACTGGCTGGTGTACTGGCACGAGCATGCGCCGGACCGCATCTTCATCGCCGAGCGCAAGGGCGACGCCTGGCGGCGGGTCAGCTACCGCGATGCGCTCTCGGATGCGCGCCGCATCGGCCAGGCGCTGCTCAATCTGGGCCTGGATGCGGGCAAACCGGTGGCGATCCTTTCGGACAACGGCGTCGACCACGCGCTGCTCGCGCTGGGTGCGATGCACGTGGGAATACCAGTGGCGCCAATTTCCCCTGCGTACTCGCTGATGTCGAAGGACTTCGCCAAGCTGAAGCAGATCTTCGAGCTGCTCAGGCCTGGCCTGGTGTTTGCCGCCGAGACGGAAAAGTTCGCGCCCGCGCTCGCCGCGGTCGGCGCCGTCTCGACGCCGGTGACCAGGCTCCTCGAGACCAATCCCGGCGCCACGCTGGAGCTGGCGTTTGCGCGCCTCACGCCGGATACGGTGGCAAAAATTCTTTTCACTTCGGGCTCGACCGGAAATCCGAAGGGCGTCATCAATACGCACCGCATGCTCTGCGCCAACCAGCAGATGCTGGCGCAGGGCTGGCCGTTCGTGGAAGAGCGGCCGCCGGTGATCGTGGATTGGCTGCCTTGGAACCATACGTTCGGCGGCAATCACAATTTCAATATGGTGCTGCGCAACGGCGGCACGCTCTACATCGACGGCGGCAAACCGGCGCCGGGGCTGATCGATACGACCGCGCGTAACCTCGGCGACATTTCGCCGACCATGTATTTCAACGTGCCGCGCGGCTTCGACTTGCTGCTGCCCTTCCTCGAGGCCGACGAGAAGCTGCGCAGGAACTTCTTTCGCCAGCTCGACCTGGTGTTCTATGCCGGCGCTGCGCTGCCGCAGAACCTCTGGGAGCGTATCGAGAGGCTCGTGCAGGCCGAGAAACCCGGCGGCCTGGCGATGCTCTCCGCCTGGGGTTCGACCGAGACCTCGCCGCTCGCCGCGCAGGTGCATTTCCAAATCGAGCGCGCGGGCGTCATCGGCCTGCCGGTCGCCGGGTGCGAGCTGAAACTCGTTCCGGCCGCGGGCAAACTCGAGGTTCGGGTGCGTGGTCCGAACGTGACCCCGGGCTATTTCCACCGGGACGACCTCAGCAAGGTGGCGTTCGACGACGAGGGCTTTTACTGCATCGGCGACGCGATGAAGTTCGCCGACCCGGCGGTCCCCGAGAAAGGCCTGGTGTTCGACGGCCGCGTCGCCGAGGATTTCAAGCTCAGCTCCGGGACCTGGGTGCACGTGGGCGCGGTCCGGGTGAAGCTGATCGCGGCGGGAAACCCGCTGATCCAGGACGCCGTGATCACGGGCCACGACCGCGACGAGATCGGCGCGCTGGTGTTCCTCAATCCGGCCGCTGCAAAAGATGTTTCCCAGGAAGAAATTCGAAAAAAACTGGCGAGCGCATTGACGCTCCTCGCCAAGGAGGCCGGCAGCTCGACCCATCCCACCCGCCTGCTGGTGATGGCCGAACCGCCGTCGATCGACGGCAACGAAATCACCGACAAGGGCTACATCAACCAGCGCGCGGTGCTGGAAAGGCGCGCCGCACTGGTCGAAAAGCTGCATGCCACTGCTTTGCCTGACGATGTCATCACTTACGGGAGAACATCATGACCATCAGCCGCCGCACCTTCAATACCGCGCTCGCCGCATCCGCGCTTGCCCCGTTCGGCATCGCGCGCGGCTAGGGGGCCAGGCTCAAAGTCGGCGTCCTGCTGCCGAGGTCCGGCGTGCAGGGCCTCATCGGCCAGTCCTGCCAGAAGGGCGCCGACCTCGCCCCCGGCGTGATCCGGGAGATGCTCGGCGTCGACATCGAGCTGATGAACGCCGACACCGAGACCAATGTCGATACCGCGCGCACCCGGGCCGAGCGCCTGATCCAGGAAGGCGCGCACGTGCTGGTGGGACCGTTCGATTCCGGCGCGGCGGGTGCCATCGCGCAGGTGTGCGAGCAGCGCGGCGTGCCTTTCGTGATCAACATCGCGGCCGCGCCGCAGATCACCGAGCAGGGCTACAAGTTCACCTTCCGCAATTTCCCCACCAGCCCCGAGCTGGTGCGCAACGGCCTGGGATTGATACGCGACCTGTTCCAGGCGACCAGGACCGCGCCGCGCAGCGCGGTGTTCATGCACGTCAACGACACCTTCGGCCAGGCAAATGCCAAGGCGATCGGCGCGATCTTTCCGACGCTCAGCTACCTGCCGTTCAAGATCGTGGACACGATCGCCTACGATCCCGCGGCCAAGGACCTGACGGTCGAGGTTTCGAAGGCGAAGGCGACCAACGCCGACTTCCTGCTGCTGGTGTGCCGCCTGAATGACGCCATCATTCTGCGCCGCGAAATGGTCAAGCAGCGCTGGAACCCGATGGGCATCATCGCGCCGGGAAATCCCGGAATGTACGAAGATCAGCTCTACAAGTCCCTCGGCAAGCTCTCCGAGTACTGCATCTCGAACGTGCCCTGGTACGACCCGAAGACCGAGTTGGCCAAGAGGGTCGAGAAGGCCTTCGACAAGCAAAACCCGAAGGACAAGATGATGTTCCACGTGCTCAACGTCGGCTACACCTTCGAGGCGCTGATGATTGCTGCCGACGCTTTCAAGCGCGCGCGATCCAGCGACGCGAGGACGCTGACCGAGGCCATCCGCCAGACCGACATCAGGAATCGGATGATGCTCGGCGGGGCGATCAAGTTCAACGCCAAGGGCCAGGTCGAAGGCAACGCCTCGGCATGCATCCAGAACCTGAATCTCACGCCGACCCTCGTGCTGCCGGCGACCGCCGCGACCGCGAAACCGGTGTTCCCGGTGCCCGACTACAGGAAGGCATGAGGCAAACCGGGATCTGACCCCGGTCTACCGAGCGCCGTATTCGGCGCGCAGGATCTTCGCGCCTTCGACCATGGCCTTCATTTTTCCGAAGGCAACGTCGCGCGGCAGGTATTTCATGCCGCAGTCGGGCGCGAGGATCACGTGCTCCTTGGGCACGTAAGGCAGCGCGCGCTTGATGCGCGCGACGACGATTTCCGGTGTTTCGATCGTCATGTCGTTCAGATCGATGCAGCCGATCATTATTTTCTTGTTTTTCAGGGTGGATAGGACGGAACAGTCAAGCGCCGGCTGCGCGGCCTCGATCGAAACCTGGTCGCAGGCGCAAGCCGAAAATTCGGGCAGGAACGAGTAGCCCGGGGGTTTCTGGTGGATCACCGCCGCGTAGCCGAAGCAGATGTGCACGGCGGTGGTGCCCGAGACGCCCTGCAGCGCGCGATTGAGCGCCTTCAGCCCGTACTGGCGCGCCTTCTCCGGCCGCGCCTGCATCCACGGCTCGTCGATCTGCACCACGTCGGCGCCGGCGGCGAACAGGTCGCGGATCTCCTCGTTCACCGCTACCGCGTAGTCCATCGCCGCCTCTTCCCCGGTCTGGTAGTAGTCGTTCTGCGCCTGCTCGCTCATGGTGAACGGGCCGGGAACGGTGATCTTGACCCGCTTGCTGGTATGCCTTTTCAGGAACCGCAGGTCGTCCACCTCTACCGGGCGGCGGCGCCGGATCTTGCCGGCGATGCGCGGCAGGCTGATCGGGTGCCCCGAGCGATCGAGTCCGGTGCCGGGATTGTCGCTGTCGACCCCTTCGAGCGCCGTGGCGAAGCGGTTGGAATAGCTCTCGCGGCGGATCTCGCCATCGGTGACGATGTCCAGGCCCGCCTCTTCCTGGGCGCGGATTGCGAGCAGCGTCGCGTCGTCCTGCGCCTCGGCGAGCCAGGGCTCGGGCACGCGCCAGAGCTCCCTCGCGCGCATCCGCGGCGGGAAGCGCTTGGCGAGCTTTTCGCGGTCGATCAGCCAGTCCGGCTGCGGATAGCTGCCGACCAGGGTCGTAGGAAACAGCATCGCCTGTCCTCCCCTCCAACGTTCAACCGCCGACGAAATTCGGCGCGATCCTGCGCAGCTTCTCCGGATCGACGCGGCCGCTGCGCTGTAGGTAGCTCCAGGCGAGCTCCCGCGGCGCAAGCCGCATGTGCTCCGGGAAGCGCTCGTACCACTCGCCGCTCGCATCGGCGGCGGCCACCAGCTTCTCGACAATCGGCCGCCGCGCCGCTTCGAACGCCGCAAGTGCTTCCGGTATGGCATTCTTGGATTCAGACAAGGCCTTCGTCAAGGCGATCGCATCCTCCATCGCGAGGCGGGTGCCCGACCCGATGGAGAAGTGCGCGGTGCGCTGCGCATCGCCGAGCAACACGGTATTGCCCGCGGACCAGCGCGCGTTGCGCAGGTTGGGAAAATTGCGCCACACGGATTTGTTGGAAACCAGCCGGTGCCCGGCGAGTGTGTCGGCAAACACGCGCTCGCAGTACGCCAGCGTCGCGGCCTCGTCCATCGCCGCGAAGCCCGCCCGCCCCCAGGTCGCCGGGTCGCATTCGACGACGAAGGTGCTCATTCCCGCCGAATGCCGGTAATGATGGGCATTGAAGCTGCCGTGCTCGTTCGAAACGAAGGTCTGCGTCAGCGTAGGGAACAGCTTTGTCGTGCCACACCAGCAAAATTTATTTCTCAGGGAACTCATTTCCGGCCGCACTGAAACGCTCGCCAGGCGCTGTTGCAGCAATCGCAGCAGCTGCAGCCGGCCGATGGCGGCGAATCCGATGCCGTCGATGACGAGCGGCGTGCCGCGGTGGACCAGCGTGAGATTGGTCCAGGTTTGCATCGCCGGCGTGATCAAATCGAAGGTCTCGGCGTCGTCGCCGCGCAGGAACTCGAGCGCCCGGTCGGAAAAAACGACGCCGAAACCGAAGGTCGAGTCGCGCGGATTCTGCTCGACGATGCGGATCGACCAGCCGGGCAGCTGGCGCTTCACCAGGTAGGCGAGATACAGGCCGGCGGGACCGGCGCCCGCAATCAGCATCTTCATCGCGCGGGACTCATTTTCCGCACCTCACTCGGCGAACAATTCCACGATTATCTCGCGCAGCCAGCGGTTGCCCGGATCGCGCTCGAAGCGCCCGTGCCAGTGCACCGCGACGTCGGCCGGAGCAATCGGCACCGGCGGCGGCAGCGACTTGAAGTTGCCGCGTTGCTGGTAGACGCGCGCGACCCGCGAGGGCAGCGTGAGAATCAGGTCGCTTCGCTCCAGCACCATCGGGACCACGGTGAAGTGCGGCACGCGCAGTGCGATCTTGCGCGCGAGTCCGGTGCGCTCCAGGGCTTCCTCGATGACCCGGTGCCCTCCCTTGTAGGAAACGAGCGCATGGGAGGCTTCAAGGAACGCCTTTCTTGTCAGGCGCGCGCCGGCGGCCGGATGATCGGCGCGCATCAGACACACGTAGCGATCCCGGAACAGCGGCTGGCGCCGCACCGGGGGCCCGAGCCCCGGCAGGAAACCGACCGCGAGATCGATCGCGCCGGCGGCCAGGGCATCGCTGATGTCCTCGACCTCCAGCGCCACCGCCTCCAGCCGCAACCCCGGCGCGACGCGCTGCGCGCGCTCGACCAGCGGCGGCAGGAACTCGACCTGGCCGAGGTCCGACATGTAGAAGCGGAACGCGCGCGTCGAGGTGGCCGGGTCGAAGCCCGGGCCATGTGCCAGCGCCGATTCGAGCAGCGCGAGCGCCTGGCGCACCGGCTCGGCGAGCTCGCGCGCGAAGGGCGTCGCATCCATGCCGGAGGGCGTGCGCACGAACAGCGCGTCCTCCAACAGAGCGCGCAGCCGCGCGAGCGCATTGGATACTGCGGGCTGCGTCAGGCCGAGATGGCGCGCTGCGGCAGTGACGCTGTGGTCGCGCAGCACCGCGTCGAACACCCGCAACAGGTTGAGGTCGAGCCCCTGAATATTCATGCGCGTGATTGATACCATGCATTGCATTGATTTGACAAATGATGCCCGGGCTCCTAGCCTGACGGCTGCATTTTTCCCTCTAGGAGGAGGAAACCCATGAAAGTCCATCGCTGGCTGGCGGCAGCCGCCTGCAGCACCGCCACCGTATTCGTTCCGCTCCACGCCGCCGCGCAGGAGGTCACGTTGCGCGTGGTGAGCGCGTTCGCGGAGAACACCACCTACGTGAAGAACCTGGAGGGCATGATCAAGGCCCTGAACGCGTCGGGCAAGGGCACGCTGCAGCTCAATTTCATCGGCGGCCCGAAGGCGATGCCGCCGTTCGAGGTCGGCAACGCGGTGCGCACCGGCGTCGTCGACATCGGCATGTCGACCGGGGCGTTCTACACCAACATCATGCCGGAGGCCGACGCGCTCAAGCTCACGCAGATCCCCGGACCCGAGCTCCGCAAGAACGGTGCCTACGACCTGATCAACAAGATCTGGAACGAGAAGGCCAACATGCAGTATCTCGGCCGCGTCATCGACTTCACGCCATTTCACCTCTACCTGACGAAGAAGATCGACAAGCCGGATCTCACCGGCCTCAAGATCCGCATCACGCCGGTGTACCGGGACTTCTTCCAGGCGCTGGGCGCGACCGTGGTGCAGACCGCGCCGGGCGAGGTCTACACCGCGCTCGAGCGCGGCGTGGTCGACGGCTACGGCTGGCCGATCCAGGGCATCTTCGACATGAACTGGCAGGATAAGACCAGGTACCGCGTCGATCCGGGCTTCTACAGCGCCGAGGTCTCGCTGATCATGAACCTCGACAAGTGGAAGGCGCTCACCGCCGCGCAGAAGGACGTACTGATGAAGAACGTAATCGCGCTGGAGAACGCCAACGACTCCTGGAAGAAGGCCAACGACGACGACATAAAGCGCCAGGCGCAGGTCGGCATCCAGGTCATCACCTTCGACGCCGCGAGCGCCAAGCAGTACGTCGACAAGGCCTATGACGTCGGCTGGACCAATCTCATCAAGGCGAGCCCGACCTACGGCCCGCAGATGAAGAAGCTTTTCAGCAGGTAGCGGCAGGCGAAACGCCACGCATGCAGCGCCTCGCGGAGCTCTACGGCAGGCTGCTGGCGGGCCTCGCGCTCGCCGGCTGCGCCGTGCTGCTGCTCATGATGCTGGTGATCTGCGCCGACGTGCTGCTGCGCAACGTGCGCATCGTGCCGGGCATGCGCGGGGTTCCCTGGGCCAACGAGGTCACCGAGTACGCGCTTTATTTCATCACCATGCTTACCGCGCCGTGGCTGCTGCGCAAAGGCATGCATATCCGCATCGACGTGCTGCTGCGTGCCATCCCGCGCTGGATGGCGTGGTACTGCGAGTGGGCGGTCGACCTGATCGCCCTGATGTGCTGCGCGCTGATCGCGTACTACGGCGTCATGGCCGTGCTGTCGAGCCACGCCATCGGCGGCATGGTCGTAAAAGTGCTGTCGGTACCGGAGTGGTGGCTGCTCGCGCCGCTGCCGGCGACGTTCGCGCTGCTCGCGATCGAGGTCCTGTTCCGGATGCTTCGCCTCTACGCCGCCGAACGCGGACCGCGCACTGATGCGGTCAGCGCGGCCTAGCCGGCCAGGGACGCGGCGGCGTGTCCTGGCAAGCGGCGGCCTGGCTCCTGCTCGGCGGCTCCACCGCCCTGATGTTCCTCGGGCTGCCGGTCGCGTTCGCTTTCCTGGCAATCAACCTGCTCGGCGCGGCAATCTTCCTGGGCGGCGACGCCGGGATGATGCAGCTCGCGCGCAACAGCGTGCAGTCGGTGACCAGCTTCGCGCTGACGCCGATCCCGCTCTTCATCCTGATGGGCGAGGTGCTGTTCCACACCGGCCTGGCGGTGAAGGTGATCGACGGCGTGGAGCGCCTGATCCGCGACGTGCCGGGGCGCCTCGCGGTGATCGCGGTGGTCGCAGGCACGGTCTTCTCCGCAATCTCGGGCTCCACCATCGCCACCACCGCCATGCTGGGCAGCCTGATGCTGCCCGTGATGCTGGCGCGCGGTTACCACCCGACCATCGCCACCGGGCCGATCATGGCGATCGGCGCGGTCGACATGCTGATCCCGCCTTCGGCGCTCACCGTTCTGCTCGGCAGCCTCTCGGGCATCTCGATCTCGAAGCTGCTGGTCGGCGGCATCGTGCCGGGGCTGATCCTCTCGGCGATCTTCATCGGCTACATCGTGCTGCGCGTGCGGCTCGAGCCCGGCCTGGCGCCGAAGACCGCGTTCGAGGAGCACCACGGCTGGCGGCGCATCCGGCCGTTCCTCCAGTACGTGGTGCCACTGGTCTCGATCTTCGTCGTCGTGGTGGGGGCGATGATCGCCGGCTGGGCGACGCCGACCGAATGCGCGGCGCTGGGCGCCTTCGCGACCATGCTGCTCGCGCTGCTGTACCGCTCGCTTACGGTGGCAAACCTGGTCAGGGCGCTGCGCGGCACCGCCGGCATCTCCGGGATGATCCTGTTCATCATCGTCGGCGCCACGACTTTCTCGCAGATCCTGTCGTTCTCCGGCGCGAGCAGCGGCCTGGCGCAGCTGATCACCGACCTGGGCCTGCCGCCGCTGGCGGTGATCGCCGGCATGATGCTGCTGCTGATCTTTCTCGGCGTGTTCGTCGAACAGGTGAGCATGATGATGATCACGCTGCCGATCTTCATGCCGGTGGTGCAGCAGATGGGCGTGGACCTGATCTGGTTCGGCGTCATGTTCCTGATCTGCATGCAGCTCGGGCTGTTGATGCCGCCGCACGGGCTGCTGCTGATGACCATGAAAGGGGTGTCGCCGCCACAGGTCACGATGATGCACATCTTTCGCGCCGTGATGCCCTTCCTGCTGATCAGCATCGTGGTGCTGGCGCTGGTTTTCCTGGTTCCGGCGGTCGCCACCTGGCTGCCCAACCTCGTCGGGTGAACGACAGGGTCTGATCCCATGGAGCGCTCCTTCAAGCAGGAAGTCGAGCTGCTCAAGCTGGGCGAAGGCGAGACCTTCCACGGCGAAGGCATCCTCGCGGTGACCAAGGCGCTGCTGCAGTCCGGCGTAGCCTACGTCGGCGGCTACCAGGGCGCGCCGGTGTCGCACATGATGGACGTGCTGAACGACGCGCGCGACATCCTGGACGAGCTCGGCGTGCACGTCGAGACCAACGCTTCGGAGGCCGGCGCCGCGGCGATGCTCGGCGCCTCGATCAACTACCCGCTGCGCGGCGCGGTCACCTTCAAGTCCACGGTCGGCACCAACGTGGCCTCGGACGCGCTCTCCAACCTCGCCTCGGCCGGCGTCATGGGCGGCGCGCTGATCGTGCTCGGCGAGGACTACGGTGAAGGCTCCTCCATCATCCAGGAGCGCAGCCAGGCCTTCGCGATGAAATCGCAGATCTGGCTGCTCGACCCCAGGCCGAACCTGCCGAAGATCGTCGAGATGGTCGAGATGGGCTTCCAGCTCTCGGAGGCCTCGAGCACCCCGGTGATGCTCGAACTGCGGATCCGCGCCTGCCACGTGCACGGGTCTTTTGTAGCGAAAAAGAATCTGAGTTCGAAAAAATCAAAAAATAACCCGATCTCGGACCCGGACTTCGATATCGGCAGGATTTGCCTGCCGCCGGAGACCTACGCGCAGGAAAAGCACAAGATCGACGTGCGCTGGCCGGCTGCTGTTGCTTTTATTAGAAAAAATAAACTGAACGAAGTATTCGCGGGCGATATGTCGGACACCGGCATCCTGTGCCAGGGGGGCTTGTACAACGCCACCGTGCGCGCGCTGCAAACGGTCGGGCTCGCCGACGCCTTCGGCGCGTCGAAGGTTCCGATCTATTGCATCAACGTGACCTATCCGCTGGTCCCGGAAGAGATCGTCGATTTCTGCACCGGCAGGAAATCCATCCTCGTCGTCGAAGAAGGCCAACCGGCATACATCGAGGAAGCGGTCCTCGCCCTGCTGCAACGGCATG
Organism: Betaproteobacteria bacterium RBG_16_66_20; assembly: GCA_001770285.1. Lineage (GTDB taxonomy): Bacteria > Pseudomonadota > Gammaproteobacteria > Burkholderiales > SG8-39 > RBG-16-66-20. The sequence continues at coordinate 11,493 of MEQQ01000015.1, forward strand.
CGGTCCAAGGGGTCAAGGTCCACGGCAAGGACCTGCTGCCGATGGCCGGCGAGTACACCGGCGAAGTCGTATTGACCGGAATTTCCGGGTTTTTGAACTTGCAAGAAAAAATCGATTCGGTAACGACTTTGAAAGCAAAGGCGTTGCAGCTTCTCGGCGTCGTTCCGACCCGCCCACCTGGCTTCTGCGTCGGCTGCCCGGAACGGCCGGTGTTCGCCGCGATGAAGATCGCGGAAAGGGAAACCGGCGCGTTCCACGTCTCCGCCGACATCGGTTGCCACACGTTCTCGACGCTGCCGCCGTTCAACATCGGCCACACGGTGCTCGGCTACGGCCTCGGGCTCGCATCCAACTCCGCGATACAACCGATGTTCGCCCGGCGCACCATCACCATGATGGGCGACGGCGGCTTCTGGCATAACGGCCTCACCTCGGGCATCGCCAACGCCGTCTTCAACAAGGACGACGGCATCCTCGTCATCATGAAGAACGGCTACAGCTCGGCCACCGGCACGCAGGAGCTGCCCTCAAGCCCGCAGCACAGCGAATCCAAGGCCGACGACATGGCGATCGAGCGCGCGCTCGCCGGCGTCGGCGTCGGCTGGGTGAAGACGGTGGACAACTACCGGGTGGACCAGGTGGCCAGGACGCTGAAGCAGGCGATGTCCACGGATTACAAGGGCCTGAAAGTCATCATCGCCGAGGGCGAGTGCCAGCTCGAGCGCCAGCGCAAATTGCGCCCGGTTATTGCAAAGCGATTATCGGAAGGAAGAAGAACCATCAAAGTGAAATACGGCGTCGACGAGGACAGCTGCACCGGGGACCACTCCTGCATCCGGCTCTCGGGCTGCCCGACGCTGACGCTCAAGGACAACCCCGACCCGCTGCGGCGCGACCCGGTGGCCACGGTGATCGACGGCTGCGTGGGTTGCGGGCTTTGCGGGGAGAACGCCCATGCCGCGGTGCTGTGTCCGTCGTTCTACCGGGCCGAAGTGGTGCAGAACCCGAATGTCTTCGATCGCTTTGTCTTTTATCTGAGAAATCTCGTCAATGGAACGGCAATTCACTAAAGAAATCGAGTCTCTGCGTCTCGGCGACGGCCAGGTGTTTCACGGCGAGGGCATCCTTGCGGTGACCAAGGCGCTGCTGCAGTCCGGCGTGTCCTACGTCGGCGGCTACCAGGGCGCGCCGGTATCCCATCTGCTCGACGTGATGGTCCAGGCGCGCGACTACCTCGATGACCTCGGCGTGCATGTCGAGGCCTGCACCAGCGAGGCGTCCGCCGCGGCGATGCTCGGCGCCTCGATCAACTATCCGGCGCGCGGCGCCGTGACCTGGAAGTCGGTCGTCGGCACCAACGTTGCCGCGGACGCGCTGTCCTACCTCGCCTCGGCCGGCGTCATGGGCGGCACGCTGATCGTTCTGGGCGAGGACTACGGCGAAGGCGGCGTCATCGCCCAGGAGCGCAGCCACGCCTTCGCCATGAAATCGCTCATGTGGCTGCTGGACCCCCGCCCAAACCTCGCCACCATCGTCGACCTGGTCGAGCGGGGCTTCGAATTGTCCGAAGCCTCCAACACCCCGGTGATGATGGAGCTGCGAATCCGGGCTTGCCATCTACAGGGTTCTTTTGCTACCAAAAAGAATATTTCGCCCACGGTCTCGACGCGCAACCGCCTCGACGGCCCGCCGAAGGAGTTCATCTACGACCGGCTGGCACATCCGCCGGCCATCTTCCGGCAGGAGAAGCTTAAGAACGACGTGCGCCTGCCTGCGGCGCGCAAATTCATCGCCGAACGCAAGCTGAACGAAATGTTCGAAGGCAGCGAGTCCGCGGTCGGGCTGATCGTGCAGGGCGGCCTCTACAACGGGCTGATGCGTGCAATGCGGCTGCTGGGGCTCGCCGATGACTTCGGCGGCTGCCGGCTGCCGATTTACGTATTGAATGTGGTTTATCCCCTGGTTCCGGAAGAAGTTGTCGCATTTTCGGGAAACAAGAAGGCGGTTCTCGTTCTGGAAGAAGGCCAGCCCGAATTCATCGAACAGGAAATCGCGTCGATCCTGCGCCGCGCCGAAGTGCCGGGAAAACTGCACGGCAAGGACCTGCTGCAGATGGCGGGCGATTACCACACCGAACTGATGGTGCGCGGCCTGGCGCGATTCCTGGCGCAGCACGCGCCGCAGTTGGACACTGCTTCCGGTTCTCTCTGGTTGAATTCGATTCAGAATTCCAGGGCAAAAGCAGCCGCGTTGCTGGGACCCCTGCCCCAGCGTCCGCCGACCTTCTGCATCGGCTGCCCCGAGCGGCCGGTGTTCTCGGCGATGAAACTGGTGGCCGAGGACATCGGGCGACCGCACGTTTCGATGGACGTCGGCTGCCACGCGTTCGCCTCGTTCGAACCCTTCTCGCAGGGCAACACCCTCCTCGGCTACGGCATGAGCCTGGCGAGCGCCGCTGGCGTAACGCCGATGTCGCTCAAGCGGCCGGTAGCCGTGATGGGCGACGGCGGCTTCTGGCACAACGGCCTCCTGTCAGGCGTCGCCTCGAACCTGATGAACAAGGGCGACGGCGTGCTCGTCATCATGAAGAACGGCTACGCCTCGGCGACCGGCACCCAGGAGTTGATCTCCACGCCGGATGAGGAAGCGCGCGCGGCCGCGGTCGGCAATAGCGCGACGCACAGCGACCGCACCATCGAGGACACGCTTTCCGGTTTGGGCGTGAAATGGCTGCGCACGGTCGACAACTACGATGTCGGCGCGATGTCGAAGACCTACAAGGAAGCGATGACCACTGGCGAGAAGGGCCTCAAGGTCATCGTCGCCGAGGGCGAATGCCAATTGGAGCGCCAGCGCAGATTGCGTCCCGTCGTTGCCAAGAATCTGTCTGAAGGAAAAAGGACGGTCCGGGTCAAGTACGGCGTCGACGAGGACAGCTGCACCGGGGACCACTCCTGCATCCGGCTCTCGGGCTGCCCGACGCTGACGCTCAAGGACAACCCCGACCCGCTGCGGCGCGACCCGGTGGCCACGGTGATCGACGGCTGCGTGGGTTGCGGACTTTGCGGCGAAAACGCCCACGCCGCGATCCTGTGCCCGTCCTTCTACCGTGCCGAGGTGGTTCAGAATCCGGGAATCGTGGACCGGATTTTCGCTGAATTCCGCAGTTCGATTCAAAGGCTTTTCGCATGAAACTTCCGGACCGGCCGATTACGATCCTGATCGCCGCGCTCGGCGGCGAAGGCGGCGGCGTGATGGCCGAATGGCTGATCGACGCCGCCGCGCATTGCGGTTTCCCCTCGCAGAGCACCTCGATTCCCGGCGTCGCACAGCGCACCGGCGCGACCACCTACTATCTCGAAATTTTTCCGGCGCGCAAGGAGCTGCTGAACGGCAAGGTTCCGGTGCTCTCGCTGACGCCCAGCCCCGGCAACGTCGACATCATGGTCGCCTCGGAACTGGTCGAGGCCGGGCGCGCGATGCAGAACGGCTACGTCAGCCCGGAGCGCACCACGCTGGTCGCCTCCACGCACCGCATCTATGCCACCGTGGAAAAGATGCAGATGGCCGACGGCCGCTTCGACAGCGC
>MEQQ01000016.1 GCA_001770285.1 Betaproteobacteria bacterium RBG_16_66_20
CGGGATCGCTGGTGGTGCGCGGTGCGCGGCTGCGCGGCGAGGAGATCCGCCTCGCGGTCACCGGCATGGTCGGCGGCAAGGGCTTCAACCATCTGTTTCGGGGCAGGGTCGCCGACGGCAGGATCGAGGGCGAGGTCCGGATCTCGGACGGAGATGAGAGCAGAACCGTGCCCTGGAAAGCGAGCCGGCAGCCGTGAGCGCTGCGCCGAGGCAGTTGCTTTCCGCGCCCGACGGCATTTTCCTCGTGGTGGGCATGGTGATCGGCGCCGGCATCTTCAAGGCGCCCTCGATCGTCGCGGGCAATGTATCCAGTGGGCTCGAGTTCATGCTGGTCTGGGTCGCGGGCGGCATCGCCTCGCTCTGCGGCGCGCTGGTCTACACCGAGCTCTCGGGCCGGTTTCCGGAGACCGGGGGCGAATACCGGTTCCTGCAGCGCGGCTACGGTCCCGGAACCGCGTTCGTTTTCGCGTGGTCGCGCATGACGGTCGTTCAGACCGGCGCCATCGCCGCAGTCTCGTTTGTTTTCGGCGACTACGCGCAGCAGATCCTGCCGCTTGGCGCGCGCGGCGCGGCGATCTACGCCGCACTCGGCGTGGCGGCGCTGACCGCGCTCAACCTGGCGGGCACGCCGCACAGCAAGCTGCTGCAGAAGATCATGAGCGCGGCCCTGATGATCGCGCTGGCCGCGATCGCGCTGGCCGGCCTGCTCGGGCCGTCGGCTCCCGCGCTGGCGTCGCAGGCCACGGATGCGAGCCTTGGGCTGGCGATGATCTTCGTGCTGCTCACCTATGGCGGCTGGAACGAGGCGGCCTACATCGCGGGCGAGGTGCGGGACCCGCAACGCAACATCCTTCGCATACTGGTCGGAGGAATCCTCGCGATCACCGCGATCTACCTGCTGGTCAATCTCGGCTATCTCGCCGCGCTCGGGCTCACCGGGATGCGCGAGTCGAAGGCGGTCGCCGCCGACCTGATGCGGCCGGTCGCCGGGGAAGTCGGAGCGATCGTGGTCGCGTTCGTGGTGTGCGTCTCCGCGCTCACCACCATGAACGCGGCGATCATCACCGGGGCGCGCTCGAACTATGCCTTTGGCCGCGACTACGCGATGTTCTCGCGCCTGGGCGCGTGGCGCGAAGCCGGAAGCACGCCGGCCAACGCACTGCTGACCCAGGGCGCGCTCTCGCTTCTGCTGGTGCTTGCCGCCTCGTTCACGCCCGACGGTTTTTCCGCGATGGTCGCTTACACCACGCCGGTGTTCTGGACCTTCTTCCTTCTGTGCGGCATCGCGCTGTTCATCTTCCGCATGCGCGAAGGACGGCCCGCCGGTTTCCGGGTGCCGCTGTTTCCGCTGGTTCCGCTCGTGTTTTGCTGCACCTGCGCCTACATGCTCTACTCGAGCATCAATTACGTGCGTTTCGCGGTGTCGTTCGGCACCGCGGTCCTCGGCGGCACCGTGATCATGCTCGCCGGCGTGCCGCTGTATCTCGTCACGCGCCGCAAGGCCTAGGCTGCCGTGCGGCGGTTGCCGGGAACCGTCTGGTTGCTGTGCCTGGTCAGCTTCTTCAATGATCTCGCCTCGGACATGGTGATTCCGCTGATTCCGATCCTGCTCGCGAGCGTGCTTGCGGCGGGGCCGGTGGCGCTGGGCCTGATCGAAGGGGTCGCGGAGGCGGTGGCGAGTTTCCTCAAGCTCTGGGCCGGACGCCACAGCGACGAGGCGAGCGGCCGCAGGAAACGGCTCGCCGTGGCCGGGTATTTCCTTTCCAACGCGGCACGTCCGCTGCTCGCGTTCGCCGGCCACTGGGCGAGCGCGCTGTTGCTGCGCGCAGTGGACCGCGTGGGCAAGGGCGTGCGCAGCGCGCCGCGCGACGCCATGCTGGCCGACATGGTCGACCCGGCGCTGCGCGGGGCAGCGTTCGGCCTGCACCGCGCGTTCGACAACGCGGGCGCGGTGCTCGGGGCGCTCGCCGCTGCAGCGGTGCTTTACTGGCTCGGAACCGATCTGGAACTCGTGATTCTCGCTTCGGTGGCGCCCGGAATCGCGGCCGTGCTCCTGATGCTCGCGGTGCCTGAGCCCTCGCAGCATATCGCCGCCGAGCCCCTTCCGCCCCTGCGCTGGGCCGCGCTCGGCCCCGCGATGCGGCGCATCCTCGCGGTCCTCGGCATGTTCACGTTCGCGCGTGTCTCGGACACGTTCATCGTGCTGTTCGGTTACCAGATGGGCATCGGAACGATCGAGCTGCTGCTGCTCTGGGCGGCGCTCAACCTGATGAAGGTACTGTCGGCTTATGCGGGCGGCAGCTGGTCGGACCGGATACCGCGCCGAAATGTCGTCGCCATTTCCTGGGCTGCCTGGGCGCTCGGCTTCTGGTTCCTGTGCGGCGTGGAGAGCGCCTCCGGGCTGTGGCTGGTGACGCTCTACGCCGGCGCTGCCGCCGGACTGGGCGAAGGCGCCGAGCGGGCGCTGATCCGCGATTTCGCATCGCCGGAGGAGGCGGGCACTGCGTTCGGCTGGTACTACTGCCTCATCGGTTTGGCCTCGATTCCCGCGGGGCTCGCGTTCGGCGCCTTGTGGCAGTTCGGCAGCGCGGCGCTCGCGTTCTCCTTTGCGGGCGCAATCGCGGCGCTCTCGGCGCTGGCGATCCTCGGGACCGTAGAGCGCGGGAAGGCGGCGCCGGCAGTTTAGAATGTTGCCCCATGAGAGCTGAAAAACTTCGCAACCCGCTCATGGTGCTGATCGCAAGTTGCCTGATCCTGTGCATCGGCTTCGGCATACGCGCCGGCTTCGGCCTGTTCCTGCAGCCGATGGCCCTCGAATACGGCTGGGGGCGCCAGGTGTTCTCGCTGTCGATCGCGATCCAGAACCTTGCCTGGGGCGCGCTCGGCGCGGTCGCCGGCGGGTTCGCCGACCGCTACGGCGCCGGGCGCGTGATTGCCGGCGCGGGCGTGGCCTATGTGCTCGGGCTGATCGGCATGTCGCTGGTCGAGACGCCGCTCGGCATGCACGTCAATTCGGGCCTGCTCATCGGCATGGCGCTCGGCGGAACCTCCTTCGGCATCATCCTCGCCGTCATCGGCCGCACGGTTCCGCCCGAGAAGCGCAGCTTCGCGATGGGTATCGCCACCGCCGCCGGCTCCTTCGGCCAGTTCGCGCTGCTGCCGGTGACCCAGTTCCTGATCACGCGCTTCGACTGGCACGTGGCGCTGTTCGTGCTGGCGGGAATTGCCGCGCTGATGGTTCCGCTCGCCGCGCCACTCGCGGGCAAGCCGCAGGCGGCCACCGGCGCCCCGCAATCGATCGCCAACGCATTGCGCGAGGCGCTCGGCGAAAAGGGCTTCCACCTGCTGTTCTGGGGCTACTTCGTGTGCGGCTTCCACATTGCCATGCTCACGGTGCACCTGCCGTCCTTCGTCACCGACGGCGGTCTCAAGCCCGAGCACGGCATGACGGCGCTGGCGCTGATCGGTCTGTTCAACATCATCGGCACGCTGTGCTCGGGCTGGCTCGGCGGGCGCTTCAGCAAGAAATACCTGCTGTCGACGATCTATTCGATCCGGGCGGTGCTGATCACGATGCTGGTGTTCCTGCCGCTGACGCCGGTGACGCTCTACGTGTTCGCCTGCGGCATCGGGCTCCTCTGGCTGGGTACAGTGCCTCTCACGAACGGCCTTGTCGGTCAGATTTTCGGCATGCGCTACGCGGCGATGCTGGCCTCGGTCGTGTTCTTCGGCCACCAGATCGGCAGCTTCATCGGCGTCTGGCTTGCAGGCTATCTGTACGACACGACGGGCTCTTACAACGGCGCCTTCCTGGCCTCGATCGGCCTTGGCGTCTTCGCTGCCATCGTAAACCTGCCGGTCAACGAAACCCCGCTCGCCGAGCGCAAGGCCGTTCCCGCGCCCGCCTGATGGACCCGGCGAACAAGCGATTCTGGTGGACTGCGGCCGGAGTCGTGCTGCTCGCCTTCGTCACCGCTGCCGCCTTCTCCGCGTACCTGCGCCCCGACATGCTCGTCATGTTCGGCGACCTGATGGCCTTCTGCGCCGCACTGCTCCGATGACCGCTGTCCGCACTTCCCGCATGCTCGCGCGCTACAACGCATGGGCGAACAAGCTGATCTTCGATGCCGTCGGCGGGTTGCCGGAGGGCGAGGCGACCAAGCCGCGGCAGAGTCTGTTCAAGAGCATGGTCCACATGCTCAATCACAACTACGTCATCGACCGCATCTTCCAGGCGCACCTCGAGGGACGCGGGCACGGCTACGCCGCGCGCAACACGCCCGACCACCCGCCGCTCGATGAGCTGTGGCGTGCCCAGCAGGAGGTCGACGCCTGGTACATTGCCTGGAGCGACTCGCTTACCGAGGCCGCGCTATCCGAAACCCTGCGTTTCACCTTCGTAGGCGGGGGCGAGGGCGCCATGACGCGCGGCGATATTCTGTTGCATGTCGTCAACCATACTTCCTACCACCGCGGCTTCGTCGCGCAGATGTTTTACGAGGTGCCGGCCCGTCCCCCGACTACCGACCTTCCGGTCTACCTGAGGGACGCGCACTTCAAGGGATGAAACAGCACGACATCGCGGCGCCCTCCGCGTGGGTTGAGCGCTGGGCGCCGCTCATCACCCACGGCACGGTGCTCGACATGGCTTGCGGGAGCGGCCGTCACGCGAACTTTTTCTTGAGCAAACACTTGAAAGTAGTAGCGGTGGACCGCGAGGCCCGGGTCATCCCCGGCGCACGCTTCGTCCAGGCGGACCTGGAGAACGGCAACCCGTGGCCGTTTCCGGGCGAGCAGTTCGAGGGCGTCGTGGTGACGAATTACCTGCACCGGCCCCTGTTTCCGAGGCTCCTCGAGTCGCTCGCGCCGGGCGGCGTTCTCTTGTATGAAACGTTCATGCTCGGGAACGAACGCTTCGGCAGGCCCTCCAACCCCGAGTTCCTCCTGCGGCCGGGGGAACTGCTCGAAGTGTGCAAGGGGATGACCATAAAGGCGTTCGAGGAGGGCGAGGTCATCGTGCCAAAACCCGCAATGATTCAAAGAGTTTGTGCCGTGCAAGCAGGGAAGGGATAAAATGGCCGGTTATTCGTTCGGCGTTACGCCTAGATGGAGCTAGAGACATGATCACAGGCAGCCTAGTGGCGATCGTTACCCCGATGCTGGAGGATGGACGGCTGGACCTCGCGCGCTTCAAGGGCCTGATCGACTGGCATATCGCCGAGGGCACCGACGGCATCGTGGTGGTCGGTACCACGGGCGAGTCGCCGACGGTGGACTTCGACGAGCACAAGGAGCTGATCCGGGTCGCCGTCGAGCACGCCAAGGGCCGCATCCCGGTGATCGCCGGCACCGGCGGCAATTCCACCGCCGAAGCGATCGAACTGACGCACTCGGCGAAAAAGACCGGCGCCACCGCCTGCCTTTCGGTCGTGCCTTACTACAACAAGCCGACGCAGGAAGGGCTGTACCGGCACTTCCGCAAGATCGCGGAAGCGGTAGACCTGCCGATGATCCTTTACAACGTTCCGGGCAGAACGGTCGCCGACCTGCACAACGACGCGGTGCTGCGCCTGGCGCAGGTGCCCGGCATCATCGGGATCAAGGATGCGACCGCGAACATGGAGCGCGGCAGCGACCTGATCCGCCGCGCGCCGCGCAACTTCGCGATCTACTGCGGTGAAGACGCCGCCGCGCTCGCGCTGATGCTGCTCGGCGGGCACGGTGTGATCTCGGTGACCGCGAACGTCGCGCCGCGCCTGATGCACGAGATGTGCGCGGCCGCGCTGGTGGGAGACCTCAGGAAGGCGAGAGAGCTGAATCTGCGCCTGCTGCCGCTTCACCAGCGCCTGTTCGTCGAGGCGAACCCGATCCCGGTCAAGTGGGCGCTGGCGCAGATGGGCATGATCGATATCGGACTGCGCCTGCCGTTGACGCCGCTGGCGGAGCAGTTCCACGAAACGCTGCGCGGGGCTCTCGCCGACGCCGGCGTGGTGCTGCCGCTGCGCATGGTGGAGAAACGCGCGTGAAGCTGGTGCGGACCGTGGTTTCGCTCGCCGCGGCCGCGGCGCTGGGCGCCTGCACCATGTCCACCGACATGCTCTCGGCCAAGAAGGTCGATTACAAGTCGGCCGGGCAATTGCCCACGCTCGAGATCCCGCCCGATCTCACGACGCCGGCGCGCGACAACCGCTACGTCGTGCCGGACACCGGCAAGAGCACGGCGACGCTTTCCGGCTACCAGGCCGATCGTGCGCAGCAGGCCAAGACCGGCGCGATCCAGACCGGGGTGCTGCCCTCGATAGAGAAAATGCGCGTCGAGCGCGCCGGTACCCAGCGCTGGCTGGTGGTGGCCGAGCCGCCCGAGAAGCTCTGGCCGCTGGTGCGCGATTTCTGGCAGGAAAACGGCTTTCTGATTTCGGTCAACCTTCCCGAGGCGGGTGTGATGGAGACCGACTGGGCGGAAAACCGCGCCAAGATCCCGCAGGACTGGCTGCGCAGCATGCTAGGCACCCTGATGGACCAGATCTATTCGTCGGCCGAGCGCGACAAGTTCCGCACCCGGCTCGAACGCGGCGAGGACGGCGGCAGCGAGATCTACGTCAGCCACCGGGGCATGGTCGAGGTGTTCAGGGAAGGGAGCCAGGGGCAGACAGTCTGGAAGCCGCGCGACTCCGACTCGGAGCTCGAGGCGGAGTTCCTGCGCCGCCTGATGGTCCGTCTCGGCACGCAGGAAGAGAAGGCGAAGCAGCTGGTCGCCAGCAGCACGCCGGTTGCGGCGCGCGCCGCGATCCAGGCCGGCATCGGCGGCTTCGAGACGCTGGAGGTTTTCGAGCCCTTCGACCGCACCTGGCGGCGGGTGGGCCTGGCGCTCGACCGCGTCGGTTTCACGGTCGAGGACCGCGACCGCCAGAAAGGCCAGTACTTCGTGCGCTACGCCGATACGGACGCCGCCGACATGGCGAAGAAGGACGGGGAAAAAGGATTTCTCTCGAAGCTCGCGTTCTGGAAGTCGAACGATCCGGGGGTGAAGGCCGAGCAGTACCGGGTCCACATCCGGCAGTTCGCCGGCAAGTCCGTGGTCCAGATCCTCACCAAGGAAGGCGCCCAGGCCAACACCCAGACCACGAAGCGCATCGTCGCGCTGCTGTACGAGCAGCTTCGATGAAGCTGCGTCACCATGAGCAGCTTTTGCGAAACTGCGTGCACGAGCCGCTGAGGTGACGCTGCGGTTCGCTTCCATCGGAAGCGGCTCGAAAGGAAACTGCCTTGTCGCCGAGGTCGGCAGCACCCGTGTGCTGCTCGACTGCGGCCTGTCGCCGCGCGAGACCGAACGGCGGCTGGCGCGTATCGGCCTCGCGCCGGCGGATATTGCCGGGATCCTGGTGACGCACGAACATGACGACCACGCCGGGCAGGCCTATCCGTTTGCGGCGCTGCACCGGATACCGGTCTGGCTCACTTACGGCACGCAGCTTGCGCTGGCCGAATCGGGCAAGGCCCCCGGCGTCGTGGAAACGCGCACGATTCACGGCCGCACTGCATTCGCCATCGACGGCATCGAGGTGTCGCCCTACACGGTGCCGCATGACGCGCGCGAGCCGGTTCAGTTCGTTCTCTCGGACGGCGCGTTCCGCCTCGGGGTGCTGACCGACATCGGCGCTTCCACCGCGCATGTCGAAGCGACGCTCTCGGGCTGCGACGCACTGGTGCTCGAATGCAACCACGATCTCGACATGCTCTGGGGCGGCGGTTACCCGAAATGGCTCAAGGAGCGCATCTCCGGCCCTTTCGGCCATCTCGATAATGCAAGCTCGGAGCGGCTGCTGGCGGGGCTCGACCGCTCGCGCCTGAAGCACGTCGTCGCCGCCCACCTGTCGCAGCAGAACAACCGGCCGGAACTCGCGCGCGATGCTTTGGCAAGGGCGATGGGTTGCGCTGCGGAATGGATCGGGCTGTCCACCCAAGAAGACGGCTTCGCCTGGCGTGAGCTGAAATAGAAACGGCGGGCCCTCGCGGGACCGCCGTTTTTCCTTGCCGGGCCGAATTTACTTCTTCGGTTCTTCCTTCTTCGGCTCTTCCTTTTTCATCTCCGCGGGCGCTGCGGGAGCGGCGGCCGGAGCGGCAGCGGGAGCAGCAGGAGCAGCAGCCGGAGCGGGAGTGACCGCGGGGGCGGCCGGTTTCTTGGGTTCTTCCTTGCTGCACGCGGCGAGCGCAATCGCGGCTACCGCGGCGATGAGCAGTGACTTGTTCATTGTCTTTCCTTTTGGGTTCGAAATGTGAGTTGAGGCTTGTGCCAGCCGAAATGCGGCTGTGCAGCAATTATAGCAGCGTACCGCCTACAAGCCTACGGTAGTGCTCGAAACGCCGGGAAAGGAGGCCGCCCAGATTTCCTGGAAGCGCGCGCGCATCGCCAGCGCCTCGGTTTCGTCGTGCAACGCGATCACGCCGCGGAAATGCCCGGCCACGGGCCGGCGCAGGTAGTGCTGCGCGTCCAACACCAGGAACGCATCCTGCAGATTGCGGATCTCTTCATAGCTGCGATTGATCTGGATCGCGTGCGTGAAGAGCTTCAGCAGCGCCAGCATGCGCGGGCAGTAGCGGCTGAGATGCTCGGTGTCATGGACCACGATGTAGATCTTGCGCGTGCGGCTCGTGCGCAGGAATTTCTCCAGCAGCGCGATCCGCGCCGGAGAGTTGACGCGCAGGGCCGAAAGATCGGGATCGAATATGCGCAGTTCGCGCCCCGGCTGTTCGACCAGGTGTTCGACGGCTTTCTGGAAGTCGGCCTCGCCATCGAAGCGCGCGTACTCGGTTTTCGGCTTTTCTTCAGTCACGTCTGAGGTTCAAGCGACAGGAATCCGCAGCGATGCCATTGCAAGATTAAACGCCGGAGTCCCGCCCGGGCAAGCGTCCGCCCCGCGGCACGCCGCCGGTCGGCCAGCGCGGCCAGCGCGGGCCGCTGCGACCGGCGCGGAACCAGAACCTCGCCATTGATGAAGAAGCGCGCCCCCCGGTAGAGCATCTGCGTCTTCGGGTGCAGTTTTGCTGTCTTGTTTTTCATGTCGCCGCGAAAAATCCGTTTCGATGGCGAAAAGACAATATTCGGCTTCGGCGTGCTCAGGAAACGCCCGAGAAAATCCTCGATGTCGCCCCTCGTCCAGCGGATGCGTGCCATCTGCTGCTGCGCGAAATCCACCATTTCGCGACCGATTTGCGCCGGCCGAGCAGCCGGACGCAGGCCGGGATCGCGGTACGCGGCATCCGGCAGGCCGCGTTCGTGCAGGTGGTCGAGAAACGCCGCTGCGAGCTCGGCGCCGCGCGGGGCGCGAAAGCCGATCGAGCAGGTGAAGCAGTGCTCCAGCGCGACCCCGTCGTGCCCCCAGCCGGGCGGCAGGTAGAGCAGGTCGCCCGGCTCGAGCAGCAGTTCCTCCTCGGCGCGGAAGCCGGCGATCAGCTTGAGCGGCGCCCCCGGCGCGAGCTCGAAGCGCCGTGCCCGGGCGAGGCGCCAGATGCGGCGTCCCTGGCCCTGCAGCAGGAAAACGTCGTACGAGTCGAAATGCGGCCCGACGCCGCCGCCGGGCACGGCGTAGCTCACCATCACGTCGTCGATCCTCGCCTGCGGTATGAAGGCGAAGCGCCGCAGCAGCGCCTCGGCGGCCGCGTTGTGGTGATTGACGCCGTTCACGAGCAGCGTCCAATTCCGCGCTCCTGCTTTGCTCAGACTGGATTTCTTCAAAGGACCGTGGGTCACGGTCCAGCGGCGGCCACTGCGTTCCACCAGACGGGATTCCACTTCGGCGCGCGCGGCAAGCGCAAACAGCGCATGCGTGCCGATCACGCCGCGGAACGCGGGCAGGGCGCGGCGCACGAGCAGCGGCCGCCTCTGCCAGTGGCGGCGCAAAAAAACCTGTGCGGACAAGCCACCTAGCAGCGCTTCTTCCATCGATTGATTATATCGGGCGGCGTTTGTGGCAATGCTGCGACAAACCGCACTCGCAGGGCTTGTCAAACCCGGTCGCGCGAATAGAATTTGCCGGAGCGACGCTCATGCTGCAGCCAGGCCAAACCGCACCTGCGTTCACGCTGCCCGATGCCGACATGCAGACGGTAGCGCTGTCGTCGTTCATCGGCAAGAAGCGCATCGTGTTGTATTTCTACCCGCGCGACAACACGCCCGGCTGCACGCTCCAGGCGGCCGAATTCTCCGATCACGAAGGCGAGTTCGGCCGCTGCAACTGCGTGATCCTCGGCGTCTCGCGCGACGATTGTCTGACGCACGCCGATTTCCGCGACAAGCACGGCCTGTCGATCGGCCTGCTGTCCGATCCCGAGGGCGAAGTCTGCCGGCGCTACGGCGTGCTCCAGGAAAAGGAGACCGACGGCGTGCGGCGCGAATGCGTGGTGCGCTCGACCTTCGTGATCGACAAGAAAGGCGTGATCCGCCACGCTGCCTACGGCGTCAGCCCTCGCCACCACGCCGCCGAAATCTACGACGTGGTGCGCAAGCTGAAATCCTGAA
>MEQQ01000017.1 GCA_001770285.1 Betaproteobacteria bacterium RBG_16_66_20
GAACATGATTCAGCTCGGAGTGAGCCATTTGCCAAGGCGCGCCTTCGCTTCCTCGTGGGAGATCTTGCCTTCTGTTTTCGTCCGCTCCAGCCCACGTCTGACCTTTTCAAGCACATACAGGTGGTACTGAATGTCCTCCAAGCTGGCGTCTTCGGGCAATGCCTTCAGCATCGACGAGACCTCCGCTTTCGGGCTGCTCATAGCGTCTCCAATACAGATAGCAGCGTCAAAGCTGCTGCCCGCATGTGGCATCGGCCAAGTCGTGCTTGGCTGCCGCCTCTTCGCGCAGTTTGCCGAATCCTCGGTGACCAAGTTTCTTTTCCATGCCCTTCCCGAGTTTGTTCGGCTTGCAAAGGAGACACCCGGCCCGTCGTTGCTTGGATCGTTTGCGCTTGTGGTTTATGTTTTGGTCCGTTCTCGTGCTACGTAACGTCCGGCTTCAGGCGCGCGTTGCTTGCGGCGCGTCGCCCTGCAAGCCGCTGTTAGACCGCACTATTGCTTTCCATGTTGAGCAATGAATTGCGCGTGCTGCGCCCCCTTCAACCACCCAAGGCATATGAGTGTCGTACCCAGTATGACGCCGAGAATCGATACAGCGAGGTCAAATGAGTCGCCGTAAATCCACCATCTTGAAAGAAAAAGTATGCCGCAAACCGTCATGCAGGGGCCTCCCGTAGTACCAACCTGCATCAATGTGATGGTTCGTTCCAGTCTTGCGAGTTGTCCTTCGTTAGTGATGCGCTCTCTGGCCTCGGCAAGGTCAATGCATATCTTCGACCATTCCTCGCGCGTAAAACGTTTATACAGCCACCTCACGAACGCGTTCGGTTGCATTACTCTAGTGGTCGTCAGCACCGGCGTGAGGCTTAGTGCGTCTTGGAGCGCGTAGGCAATGAAGTAACCAACACCTCCTAGCAGAGCAAACAGTATCCAGGAGTCGTTGGCTGTCGGTACACGGTTGAAGAGATGCAAGAACGCTCCGACCACCGCGCCGCCACCGATGACGTATACGAGGTCTCGCGCAATGAAGTGGCGCAATCCCTTTAAGATTTCATCCATAGTGCCCGAGCCCTATAGCGGTCTAACTTAATGATTAACCTGCATGCGCCGGATGCTAGAAGCTTGCATTGGTAGAAGCAAGTAGACGCTGGTAGAAACTGGTTTCTGCCGGCAGGTATCCAGAAACGGAAACTTGCCCGAACCGCACCGCGTTCCGGCTCAGGAGGTGCTGCTACTGATCCGGGCTGTTCGAGGCCCGCGCGCTTTCGGTCAGCAGCCGTTGCAGGATTTCGAGGCGCTGCAGCGCATCGCCAAGTTCGAGCAGCTCTTGCCGGGCGGCGGCCGGCAGCGGCAGCACTTCAGCGAGCCGTGCGCCGACCCAGGCGCTCGAATCGAGCAGGAACGGCTTCGCGAACAGCCGCTCGCCGTGCTCGGCGACGATCCGCTCGAGCAGCCGCCTGCAGGCGCCGAACTTCTCGGGTACCGGCGCATCGGCTTCGTCCGCAAGGAGCGCGATGCCGGCGACGATGAGGCCGTCGCTACGGATCCGCTTTGCGACAACCCTGAAGCGCTGTCCGCCCCGTGCAACCAATTGCAGCAGCCCGAGTTGCTGCATGTCCCAGTGCGTGATATGCGCCAGACAGCCGACGTCCTCGTGCGTCGCGGGGGTTCCGACCTCGGCGCCTTCGCGGATCAGGCAGACGCCGAAGGCCGTGTTGTCGCGCAGGCAGCCCTTGGCCATCTCCAGGTAGCGCTGCTCGAACACGCGCAACGGCAGCAGCCCGCCGGGAAACAGCACCGTGTTGAGCGGGAACAGCGGAACTTCGTTTTCGGTCATCTCCGGGCTATCCCCCGTCGGCCGCCGCAACCGCTGCGGCGAGGCCGCGATGGCGCACCAGCACCCGCCAATCGGCGGCGAAGGCGCGCGCCAGCCGCTCGGCGAGATACACCGAGCGGTGGCGCCCGCCGGTACAGCCGATTGCCACGGTCAGGTAGTTGCGGTTGTCGCGCCGCGCTTCGGGCAGCCAGCGCGCGAGGAACGCGCGCAGATCCTCGAGAAATTCACCCACTTTCTCCTGGCTCTCGAGGTACTCGATCACCGGCGCGTCGCGTCCGGTAAGCGAGGCGAGGCCCGGTTCGTAGTGCGGATTCGGCAGCATCCTTGCGTCCACCACCCAGTCGGCATCGAGCGGTATGCCGTCGCGGAACGCGAACGACTCGAACAGCAGCGTCAGCGATCCACCGCCCGGGCCAAGCAGGTCCTTGATCCAGTTGCGCAGCACCTTCGGTTGCAGGTCGCTGGTGTCGATGCGGTGTCCGAGCTCGGAGACGCCGGCGAGCAGCACGCGCTCGCGTTCGATCGCTTCGTTGAGCGTAAGTCCGGCGATTGCCAGGGGATGGCTGCGCCGCGTCTCCGAGAACCGGCGCAGCAGTGCTGCTGCGCTCGCCTCCAGGAACAGGACCTTGGTCTGCGCACCCAACGCCTTGAGCGCGGCCAGGTGCTGGGGCAGGGAGGACAGGGCAACGCTCCTCGCGTCCACGCTGACCGCGATCCGGCCCTGGCCGCCGTCATTGAGGAACTTCACGACATCGAGCAGCAGCGTCGCCGGAAGATTGTCGACGCAGTAGTAACCGCTGTCTTCCAGCACTTCGAGGGCGATGCTCTTGCCCGAGCCCGACAGGCCGCTGACCAGGACGAGCTCCACGCTTGGCGCCGCTCCTAGTCGTCGCTATCCATCGCGTGCCTCTGGCGCTCGAGGAATTCGGCTGCGGAATCCTTGCCGCGCAGCTGCAGGATGTAGTTGCGGACCGCAGCTTCCAGCAGCACGGCGAGGTTGCGGCCGGCGGCCACCGGGATGACCACCTTGCGCACCGTCACGCCGAGGATTTCCTCGGAAAGCTCCGACAGCGGCAGGCGCTCGGCGGTGTCGCGCGCGCTTCCCTTGGCGGGTTTCTCGAGATGGCTGATGAGCTTCAGCTTCATCTTCGGCCGCACCGCCGTTTCGCCGTAGATGGCGCGGATGTTGATCAGGCCCAGGCCGCGTACCTCGAGGAAATCCTTGAGCAGCGGCGGGCAGCGGCCCTCCAGCGTGGTCGCGGCGATGCGCGATATTTCCACCACGTCATCGGCCACCAGGCCCTGGCCGCGGCTGATGAGCTCCAGCGCAAGCTCGCTCTTGCCGACGCCCGAATCCCCGGTGATCAGTACGCCCACGCCGAGCACGTCCATCAGCACGCCGTGGCGCTCGATGGTGTCGGCGAGCCGCTTGGCGAGGTAATTCGCCAGCTTCTCGATCACGCGCGCTGCAGGCAGCGGCGAGGTGAACAGCGGCGTGCGGGTACGCTCCGCTGCCTCGAGCAATTGCGGCGGCGGCGCCAGGCCGTCGGCGAAGATCACCGCCGCGGGCGCCGGCGCAAACAGCGAATCGGCGAGACCGGTGATGGTGCCCGCCTCAAAGGCGCCGATCACCTGCACGCTGTTCGGATGGGTGAGGTTGAGGTGGCCGATCAGGGCCGCGGCCGCGGCCGACTCGCGGCGCACCGCGGTGCGCCCTTCGCGCCCGCCTACCCAGGCGAGCGAGAGCGCCTCGCAGTTGTCATCATGCAGCTGCGCGACGTTTACCTGCAGCATCCGGCTGCCATGCGGAAATGATCTGGTGCAGCGCCGCCGCGTCCGGGGCGCCCGCCAATGCTTCGCGCAGCGCGCGGTCGCTGAACATCTGCGCCAGTTCGGAGAGGATTTCGAGGTGCTTTTCGGTTGCATGCTCGGGCACGAGCAGCGCGAATACGAGATTGACCGGCTTGCCGTCCGGGGCATCGAAGGGCACCGGCTGCGCAAGGCGCACGAATGCGGCCAGCGCTTCCTTCAGGCCCTTGATGCGGCCGTGCGGGATGGCCACGCCCTGCCCGAGTCCGGTCGAACCAAGGCGTTCGCGGTCGAACAGGCTGTCGTACACCACCGCCTTGGCAACGCCGTGCCGGTTCTCGAACAGCAGGCCGACCTGCTCGAACAGCCGCTTCTTGCTCGAAGCCGCAAGGTCGGGCAGTACGTTCGACGGCGGGAGGAGCTTCGCAATGAGGCTCATCGGAGGGCGCGGATTATAGCCCAGCTGCGCCCGGGTGCCTGCGGGAATGCTTGCCCTTGTGTTTCAGCACCTGTCGGTCAAGTTTGTCCGCGAGCAGGTCGATCGCCGCGTACAGGTCCGGATGCTCGCAGGTGCAGTGCAGTTCTCTGCCGGGCACGTGCAGCGTCACCTCGGCCTTCTGGCCGAGCTTCGATGTCGAAAGGGTAACGTGGGCGTCGATCACATGGTCGAAGTGCCGCCTGACGCGCTCCAGCTTGATGCTGACGTAGCCGCGGATCGCGGCGGTTACCTCGAGTTGATGGCCGCTGACGTTCAGATTCATCACAGGCTCTTTCTCTGGTTGACGGGAGGGATGTGCAGGGACTCACGGTACTTCGCGATCGTGCGCCGCGCCACCACGATACCCTGCTCGCCGAGGATCTGCGAGATGCGGGAATCCGACAGCGGCGTGTGCGCGTTTTCGGCGGCGACCAGCTGCTTGATCAGGGCGCGGATCGCCGTCGAGGAGGCCGCGCCGCCGGTATCGGTCGCGACGTGGCTGCCGAAAAAATACTTCAGCTCGTAGGTGCCGCGCGGCGTCGCCATGTACTTCTGCGTCGTGACGCGCGATATCGTGCTTTCGTGCACGCCGAGGATGTCGGCGATCTCGCGCAACACCATCGGGCGCATCGCGACCTCGCCATGCTCGAGAAAATTGCGCTGCCGGTCGACGATCGCCTGCGACACCCGCAGGATCGTGTCGAACCGCTGCTGCACGTTCTTGATCAGCCAGCGCGCTTCCTGCAGCTGCGCGGCAAGCGCGTTGCCGCCGCTGCCGCGCGGCCGCGCCGCAAGGTCCGCATACAGCCGGTTGACGCGCAGCCGCGGCATCGCTTCCTGATTGAGGCTTGCGCGCCAGACGCCTTTCACCTTGCGTACCACGACATCCGGAATCACGTAACGTGCTTCGACCCTGGCAAAGGCGGCGCCGGGCCGGGGATTCAGGCCGCGGATCAGCGCCTGCGCGGCGCGCAGGGTCTCGTCGTCGGCGCCGGTGAGGCTCTTCAGCCGCGCGTAGTCGCGGCTCGCGAGCAGTTCGAGGTGTTGTTCGCAGATTCCGAGAGCGAGCGCAGACACCGGGCCGCCGCCTGGATCATCTTCGGGGAGATTGTCTTTCATCGCGCGGATCTGCAGCGCCAGGCATTCGCCGGGCGTGCGCGCGCCCACGCCCGCCGGCTCGAAATTCTGCAGATGCCTGAGCGCGATCGCGAGCTCCTCGACGTTGACGTCGGCCTCGGCCGACATGAGGGCCGCGATATCCTCCAGCGACTGCGTCAGGTAGCCGTCCTCGTCCAGCGCATCGATCAGCAGCCCGACGAGGGCCCGGTCGCGCGCCCCGAGGTTGGTCAGGGCAAGCTCGCTGTTGAGATGGTCGCGCAGCGTCGGCAGGTCGGGAGCCGCATGCGTGCGGTCGCCGTCGTCGTCTGCGCTGTTGTCCTCGGTGCCGCGCCAGGGCGCGGCAAAATCGGCGGGCAGTTCTTCATTGCGCTCGGGATTGCCGCCCGGGGCCTCGTCGGAGGAGGTGCCCGCAGGTGGCTCGCGCTCCGGGCCGGCCGGGCCTGCGGCGGCGGCCGCGTCGCTCTCGCCGTCCTCGCGCTCCAGGATCGGGTTCTCCATCAGCAGGCGCTCGATCTCCTGGTTCAGCTCGATGGTCGAGAGCTGCAGCAGGCGGATCGACTGCTGCAGCTGCGGCGTCAGCGCCAGGTGCTGGGAGAGCCGGAACTGCAGGGTGGGCTTCATGTAGGCAAACCGGGGGGAAGGCTGCGCGTCGGGCCGCGGGAACTACATGCGGAAGTTCTCGCCGAGGTAGACGCGGCGGACGTTGTCGTTGTCGACGATCTCGTCCGGCCGCCCGTAGGCGAGTACCGCACCCTCGTTGATGATGTAGGCGCGGTCGCAGATGCCGAGCGTCTCGCGCACGTTGTGATCGGTAATCAGCACGCCGATGCCGCGCTCCTTCAGGAAGCCGATGATGCGCTGGATGTCGAGCACTGCGATCGGGTCGACGCCGGCGAAGGGCTCGTCGAGAAGGATGAAGGCGGGCGTGGTGCCCAGGGCGCGGGCGATCTCGAGGCGCCGGCGTTCCCCGCCCGAGAGCGAAAGCGCGGTGTGCTTGCGCAGGTGCGCAA
Organism: Betaproteobacteria bacterium RBG_16_66_20; assembly: GCA_001770285.1. Taxonomy (GTDB): domain Bacteria; phylum Pseudomonadota; class Gammaproteobacteria; order Burkholderiales; family SG8-39; genus RBG-16-66-20. Next base: position 6,254 of record MEQQ01000017.1, read on the forward strand.
TATTGAGTTCGCCGAGAAGCTGCGCCAGGCGCGGCTGGATTTGCGCCGGGGGCAGGCCCTGCAGTTCAAGCACCGCCTGCACGTTTTCCTCCACGGAGAGCTTGCGGAACACCGAGTTTTCCTGCGGCAGGTAGGAAATGCCGAGGCGCGCCCGGCGATGGATCGGCATCTGCGTCAGGTCGCGGCCGTCGAGCTGGATCCGCCCGGCGTCCGCCGCAACCAGGCCGACGATCATGTAGAAGCAGGTGGTCTTGCCGGCGCCGTTCGGCCCCAGCAGCCCGACCACTTCGCCGCTCGCGACCTCGAGCGAAACGCCTTCGACGACGGTGCGCGATTTGAAGCGCTTGCGCAGTTTCTCGGCGCGCAGAACGCTCATTTCGATTCGGGTTTCGACTTCGGCTGGATCACCGCTTTCACCCGTCCCTCGGGGGAGCTGGCTGCGGCGCCTTTGGCGGCGCTCACCGAGAAGAATTCGGTGCGCTGGTCGAGGAAGATGTATTCGCCGTTGACCACGTCCTGGTCGCGCGTGACGCGCGCCCGCTGGAACAGCTCGACGTGCTCGTTGCGGTCGTCGATTCTCACTTCCAGCGCCTCGCCGTCGGTCCAGACGCCTTCCTTGCCGCCCTTGGGGTCGCCTTTCTGGCGGAAACGCACCGGCTTGCCGGTGGCGGTGGCGACCTGGAAGCCCTCGGCGTCCTGGTGCACCACGATGCGATCCGCGCGCACCACCACCGTCCCCTTGGTGAGCACCACGCTGCCTTCGAAGATGCTCATGCGCTTGGCATCGTCCGAGCTCATGCGGTTGGCTTCGATGTGGGTAGGCTTGTCCTTGTCGGCCTTTTCCGCCAGGGCCGAAAAGGCCGGCGACAGGAGAATCATCGCCGCCAGGCTGGCGGCGACGGGCGCGCATCGCAATACTCCACGCAGACGGATCATTTGGCGGACGTATCCTTGTTCTTGGGCTCGAACCGGCCCCGTACCCGTTCGCGCAGAAACAGTTCCTTCGAGTCGTTGTGGTATTCCATGCCTCGGCCGGACAGTACGCGATTTTCCTCGGTGATCACGACATCGCGGTCGGTGCGGATCACCGAACGCCCGCGCACCACGTGCAGGAAACTGGTGCGCATGCGCATCTCGGAGCGGCCGGGCTCCCCTTCGCGTACCACCAGCACATTGCCGTAGAGGAACACTTCCTCGCCATCCTGCGACAGCGCGCCGCGGTCCGCGGTCAGCGTCATGCGCGGCTCGTCGGGTTTGGTCTGCACCACGCGCGGCGCGACCAGATCGGTCGAATCGTCGTCCGGGTAATGTAACATTTTCGCCGCCGCGAGCGTAGATTCGACCACGCCCTGTGCGTTAAAGCGCGTATGCGCGAGGTTGTCCACCACGTAATCCGGGTCGTGCCTGCGCAGCGAGGGGTGCACCCCTTCTTCCTCGCGCACCGTGCGCTCCAGCCAGAAGGTCAAGCCCGCGAGCGCCAGCATCAGCAGCAGCGGGAACATCCGCGTGGTGGACGGTCTCACGCGAGATACCGGGCAAGGGCGGCCTCCAGGGTGCCCTGCGCGCGCATCAGAAAATCGCACACTTCGCGCGCCGCGCCGCCGCCGGCCGGGGCGCGCGCGACGTAGTGCGCGTGACGGCGCACCAGGTCATGCGCTTCGCCCGGCGCGCAGGCGAAACCGCAGCGCCGCAGCACCGGGAGGTCGATCACTTCGTCGCCCATGAAACCGGTCTCGGCCGCCGCTACGCCGAGCTTCGCGGCGAGCGATTCGAAGGCGCCAAGCTTGTGGTCGATTCCCTGCAGTACGTGCGCGATGCCGAGCTCGGCGGCGCGCAGCGTGACCGCCGGCGAGCTGCGGCCGCTCAGCAGGGCGACCGCGACGCCAGACTGCAGCAGCAGCTTGATGCCGTGGCCGTCCAGCACGCTGAACCCCTTGAGCGCTTCGCCCGAGGGGCCGTACCAGAGCTTGCCGTCGGTCAGCACGCCGTCGACGTCGAACAGCATCAGGCGCACACGCTTCGCTCTCGCCAGCGCGTCGGGAGACTCGGCTTGCATCCGCTCTAGAGGATCTTCGCCCGGAACAGGTCGTGGATGTTGAGCGCGCCGACAAGGCATCCGGCGGCGTCGACCACTGGCAGCTGGGTGATCTTGCGGCGCTCCATGAGTTCCACCGCCTCGACCGCCAGCGCCTCGGGCAGGATCGCGCACGGCTCGCGCGTCATGACCGAATCGATGCGCGTACCGCGCGGATCGGCGTTGCGCGCCATGGTCCGGCGCAGGTCGCCGTCGGTGAATACGCCGACCAGGCGCCTGTCCCCATCCACGACCGCCGTCATGCCCAGGCCCTTGCGCGAGATCTCGAGAATCGCATCGGCAAGAGTGGCACCCGCCGGTACCGAGGGCACCGCGTCGCCCGTGCGCATGACGTCGGACACATGCGTAAGCAACTTGCGTCCGAGCGCACCGCTGGGATGGGAGCGCGCAAAGTCATCCGCCGAAAAGCCGCGCGCATCGAGCAGCGCGACTGCAAGCGCATCGCCGAGCGCAAGCGCGGCCGTGGTGCTGGCGGTGGGCGCGAGATTCAGCGGGCAGGCTTCCTGTGCGACCGCCGCATCCAGAAATACGTCCGCCGCGCGCGCGAGCGACGAGCTCGCGCTCCCGGTCATGGCGATCAGCTTGGCGCCCTGGCGCTTGACCAGCGGGACGATCTGCAGCAGTTCGTCGCTCTCGCCCGAATAGGAGATGCCGATGAAAACGTCGTCGTGCCGGACCATTCCCAGATCGCCATGGCTGGCCTCGGCCGGATGGACGAAGTACGCCGGCGTGCCGGTGCTCGACATGGTGGAGGCGATCTTGCGCGCGATGTGTCCGGACTTGCCGATGCCACTGACGATCACACGGCCCTTGCAGGCGAGGATCAGCGATACCGCGGCGAGAAACCGCTCGTCCAGGCGCGCGATCATGGCGTGCACCGCGTCGGCCTCGATCGCGAGGACCCGGCGCGCGAGTTCGAGCGCCGTGCCGGTGGCGTCCTTCGGTATCATGGCCAAGAAGTATAGCCCAACCCCTTCTTTTTCCTGACCAATGGACACCGCCGGCGCATCGTTGCAACCGATCCTGATCCTGCTCGCAGCGGCGGTGCTGGCGGTGGTGGCGTGCCGCCTGCTCGCGCTGCCGCCGATCATCGGCTATCTCGCGGTCGGGCTCGCGCTTGGGCCGCGCGCGCTCGGCGCGGTTCACGACGACGCGCAGACGCGCCACCTTGCCGAGTTCGGCGTCGTGTTCCTGATGTTCTCGATCGGGCTGGAGTTCAGCCTGAGCAAGCTGCGCGTGATGCGGCGCGAGGTGTTCGGCCTGGGCTCGGCGCAGGTGGCGATCACCATGGCCGCCTGCGTTGCTCTCGCGCTGATCATCGCCGGCAGCGGGAGCTGGCAGGCGGGGCTCGCGATCGGCGGCGTGCTGGCGATGTCATCCACCGCGGTCGTCTCCAGGCTGCTTTCGGAAAGAATGGAGCTGGACACCGCGCACGGCCGCTCGATCGTCGGCGTGCTCCTGTTCCAGGATCTCGCCGTGGTGCCGCTGCTGATCCTCGTTCCCGTGCTCGGACAGGCGGCCGGCGACATCGGCGCCGCCGTCGCGCTCGCCCTCGGCAAGGCGGCTTTCGTCCTCGCAGTGGTGCTGCTCGCCGGGCCGCGCGTGATGCGTGCCTGGTTCGGGGTGGTGGCGCGCCGCAAGTCGACCGAGCTGTTCGTCCTCAACGTGCTGCTGGTGATTCTCGCGATGGCGTTTCTCACCGGGCTCGCCGGGCTGTCGCTCGCGCTGGGCGCGTTCCTCGCCGGCATGCTGATCTCGGAAACCGAATATCGCTATCAGGTCGAGGAGGAGATCAAGCCCTTCCGCGACGTGCTGCTCGGGCTGTTCTTCGTCACCGTCGGCATGATGCTCGACCTGCGCCTGGTGCTCGACCGGATCGGGCTGGTGCTGCTGCTGCTCGTGCTGCTGGTGGCATTCAAGTTCGCGCTCATCGGGGCGCTGGCGCGCGCGTTCGGCGCCACGCCCGGGGCCGCGCTGCGCACCGCAATTGCGCTCGCCCAGGGCGGGGAATTCGGTTTCGTGCTGCTCGCCCAGGCGGGCGCGACCGGGGTGCTGGCCGGCGAGCTGAGCCAGGCGCTGCTCGCGGCGATGGTTCTTTCGATGATCGCCACACCGTTCCTGATCGGCGCGAGCGACCGCATCGTGCTCCGGTTCGCGAGTTCGGAGTGGATGCTGCGCTCTCTCGAAATGCACCGCGTCGCGGTGCGCTCATTGGAAACCGAGCGGCACGTCATCATCCTCGGCTACGGCCGCAACGGCCAGCATATTGCGCGCCTGCTCGATGCCGAAGGCGTGCCTTATATGGCCCTCGATCTCGATCCGGAGCGCGTGCGCGAAGCGGCGCTCGCCGGCGACACGGTGGTTTTTGCCGATTGCTCGCGGCGCGAGGCCCTGATCGCGGCCGGGATTCTGCGCGCGGCCGCGGTGGTGATCACCTTCGCCGAATCCGCGGCGGCGATGCGCGCGCTCGCGCACATCCAGTCGCTCAATCCGTCCGTGCCGGTGATCGCGCGCGCGAGAGAGGACGCCGATATCGCCCGGCTTTCTGCAGCGGGGGCCTCAGAAATCGTGCCCGAGGCGCTCGAATCCGGGCTGATGCTCGCATCGCACACGCTGGTGTGGGTCGGTGTGCCGCTCAACCGCGTGGTGCGCCGCATGCGCGCGGTGCGCGACGAGCAGTATGGATTGCTGAGAGGCCTGTTCCATGGCGCGAGCGATGAGGCCGACACCGTCGGAGGGGCCGAACCCCGGTTGCATGCGGTGACCCTCACCGGCAGCGCCAATGCGGTCGGCAAGACGCTCGCCGAGATCGGGTTGGAGGAAATCGGTGTACGGGTGAAGGCGGTGCGCCGCCCGGGGACCGGACGGCGCTTTGCCCCGGGCGAG
>MEQQ01000018.1:0-3030 GCA_001770285.1 Betaproteobacteria bacterium RBG_16_66_20
AACCTGCAGCCGCGCTGGTTCGGGTTCACGATGCACTCGGCGTCGGGCAGCGCATCGCCGGGCAAATGGTGGTCGGTGATCAGCGTGCCGATGCCGAAGTGCTTCGCGCGCGCCACGCCTTCCACGCTCGCGATGCCGTTGTCCACCGTGATCAGCAGATCCGGCTTCAGCTTTGCGGCGATGTCCACCAGCTCGGGCGACAGGCCGTAGCCGAGCTCCATGCGGTTGGGCACCAGGTACTCGACGCGCGCGCCGAAACCGCGCAGCGCGCGCATGCCCACGGCGCAGGCGGTGGCGCCGTCGGCGTCGTAGTCGGCGACGATCAGCAGCTTTTTCTGCTGCGCGATGGCGTCGGCCAGCAGGCGCGCGGCGCGGTCGGCGTTGGTGAGTTCGGACGGCGGGATCAGCCGCGAAAAATCCTGCTCCAGCTGGTCCGCGGAACCGATGCGGCGCGCGGCGAACAATCGCGCCAGCAGCGGATGCACGCCGGACTCCACGAGCTTGCGGCGATCCGTCTCGGCGTAGGGGCGCGTGACGATCTTCATGCGTGCGCCGCATGGAAGGCAAGCGGCCGCGGCCGCCGCCAGAAGCGGCGCAGGTCGCCGCGCACGGTCTCGAAGGAGGCCGCCGCATCGGGCACGTGCACCGTGAGCATGCCGATGCGGCCGGCTTTCAGTGCCGCGAGCAGCGGCGCGAACCATTCGTCTTCGAGCGCCTGCAGGCGGCGCGCGCACGCGTCGAGCTCGCCCAGCGCCCGCGCGCCGCGCAGGCTGTCGAGCACCATCAGGTGCCGTCCGTCCTCGGGCGCGCGTCCCAGCCATTCTTCGGCGCCGCTGCCCGGGGCACGGTTGCGCACGCCGGCGACCCGGGCGAGGCCGAGCGCGACCGGATCCTCGGCGCTGACCGAATGCCAAGGTGCGCGCGCCGCGGCCGGCAGCTTTCCCGCGCCCCAGAGCCAGAGGCTGTTGATCACGGGATCGCCGCGCGCCTCGCGCGCCGTGTTGACCGGATGCTCGTACAGCGCCATCTGGAGTTCGGTCAGCAGCGCATGCCATTGCTTTGCCGGCAGGTGCGGGTCGACGTTCGCGCCGGCGAGTTCGATCGGTGCGCAGACGCTGGCTGCGCTTTCGTCTTGATTCTCGACACGCAGGCACCATTGGTCCGGTGTTACCGGATACAGCGTGAAATTGCCGGCAAGCAGAGCGCCGAGTCCGCCGGCCAGGGCATCGGCTTCGGCGCCGGTCACCGTAAAGGCCTGGTTCGGCACCAGGATCAGGTGGTCGCTCGCCGCGCGCAGGTGCACCGGATCGGCACGCAACCATCGCTGCGGCCCCGGATCCAGGCCATTCGCGAGCGCGGTGAGCGCGCCCGCGGGGACGGAGGAATTCGCGGCAGGAAAACCGGCCAGGCCGAACGCCCCGCAGAGCCAGGGCTCCAGTCCCGAGGCATCGCCCGGCGTCCTGCGGCCGCGCGCGAGCAGCAGTTCCAGCGCCGGCGCCGGAGCCGACGGCGCGCCTTGCGCCGGGAACAGCGCGGGGACGACAAGCTCGAGATGCATCAGTGGGGCCGGGCGCCCAGTTCGATCACCCGCGCGTGCTCGATATGGGCGGGCAGGCCGGCGAGCTGACCGGCCACCTGCGCGAGCGCTTCACTGCCGCGCTCCTCGGCCGCGACGCGCAGGAACTGCCATACCGCCTGCGCGTCGCCCAGCGCGCGGTGGCGAGCGTTGCACTGCAGATGATGACGGTCGATCAGGCTGTCGAGGTTGTGGCGCGCATGGCCGGGATACAGGCGCCGCGAGAGTTTCACGGTGCACAGCGTGCGCGCCTGGAAGCGCAGTCCGGCGCGCTCGAACTCGCGGCGCAGGAAGCCGTAGTCGAAGCGCGCGTTGTGCGCGACGAACACGCGCCCTTCCAGCCGCTCATAGAGGCCGGGCGCGAGGTCCTCGAACGCGGGCGCGTCGGCGACCATGCGGTTGGTGATGCCGGTGAGCGCCTGGATCGCAGGAGGAATCGAGGTTCCCGGATTCACCAGCGTGGACCATTCAGACAGCACTTCGCCGTCGGCGACCTCGACCACCGCGATCTCGGTGACGCGGTCCCAGGCCGGATGCGCGCCGGTGGTCTCCACGTCGACGATCGCCAGCGGCGCGTCGAGCAATGGTTTCATTTCGAGGGAAGGATCAGCAGTGGATATACGTCCAGTGGACCGGACTTTACCGCAAAACCTGCGCCAGCTGCCATAGCGCGAAGCCGAGGATGCTGAGGCCGGAGACGATGTTGATGCCGCGGACCAGGCCGGGCCCGATGCGGCCGCGCAGCCGGCCGGCGCCCGCGGCGAGCACCACCCACCACGACGCCGAGCCGAGGAACACGCCCAGCACCACCAGCGACGCGGCGCCGTAATCGTTGACCGAAGCGAGGCCCAGGCCGGCGAAAATCGCCGCGAAGGCGAGGATCGTCGGCGGGTTGGCGAGCGTCAGCCCGAGTGTCGAGAGAAATGCCTGGCCAAGGCTTGTTTTCTCTTGCTGATTTTCCTGGACCGGGGCGGGATTCGCGGTCAGGCATTTGATCCCGAGATACAGAAGAAAAACGCCGCCGATCAAGCCGAGCCAGAAGCTCTGGCCGAGAAGGAAGCCCGAGACCGCGGTGAGGCCGAATGCGGCCACCGACCCGTAGAGGCCGTCGGCGACCGCGATGCCCATGCCGGAGACGAATCCGGCGAGCGCGCCCTGCGCGATGCTGCGGCGAAAGCACAGCACCCACATCGGGCCGACCGTGGCCGCGAGAATGAAACCGAAGGCAAGGCCCTTGAGAAACAGCGTCATCGGCTCAGCCGCGCCGCAGCGCGCGCCACCGGTTGAAGAGCACCAGACCCAATCCGGCGGCCCCGGCGACCGCGCAGGCAAGGTACAGCGTGTCGACGTGAATCAGGAACAGCACGGCGTTGCCGCCGTCCCACGGCGCGAGCGGCCGCATGTCGGCGTGCATGAAGCTGTCGAGAAAGACGTGGCTCCAGCCGCCGATCAAG
>MEQQ01000018.1:3042-10976 GCA_001770285.1 Betaproteobacteria bacterium RBG_16_66_20
CGACAGCTTCGCCGGCGCACCCAGCCTGCGCGCCTGCGCCGGCGCACCCAGCCAGCGCGCCTGCGCCGGCGAGAGCTGCGAATTCCACAGGCGCAGGGCCCACTCGCACAGCGGCTTGCCGGCGACGATCGCCACTGCGCCGGCGAGCGTGGCGCCGAGGTAGGTGTGGAAGAAGCGGTGGATGTAGTCCTCGCCGGCCAGCATGTACCACGCCGGCTCGAGATCGATCAGCACCTGGGTGAAGCAGAACAGCGTGAAGCTGAACCACTCCCCGGTTACGCTCTTGAACGCGAGGCCGGGCCCGAAATGCAGCGGCGTGATAGGCACGGACGGATTCTATTCGCTGGCCGAGACGCGTCCGGCCAGCGCGCCCTGCTCGATGTCGGATCTCACAGCCAGCGGCGCACCTTCGAGCGGTATGCCGCGAACTCATCGCCGAACAGGGATTCGAGCGCTTTCTCCTCCGGGGAGATCTGGAAGCGGTTCATGTATGCGACGAAAAGGAAAAGTACCGCGAGCGACAAAGGGTTGGAAAGAAAGCTGCCCCAGCCAAGCAGCGCGAGCGCTAAGCCGAGGTACATCGGATTGCGGGTCATCCGGTAGATGCCGCCGGCGACCAGCGAGGTTGCGTTTGCCGGCGTGAGCGGATTGGTGGTCGTCCGCGCGCGGCGAAACTCGACGACACCTGCGAGGGCGATCAGGACCCCGGTCAGCGCGGCCAGGATTGCGGCGGGCGTCCGGCCGGGAAGCGCCAGATTCAATGCGGGAAGCAGCCATGCGATGGCCCACATCAGGCAGGCGGTTACGGCGACCACCAGCAAGGGATGCACCTTGAGTTCGAGAAACGAAAAATTCATATCTTTGGCAAAGCGACAAAATTGTCGGTGGCGATCAGGATTTCGAACACGCGGCGAGCTCCGCGGCGGAGAGGTTCCGGATGCGCCCGAAGCCGGCGACGAAGCGCGCGTCGCGCGGCAGGATGCGCCAGAAAGAGAAATCCGCCAGTTCGAAGTTGATGGCTTGTTCCGGAAAACGGGCAAGCCATGCGCTCTTCAGATTTTCAAATTCAGAATTCTTGTTTTGTATCTGAACAGCCTCACCCCTGATCGAAATCCTCTTCAAGGTAAAAGGATCTGAGCGGCCGTCATCCGTTTCGGCGATCGAGAGCGCGACGCTCGGATCCTGCGCCATGTCCTGGGTATGCCAGGCGAGGCGGCTGACGTGGACATGAAACGCGGTGAATCCCGAATCGGGCAGATAGAGGGTCATCGAGGCCATCGGCGCGCCCTGGCGCAGCGTCGCGAGGTGCGCGATGCGCTCCTTGCGGACCAGCCGCGCCAGCGCAGTCAGGGTATCGGTCTCGTCGCTCATTGCATGAATTCCGGATCCGAGTTCGGCGACTCTACAGGTAAACCTACCAGATGACCCCGACCCGGCGCCGGCTGGTGGGATCGGCTCTCGCGCTGTTCGCGCTTGCCGCGACCGCGCCGCGCATTGCCTGGGCCCAGGCGCGAATGGTGCGAATCGGCGTTTTCCGTCGCTCGCACGCGAACTGATCCAGGCGAAGTGCGATCTGATTTTCGCCGTTGGCACGGAGCATGCGGCGCGCGCCAACCGGGTGATCGAATGAGAGCGCGCTACGCGACGCGCACTACGCTGCCGTAGGGCGCAAGCTTTGCGTCCCGCGTGAGCAGGGTGAGCGGCTCGACCAGCGCCTGCGCGACGAGGGCGCGATCGAACGGATCGGCGTGGTGCCGCGGTAGCCGCGCCACGCGGATTGCGTGCGCTGGAGCGAAGGGCAGCAGCCTCAACCCGGCTGCGAGGCAGGCTTCGATGAGCCTGTCCGCATCTACCCGGAAGTCCTTGCGACGCAATCCCGCCTTGATCGCGATCTCCCAGAAGCTGACCGCGGACACGAAGCATTCGGCGCCGCGCGCCGTCATCAGCTCGCGCGCGCGAGTCCCGAGCCTGGGCGAGTCGTCCAGCGTCCAGAGCACCACATGAGTGTCGAGAAGCAGCCTCACTTCGAGCGGCGGCCCTCGAACAGCGCGAGGATTCCTGCCGGCAGGGGCATGTCGAAATCGTCCGGATAGCGGATCTTGCCCTTCAGCACACCGAACTTGAGCTTGCGGGCGCGCTCGAGCGGCACCAGGCGCGCGCGCGGCACGCCGTTCTTGGCGATGACGACCTCGCCGCCCGCGGCGACCTCCTCGACCAGGCGCGAGAGATGGGTCTTCGCTTCGTGAATGTTGATCGTATCCATGGTCGGTGCCTCCGCTCAGCAGTTAGTTTACTTGAACCTACACCCGCCGTCCAGCGAAATCGGGTATCCTCGCCTGCGTGCGCTACGAGTTCCTGGTCGGTTTGCGCTACACGCGCGCAAAGCGCCGCAACCACTTCATCAGCTTCATCTCGGCGATCTCGATGGCGGGCATCGCGCTCGGCGTCGCGGCGCTGATCGTGGTGCTCTCGGTCATGAACGGCTTCCAGAAGGAGCTGCGCGCGCGGATTCTCGGCGTCGCCTCTCACGTGCAGATCAGCGGTGCCAACAACCGGCTGACCGACTGGCAGGCGGTCGCAAAGCTCGCCTCGCAGGATCCGCGCGTCCTCGCAGCCGCGCCGTTCGTCAACGCGCAGGCGATGCTTGCCGCAGGCCAGGCGGTACGCGGCAGCGTGGTGCGCGGGATCCTCCCCGAGCGCGAGGCACAGGTTGCCGAGCTCGGCCTGCACATGCGCGCCGGGAAGCTGGAAGCGCTCAAGCCCGGCGAATTCGGCATCGTGCTCGGATCGGAGCTTGCACGCGCGCTCGGCGCCCTGACCGGCGACAAGGTGGCGCTGATCGCGCCGCAGGGCATGGTGACGCCGGCCGGCGTGATCCCGCGGCTCAAGCAGTTCACCGTGGTCGGGCTGTTCGAGGTCGGCATGTTCGAGTACGACTCGGGGCTCGCGCTGGTGCACCTGGAGGACGCGCAGAAGCTCTACCAGATGGGCGACGCGGTTTCGGGCGTGCGCCTGCGGCTGAATGACCTGTTCGCGGCGCGCGGCGTGGCGCGCGAGCTGATGGCGAAGCTCGACCGCGACCTCTACGCCACCGACTGGACGCGCAGCCACGCCAATTTCTTCCGCGCGGTCGAGATCGAGAAGCGCGTGATGTTCATCATCCTGCTGCTGATCGTGGCGGTGGCCGCGTTCAACATCGTCTCCACCCTGGTAATGCTGGTGACCGACAAGCAGTCCGACATCGCGATCCTGCGCACGCTCGGCGCCGCGCCGGGCTCGATCATGCAGATCTTCATGGTGCAGGGCGCGCTGATCGGCGTCATCGGCACCGTTTCCGGCGTGTTGCTCGGCGTGCTGATCGGCTTCAACGTCGATACCGTGGTGCCCTTCGTCGAGAACCTGCTCGGCTTCAAGTTCCTCGCCAAGGACGTCTATTACATCTCCGACCTGCCCTCGGACGTGCAGCTGCGCGACGTCGCCACCATCGGCATCGTGTCGCTGGTGCTGTCGTTCCTCGCTACGCTGTACCCGAGCTGGCGCGCCTCGCGCGTCAACCCCGCCGAGGCGCTGCGCTATGAGTGAGGCGGTTGTTTGCTGCACGAATCTGAAGAAGACCTATCAGGGACCTGCTCCCGTGCCGGTACTCCTCGGCGTCGACCTCGAGGTGCGCGCGGGCGAGCGCATCGCGATCATGGGCCGGTCCGGTTCCGGGAAATCGACGCTGCTGCATCTGCTCGGTGGTTTGGATTCCCCTACCGAAGGACTGGTCACGGTTCAAGGGAGGGCCTTGAACGAAATGTCCGAAAAAGAACGCGGTGACGTCAGAAACCGCACCCTCGGCTTCGTCTACCAGTTCCATCATTTGCTGCCCGAATTCACCGCGGCGGAAAATGTCGCAATGCCGCTGTGGATCAGGCGCACGGATCATGTGGATGCAATTTCGAAAGCAAGAAAAGTTCTTGGGGAAGTCGGTTTGGGTGCCCGAACCGAGCACCTCCCCGGCGAGCTCTCGGGAGGGGAGCGCCAGCGTTGCGCGTTCGCGCGCGCGATGGTGACCGCGCCCGCCTGCGTGCTCGCGGACGAGCCGACCGGCAACCTCGACACCCAGACCGCGGACGAGGTGTTCGAGGCGATGGTGCGGCTGTCGGACTCGCACGGCACCGCGTTCGTGCTGGTGACGCACGATGCCGCGCTCGCGGCGCGCGCGGGACGCGTGCTCGAACTGCGCGACGGCCTTCTGCAGGCGCCGTTGTAGGCGCCGGGGATCCTTTCGAGCCGGCGCCGGAGTCTTTCAGCGGCCCCGCCGGCGGCGGCGACGGGCGCGCCACGCCAAAACCACGTAGGCGCGCCAACCGAGTTGCACTGCCGCGTAACCGAGCGCCGCAAACGTCAGCGCAAGCGCGACCAGACCTACCGCGAGCGGCGTTCCGAGCGCCAGCGTCCACTCGAGAAGCGCGCGCCCCGAATCGAGCCAGTGCGCCCAGTCCCACTCGAAGGGGCGTACCTCGGTCGGGTGGCCGCCAGCACCGAGCAGCATCCGGCCGTAGCCGTATGCGAGCAAGTACAGGGGCACGATGGTGAACGGATTGGTGTAAAGAGTGGTGACCAGCGCGACCGGCAGGTTCTTCCTGAGCGCGATCGCGAGCAGTGCGGCGCTCAGCATCTGCAGCGGACCCGGCACCAGCCCCGCGAACAATCCGATCGCCACCGCGCCCGCAACCGAATCGCGGTTGAGGTGCCACAGGTTCGGGTGGTGCAGCCACGTGCCCAGCCACGCCAGGTACTTGTGGTCCCGGACCGTGTCGCCGTCGGGCAGGAATTTCCGGAAATGCTTGCGTGGCACCGGAAAAGTCTACCTCACGCTCTGCTACACTCCGCGCCGGACCCGATGAAGCAATCCATCCGTTACGGCGATTTCCTTGGCGTGGTTCGCCTCAAGCAGCGCGCCATCAGCTACAACGACTTGTCGCGCATCGAGCACCCCGCGCGCCCGCCGCGCCTGCGCGCGCTCGACGTCTACCGCCTGGTCGGACCCTACGTCGCACCCAAGGCGATCGAGCAGCTGCGCGCGGTGCTGCCGATCGCGCTGTTCCTCGCGCTGTTCCAGCTCCTGGTGCTGCGCGCGGGCGTGCGCGGACCGGAGGCCATCGCGCTGGGCATCGTCGCGGTGATCGCCGGGCTGATGTGCTTCATCGAGGGCGTGCGGCTCGGGCTCATGCCGTTTGCCGAAAACATCGGCTACCTGCTGCCGCAGCGCTCGCGAATCGCGACCGTGCTCGCGGTGGCGTTCGCCCTCGGCATACTCGCGACCCTGGCCGAACCGGCGATCGGCGCGCTCAAGGCCGCCGGCAGCCTCACCGACCCGCAGCGCGCGCCGCTGCTCGCGAGGATTCTCGACCAGCATTCGGTGGCGCTGGTGTGGGCGGTCGGGCTGGGGGTGGGTGCCGCAGTGGTGGTCGGCATCCTGCGGATGCTCCACAACCTCAGTCTCAAGACGGTGGTCGTGGTCACCCTGGTGCCGGCGCTCGGCCTGTCCGGCTGGTTCGCCGCCGATCCGGCGCTCGCGCCGGTGCTCGGCCTGGCCTGGGATTGCGGCGCGATCACCACCGGCCCGGTGACCGTGCCGCTGGTGCTCGCGCTCGGCATCGGCGTCGCGAACGCGTCGACCGAAGAGGACAACCCGCTCTGCGGCTTTGGCATCGTGACGCTGGCATCGCTGTTTCCCGCGATCGCCGTGATGCTGCTCGCGCTGATGGTCGGCGGCGAGGCGGCCCCGGTGGCGCAGGCGGCCGCCGAAGCGCCGGCCTGGCACGAGCAGACGCCGTACGCCGAGGCGATCGGGGCGCTGCGCGCGATCCTTCCGCTCACCCTGTTTCTCTGGCTGGTGCAGCGCGGACTGCTGCGCGAGAAACTGAAGGATGCGCCGTTCGTCTGGTACGGCATCCTGATGGCGGTGCTCGGCATGCTGCTCTTCAATCTCGGCTTGTCCTGGGGGCTCGCGCCCCTGGGTAGCCAGGCCGGCAGCCTTGTCCCGGCCGCGTTCAGCGTCCACCCGGACGCGACCGGCTCGCCGCTTTACAGCTACGGCCCAGGCCTCGCCGTCGCCATCGGCTTCGCGGCCCTGCTCGGCCTGGGCGCCACGCTCGCCGAGCCCGCACTCCTCGCCATGGGGATCACCGTGGAGAATCTGACCGACGGCGCGTTCCGGCGGGGGCTGCTGGTGTACACGGTGGCGGCCGGCGTCGCGCTCGGCACCGCGCTCGGGGTGGCGAAGATCGCGTTCGACCTGCCGCTCGCCGCGCTGCTGCTGCCGGCGTACGGCGTGGCGCTCGTCATGACGCTCGTGTCGAGCGAGGAGTACGTGAACCTCGCCTGGGACAGCGCCGGCGTGACCACTGGGCCGGTCACCGTGCCGCTGGTGCTCGCACTGGGGCTGGGGCTGGGGAAATCGGTCAACGCCGTGGACGGGTTCGGCGTGCTCGCGATGGCCTCGGTGGGGCCGATCGCCAGCGTGCTCGCGGTCGGGTTGTGGATCCGCCTGGCCGAGGCGCGCGAGGCGCGGCGCGCGGCCGAGCGGGCGAGGCTCAGGGGGACGGCGCAATGAAGAAGGAAGTGGTGGTGCTTACCGACGCAATGCTGATCACCTGCATCGTGCAGCGGGGCGTGGCCGATACGGTGATCGAGAGCTCGCTCAAGGCGGGCGCGCAGGGCGCGACCGTGTTCTATGCGCGCGGCACCGGAATCCGGCAGCGGCATCTCGGCGTGCTCGGCGTCACCGTCAACGCGGAAAAGGAAGTGATCTACATCGTCGCACCCTCGGAGCAGGCCGACCTCATCTTCGAGCTCGCCTTTACCGCCGCGAAGCTCGACACCCCGGGGATGGGGATGATCTACATGTCGCCGCTGGAGAAGATGGCGACCTACGTGCCGCCAGCGGTGGTGGAGCGCTTCCTCGGTGACTGAGCGCTACAAGCTGATCACCTGCTTCCTGCCGACGGGCCGCGGCGCGCAGGTGCTGGAGCGCCTGCGCCACGAGCACGGCGTGGGAAGCGCGTCCTACCATCACGCGAGAGGGGTGGGCACCGGCACCAAACGCACGCGGCGCGCCTATGCCGCCGCCGAGCGCGAGGTGATCACGGTGCTGGTTCCCGCGGCGCAGGCCGACGAGGTGTTCCGCTTCCTGTTCTTCGCCGCGGGCCTGGATGAACCGCGCGCCGGGATGATCTTCATGGAGCGCGCGGCGCGCGCCGCACCGCTCGTCCTGCCGGCCGCGACCGAAGCGGGGGCCTGAGCCGGGTCGTCAGCGCGGTCGCGCGGCGCGCGTTAAGCGCAGATGACCGCGGCCTGCATTGCCTTTGCCGCCGGGGTGCTGGCGCTGCAGCTGCAGCCAGTACTGCCCGGGATGGGTTGGGTTGGGCTGGTCGCAGTCTTCCCGGTCTTTTTCTTTCGACGAAAGATCGTTTGCCTCCCGGCGGCGTTCGCGGTCGGCTTCTGCTGGGCGCTGGGCATGGCGCAGCTGAAACTCGCCGACCGGCTCGCGCCCGGACTCGAGGGCCGCGACATCGAGGTGGTCGGCATCGTCGCCAGCCTGCCGGCGGCCGGCGAACGCAGCCTGCGCTTCGAATTCGAGCCGGAATCCGTGGCCGAACCGGCGGACGCGCGGCTGCCGCAGAAGATCCTGCTTTCCTGGTACCGCAGCCCGTATTACGAGGACCGGGCCGCGGTTGCCTCGGAACCGGTGCACCCGGGCGAGCGCTGGCGCTTCAGCGTGCGCCTGCGCCGGCCGCACGGCAATTTCAATCCGCACGGCTTCGACTACGAGGCGTGGTTGCTCGAAAGAGGGGTAGGCGCTACGGGATACGTGAGATCTCGCAGCTCGCCCTTGTTATTGGGCACCAGAAGCAGCTTTTCGGATCGAATCGAGAAGCTCCGTG
>MEQQ01000018.1:10993-13688 GCA_001770285.1 Betaproteobacteria bacterium RBG_16_66_20
TTCAAGCGCGTGCTGGGCGAGACGCCCGCGAGCGGCATCCTTGCGGCGCTCGCCGTCGGCGACCAGCGCTCGATCTCGGCGGAGGAATGGCGCCTGTTCAACCGCACCGGGGTCACGCACCTGATGAGCATTTCCGGGCTGCACGTGACGCTGATCTCGGGGCTGTTCGCCTGGCTCGCGAACTGGCTCTGGCGCCGCTCGCCGGTCCTCGTCCTGCGGCTGCCCGCGCGCAAGGCGGGTGCGGCGGCGGCGATCGCCGGCGCGCTCGGCTACACGCTGATCGCGGGATTCGCGGTGCCGGCGCAGCGCACCTTCTGGATGGTGACCGTGGTGGCGCTCGCGCTCTGGTCGGGACGCATCGCCGCGCCCGCGCGCACGCTCGCGCTGGCGCTCGCGGTGGTGCTCGTGTTCGATCCCTGGGCCGTGCTCGCGGCCGGATTCTGGCTCTCGTTCGGGGCCGTTGCCCTCATATTTTTTGTTGCAAATGAAAAAGACTCCATGGAAATACAGTGGTTGCGGGTGCAGTGGGCGATCACGATCGGCCTCGCGCCCGCGGCGCTGTTCCTTTTCGCCCAGGTTTCCATCATCGGCCCGCTCGCCAACGCGGTCGCGATTCCCGCGGTTTCGGCGGTCGTGACCCCGCTGGCACTCGCGGCCGCGGTCCTGCCCTGGGACGGGCTGCTCGAGTTTGCCGCCTGGCTGATGCAGTGGCTGCTGCAGTTCCTCGAATGGTGCGCGTCGCAGCCGGCGGCGATCTGGCAGCAGCACGCGCCGCCGTTGTGGAGCGTGCTGCTCGCCCTGGCTGGCGTGCTCTGGCTGCTCGCGCCTCGCGGCGTGCCCTGGCGCGCCGCCGGGCTTGCGCTCATGCTGCCTGCAGTTGCGCTGCCGCCGCCCGCGCCGGCGCTGGGCGAAGCCTGGATCACGACGCTCGACGTAGGGCAGGGCCTCGCGGTGCTGGTGCGCACCGCGAACCGGGCCCTGCTCTACGACGCGGGGCCGGCATTCGGCACCGAAGCCGACAGCGGCGAGCGCATCATTGCGCCCTACCTGCGCGCCGCGGGCATCGAGCGGCTGGATGCGATGATCGTCACGCACAACGACACCGATCATTCCGGCGGCGCGGCCTCGGTGGTCGGGAATTTCGAAGTGGATGCGGCGCTGTCGTCCCTGCCCGCGGGCCACCCGCTGCTCGGATTGGTGCCTGGCGCGCGGCGCTGCGCGGCCGGCGAGCGCTGGAGTTGGGATGGCGTGCGCTTCGAGCTCCTGCATCCTGAATCCGCGCAGGCGCGCGCGAAAAAGAGCAACGACCTGAGCTGCGTGCTGAAGGTGAGCGCGGGCGGGCGTTCGATGCTGCTCACCGGCGACATCGAATTGCCTGCCGAAGCGGAGCTCGTAAAACGCGGCGCGGCCGCGGTCACGGCCGATGTGCTGCTCGTGCCGCACCACGGCAGCCGGACTTCCTCGAGCGCGGAGTTTCTCGCCGCAGTGAGGCCCGCGGTGGCCGTCGTACCGGTGGGTTACCGCAACCGTTTTGGCCACCCGAACGCCGAGGTGTTGGGCCGCTATTCTTCCATGAACGTCCGGATTTTCCGCACCGACCGCGACGGTGCGGTAACGGTGGGTCTTTCGGGAGAGGGCGTCGATTTGAAGGGCGAAAGGCAGCAGCGCCGCCGCTACTGGCACGATGCGGCGCCCTAGGGTCATAATGGCCGCGCGGACGACCCGCCGGGTTGTCCGAACCTAATGCTCAAGGAGGGCAGATCATGGCCAAGAAGAGTGGCAACGCGGTTTACCGGGTCACCGACGTCATCGGCACCAGCTCGGTGTCGTGGGAAGACGCGGCGCGCGCCGCGGTCAGGACGGCGTCGAAGTCCCTGCGCGACCTGCGCATCGCCGAAGTGACCAAGCTCGACGTCAAGATCGAGGACGGCAAGCTCACGCAGTTCCGCACGCGGCTTTCGCTTTCGTTCAAATACGGCGCGTAACGGAAGCCGCGGTTGGCTGCGCCCCGCCAAAGGATGGTGCGGTGCGCCTCTCCCGGGGGGCTGCACCGCATCGCCTATCGGGAATGGGGTGATCCGCGCGAGGAGCGGGTGCTCGTCTGCGCGCATGGCCTGACGCGCTGCGCGCGCGATTTCGACGCGCTCGCCGCGTCGTTGAGCGATCGCTACCGGGTCATCTGCCCGGATGTCGCGGGGCGCGGGGACTCGGATTGGCTTGCCGACCCGATGCTCTACCAGTTGCCGCAGTACCTCGGCGACATGGTGACGCTGGTGGCGCGGCTCGACGTGGAGCAGGTGCACTGGGTCGGCACCTCGATGGGCGGCCTGATCGGCATGGCGCTGGCCGCGCAGCCGAATACGCCGGTAGGGAAGCTCGTGGTCAATGACGCCGGCCCCGTGATTTCCCGGCTGTCATTGGAGCGCATCGCGACCTACGTCGGCATGGCGCCGGTGTTTCCCGATATCGAGGCGGCTGAAAAATACGTGCGCGCGGTGAGCGCCACCTTCGGGCCGCACAGCGACGCCGAGTGGCGTTTCCTCACCGAGGTGGTGATGCGCAGCAACGCCGATGGCACGCTGCGCCTGCACTACGACCCGAAGCTCGCCGAGCCGTTCCGCGCCAACATGCCGGAGAAGGACCTCGAGCTGTGGCATTTCTGGGATGCGATCGGCTGCCCGACGCTGGTGCTGCG
>MEQQ01000019.1:0-5639 GCA_001770285.1 Betaproteobacteria bacterium RBG_16_66_20
GATGTTGGCGCCGGAGCAGAACATGCGGCTCTTGCCGCTGGTCAGCACCACCGCCTTCGCTTCCGGATGCTCGAAGCGGATGCGGTTCAGCGCGTCATGCAGCTCGATGTCCACGCCGAGATCGTAGGAGTTGAGCTTGAGCTTGTAGCCGGGCGCGATGCCCTTGTCCTCGGCGATATCGAGCGCGAGCGTGGCCACCGGGCCGTCGAACGACAGTTTCCAGTGGTTGTACTTGTCTGGATGGGTATCGAAACTGATCATGTTTTTACCTTGGTTCGCAGTTCTTCGAATGAAGATTTCAACGACCTGCCGGAGGTCTCGATCGTCAGTTCTGCGCGGGAATAAAGCCGGTCCCGGTCGGCGAGCATCTGGCGGATCTCCTCCAGCGCCGCCGAGCGGCCTTTGAATGGGCGCATGTCGCCCTGCGCGATGACGCGGTTCATGTGTTCCTCGGGCCTGGCCTTGAGCCAGACGCAATGGCAGTTGTCGAGCAGCTGCCGGTAGGTATCGGGGTCGGTCACCAGGCTGCCGCCGACCGCGATCACGGCGGCCTGGTGCGTGCGCAGGACGCGCTCGAGTGCGCGGCGCTCGAAGCGGCGGAACGCCTCCTGGCCGTACATCGCGAACACTTCGCCCAGCTTGGCGCCGGCCTCGCGCTCGACTTCGCTGTCCAGTTCGACGAACGGGACGCCGAGGGTGGCGGCGAGCTTGGCGCCGAGCGTGGACTTGCCCGCGCCCCTCAGCCCGATCAGCGCGACGCGGCGCCGCGCCGGATCCTCGCCTGCGCTCTCGCGCACCAGGCTCTCCATCGCGACGTTCATCGCGTGCGCGACCCTGCGCAGCAGCAGCACGGAGATGTTTCCCTGGCCCGCTTCGAGCTGCGCCAGGTAGCGCTCGGACACGCCCGAGGCGGCGGCGAGGGCCTTGCGCGTCATGCCGTGGCCGTTGCGCCAGGCGCGCACCCGCTCGCCGAGCTGGGACAGATAGGCGGATTCCTGTTGCGCAGGCGAGAGAGGGGCGTTCATGTAATATAATGCTTGACGTTGATTTTATGTTGCAATATATTGTCTGTCAATCGGATTTAAGCCATGAAACTCACCCTCCTGGTCGGCACCATGACCGGCACCGCGCAGCTCGTGGCGCAGGAACTCGAGCTGGTATGGGACGATGGCGAAATGCACGTCGAGACGCTGCTGATGGACCAGCTCGACAGTTCGGTGTTCGCGCGCGATGGTGTTTTCCTCCTGGTCACGTCCACCTACGGGCAGGGAGACGTGCCCGACAACGCCAAAGCCCTCTACGAAGACCTCAAGGCGAAGCGCCCGGACCTGTCGCGCGTGCGCTATGGGGTGTTCGGCCTGGGCGACCGCACTTACGCCGAGACCTTCAACTTCGGCGGCAAGCGCTTCGACGAGCTGCTCGGCGAGCTGGGGGCGCGGCGGATCGGCGAGCGGGTGCAGCACGACGCCGCCTCGGGAGTCCTGCCCGAAGAGATGGCCACGCAGTGGGGCGAGGGCTGGATCGCGCTGGCGAAGGGGGCGGCCGAAGCCGGTGTTTCCTGAGTTGGGGCAAAATGGGAGGGGGCAGCCATGCAAGCGAGCGACATTCCACGCAATTACAACGCGGCCGAAGACCTGGTCGGCCGCCACCTGAAGTCCGGGCGGAGCGCAAAGACCGCCTACATCGACGATGCGGGCCAGTGCAGCTTCGGCGATCTCGCCGAGCGGGTGAACCGCTTCGGCAACCACCTGCTGTCGCTGGGCCTCAGGATGGAAGACCGCATCCTGATTGCGATGCACGACACCATCGACTGGCCGGTGGCGTTCCTCGGCGCGATCAAGGCGGGTATCGTGCCGATCGCCGTCAACACGCTGCTCACGCCGAAGGATTACGAGTACATGCTCTCCGACAGCCGCGCCAAGGCGCTGCTGGTCTCCGCGCCGCTGCTGCCGCAGTTCGAGCCGTTCATGAAGCGCCTGCCGTTCCTGCAGCATGTGCTCGTTCCGCCTTTCAGGAACCTGCTGGAAAAAAGCAGCCCCTCACTGCCACCGGCTTCCACGACCCGCGACGACCCGTGCTTCTGGCTCTACTCCTCGGGTTCGACCGGAATGCCGAAGGGCACGGTGCACGTGCATTCGAGCATGCGCGTGACTGCCGAACTCTACGCAGAAGGCGTGCTCGGCATGAAGGAATCCGACGTCATCTTCTCGGCGGCGAAATTCTTCTTCGCCTACGGCCTGGGCAATTCCTTGACCTTCCCGCTCGCCGTCGGCGCGACCACGGTGCTGATGGCGGAGCGTCCGACGCCGGATGCGGTGTTCAAGCGCCTGACCGAACGCAAGCCGACCTTCTTCTACGGCGTGCCGACGCTGTACGCGGCGATGCTTGCATCTCCGGCATTTCCAAATAGGGAGGCTTTGAGTTTGAGAATCTGCGTTTCCGCGGGCGAGGCTCTGCCTCCGCAAATCGCAAAAAGCTTCAAGGAAAAGACCGGCATCGACATCCTCGACGGCATCGGCTCGACCGAGATGCTGCACATCTTCCTCTCCAACCGGCCGGACGAAATCCGCCACGGCACCACCGGCAAGGCGGTGCCGGGATATGAACTGAAACTGGTGGACGAGCATGGCGAGGAAGTGAAGCAGGGCGAGCTCGGCGAATTGCTGATCAAGGGCTCGACCGCCGCCAATCTCTACTGGAACAACCGCGACAAGAGCCGCAGCACCTTCATCGGCGAGTGGACGCGCAGCGGCGACAAATACAGCCGCGACGCGGACGGCTTCTACGCCTACGGCGGCCGCACCGACGACATGCTGAAAGTCTCCGGCATCTGGGTCTCGCCCGCCGAAGTCGAAGCCGCGCTCGTGTCCCACGAGGCGGTGCTGGAGGCCGCCGTCGTGGGCAAGGAAGACGAGCAGAAGCTCGTCAAGCCCAAGGCCTTCGTCGTCCTCAAGCCCGGCAGGCAGGCGAGCGCCGAGGAGCTGCAGAACTACGTCAAGTCCAAGCTCGCGCCCTACAAATACCCGCGCTGGATCGAGTTCACCGCCGAATTGCCGAAGACGGCGACCGGCAAGATCCAGCGCTTCAAGCTGCGTTCGTGATCAACTGGAGAGATCGACGATGAACATGCACGAGCCCGTGACCCAGCTGGAGATCGACCAGCGCGTCTTCGACCTCTACGACGAGTACTGCCACGGCCGCATCGACCGGCGCGAGTTCCTCGCGCGGGCGAGCGCGCTCGTGGTCGGCGGCCTGGCGATGGCGCAGGCGCTGCTGCCGCGCTACGCGCTGGCGCAGACGATCTCTTTCACCGATGCGCGGATGAAGGCGCAGTACGTGACTTACCCCTCGCCCGGCGGCAACTCGGGCCAGATGCGTGGTTACCTGGTGCAGCCGGCCGGCTCCGGGCCGTTTCCGGCGGTGCTGGTGATCCACGAGAACCGCGGGCTCAATCCGTACATCGAAGACGTGGCGCGCCGCGCCGCGGTGGAGGGATTTCTCGCGCTCGCGCCCGACGGCCTGTTTCCGGTCGGCGGCTATCCGGGCAACGACGACGACGGCCGCACGCTGCAGGGCAACCTCGACCAGGGCAAGCTGCGCACCGACATGCTGAACAGCGCGCGCTTCCTCAAGTCGCACAAGCTGGCCACGGGCAAGCTCGGTGTGACCGGGTTCTGCTGGGGCGGCGGCACGACCAACTACCTCGCAGTGGCGCTGGGTGCGGAGATGCACGCGGGCGTGCCGTTCTACGGCGCCGCGGCCGAAACCGCGAGCGTGCCGAAAATCAAGGCGCCGCTGCTCATCCACTACGCCGAGAACGACGCGGGAATCAACGGCATGCGGCCGGCTTTTGAGGCGGCGTTGAAGGCGAACGGCGTGCCCCACGAGATGCACATGTATCCGGGCACTCTGCACGGTTTTCACAACAACTCGACGCCGCGCTACAACGAGGCGGCGGCCAAGCTGGCCTGGGAGCGGACGGTCGCCTTTTTCAAGAAGAACCTCGGCTGAAGATTTCCGTCGTTGTCCCGGCGTTCAACGAGGAGCGCCTGCTCGCCGCGACGCTCGAAAGCATCAGGGCGGCGGCAACGGTGTTCGACGGTTGCGGCGGCTGGGAACTCATCGTCTGCGACAACAATTCGTCCGACCGCACGGCCGAAATCGCGCGCACGGCCGGGGCGCAGGTCGTATTCGAGCCGCACAACCAGATCTCCCGCGCGCGCAACCGCGGCGCCGGCGCGGCGATCGGGGAGTGGCTGCTGTTCGTCGACGCGGACTCTACGCCGAGCCGGGAACTGTTCGAGGACTTGCGGGAGGCGATCGAGGGCGGGCGCGTGCTGGGCGGCGGATGCACGATCGCCGCCGACCACGACGCGCTCCCGGTGCGCGCGGTGCTCGCCTTCTGGAACGCGCTCAGCCGCAGCCTGCGCTGGGCGGCGGGCGCCTTCGTTTTCTGCAGGCGCGATGCGTTTTCCGAACTCGGCGGCTTCAGTGAGGAGCTGTACGCCTCGGAGGAACTGGACCTGTCCGGGCGCCTGAAGCGCCTGGCGCGCCGCCGGCGCATGGAGTTCCGCATCCTGCACCGCCACCCGCTGCACACGAGCGCGCGCAAGCTGCATCTCTACGGCTGGCGGGAACTGTCGGCGGTCTTCGGCCGCTTCCTGCTGAGCCCGCGCCGCATGCTGCGCAGCGCCGAAGGCTGCAGTCCCTGGTACGACGGCAGGCGGTAAGCGGGCCTAGTGCCGGATGCAGATCTTGCCGAAGTGGGCGCCGCTCTCGAGGTAGGCCATCGCTTCCTTCAGCTGCTCGAACGGGAACACCTTGTCGATCACCGGCGCGATCCTGTGCTGGTCGATGGCCCGCATCATCGCCTCGAAGCCGTTGCGGTGCCCGACGCCGATGCCCTGCATGCGTACCTGCCGCATCACAATGCGCCCGAGCTGCGCGGTCATGGTGCCGCCCGAGAGCACGCCGATGATCGAAATCATGCCGCCCGCGCGCACGCACATCAGCGACTGCGGCAAGGTCTTCTCGCCGCCGAGCTCTACGATGTGGTCGTAACCGCGCCCGGCCGTGATCTCGCGCGTCGCCTTGTACCACTCGGGTGTCTTCAGATAGTTGATGCATGCATCGGCGCCCAGCGCTTTGGCTTTCGCGATTTTCGCGTCGCTGGAGGAGATCACGGTGACGTGCGCGCCGCGCAGCTTGGCGAACTGCAGCGCGAACAGCGCCACGCCGCCCGTGCCCTGCACCAGCACGCGGGAGCCCGGCCCGAGGTTGTCGTAGGTAACCAGCGCGCTCCAGGCGGTGAGCGCGGCGCAGGGCAGCGTCGCCGCCGCCTCATCGCTCAGGCAGGCAGGCACCTTCACCACGCCCTCGGCGGGCAGGCACATCAACTCGGCCATGGTGCCGTCGAGCGGCCCACCGAGCTTCAAATGCGCGGCGTCGGGCGGCCCGTCGATCCAGCCCTGGGTGAAGCAGGGGCAGACCCGGTCACCGGCGCGTACCCGCGTGACGCCCGCGCCGGCCTCGATCACCTCGCCGACCCCGTCGGAGAGCGGGATCAGCGGCAGGGTGCCGGTGTGTACGCCGTAGCCGCGCGACGGGACCAGCAGGTCGCGGTAATTGAGCGAAGCGGC
>MEQQ01000019.1:5712-13085 GCA_001770285.1 Betaproteobacteria bacterium RBG_16_66_20
CCCCAGTCGTCCTGGATCTGGAAGACTTTCATGGTCGCATTGTAGTAAAGTACGATTTGTTTGGGGTCCAAACAATCGAGCATCCCCGTTTATGGCCGCCATTCCTGAACGCGTGCACCTGACCTACCTCGTCAACGGCGAGGAAGTGCCGGTTTCCTTCGCGCCCTACAAGACGCTGCTCGAGGTGCTGCGCGAAGACCTGAATCTCACCGGCACCAAGCACGGCTGCGAACTGGGCGAGTGCGGCGCCTGCGCGGTGCTGATCGACGGCGAGCCGAAGCTTTCCTGCCTGACGCTGGCCCTCGAATGCGGGGGCCGCTCGATCCAGACGGTCGAAGGGCTCGCGCAGGGGACGACGCTGCATCCGCTGCAGGCTGCGTTCGCCGACCACGGCGGCTCGCAGTGCGGCTACTGCACGCCCGGCATGCTGATGACGGCGAAGGCGCTGCTGGACGGGAATCCGAACGTAAGCAGGGAACAGATCAAACAGGCGATATCCGGCAACCTGTGCCGCTGCACCGGCTACCAGCAGATCGTCGATGCGATCGAGAGCGCCGCCGCGGAAATGAGAGGGGCGCGGAAATGAGTGCGCAGGAGAAGCGCTTCGACGTGGTCGGCAAGAATCGCAGGCGCGTCGATGGCCGCGCCAAGGCGACGGGGCAAACGCAGTTCGCCGACGACCTGGTGCTGCCGCGCATGCTCCATTGCAAGATGCTGCGCTCGCCGCATCCGCATGCCGTGATCGAGGAAATTCTTACCGCAAAGGCGGCAAAGCACCCCGGCGTCCATCTGGTTCTCACCGGCAAGGATTTTCCGGTTCCCTTCGGCATCATGCCGGTGTCGCTGGACGAGCATGCGCTCGCGCCCGAGCGCGTGCGCTACGTCGGCGATCCCATCGCCGCCGTGGTGGCGAAGGACGAGCAGACGGCGGCGGAGGCTTTGGAACTTATTGAAGTGAAGTTTCGGGTTTTGCCTACGATTTCTTCTCCTCAGGAAGCATTGCAGAACCCGGAACCCAGAATCCATGACTACGGTGAACAGGGAAACATTCACCGCAACCAGTCCTACGAGTTCGGCGACGTGGAGGAGGCGCTGGCCGCATCCGACCACGTTTTCGAGGACACGTTCTTTTTCGAAGGCAATACGCACCTGGCGATGGAGCAGCAGGCCTCGCTCGCCGCGGTGGAGGGCGACGGCAAGCTGCTGTTGACCACGAGCACGCAGAATCCCCACTATCTGCACCGCCAGCTCTCGCGGGTGCTGCAGATGCCGGCCGCGCACATCCGCGTGATCGCCGCGCCCAACGGCGGCGGCTTCGGCGGCAAATGCGATCCGGCGAACCACGAAATGGTGGTCGCCAAGGCGGCGCTGGTGCTGGGCCGGCCGGTGAAAATCTGTCTTACGCGCGAGGAAGTGTTCTACCAGCACCGCGGCCGGCATCCGGTGCTGATGAAATTCCGCACCGGCGTCACGAAGGACGGCAAGCTGACGGCAATGCACCTGCAGACGCTGCTCGACGGCGGCGGCTACGGTTCGCACGGGCCGGCGAGCACCTTCTACACCGGCGTGCTGACACCGGTCACCTACGAGCTTCCGCGGTTCAAATTCGAGGCCTGCAGGACGTTCACCAACAAGCCGCCCTGCGGCCCCAAGCGCGGCCACGGCACGCCGCAGCCGCGTTTCGGCCAGGAAGTGCAGCTGGACAAGATCGCCGAGAAGCTGAAGCTCGACCCGGCCGAGCTGAGGCTCAACATGGTCACCAAGCGCGACTCGCTTACCGCGAGCTGGCTGCGCATCGGCTCGACCGGCCTGGCCGAGTGCATCAGGCAGGTCGTCGCACGTTCAGACTGGAAATCCAGATATGACAAACTTCCATTCGGACGCGGCCTCGGGCTCGCCTGCAGCGCGTACATGTGCGGCGCGGGCGTGTCGATCTACTGGAACAAGATGCCGCACTCGGCCGTGCAGTTGCTGCTCGACCGCAGCGGCCAGGTCACGGTGTTCTGCGGGGCGACCGAACTCGGCCAGGGCTCCGATGACGTGCTGGCGACGATCGTCGCCGAGGTTCTCGGCATCGACACCGGGCTGGTGCGCTGCGTCACCGGCGACACCGGCATCACGCCGATCGACCTCGGCTCGTACTCGAGCCGCGTCACCATCATGATGGGCAACGCCGCGCTGCAGGCCGCGGAGCGCGTGCGCGAGACCATGGCCGAAGCCGCCTCGGAGTCGCTCGGCATTCCGCCCGATCGCGTGGTGTTCTCGCAGGGGCGCGTGTTCGCGGCGGAGGATCCGGGCAAGGGCATGAGCTTCGTCGAGGCGATTGCGCTCGCGGAAGCGAAATCCGGCACGCTGTCCACGGTCGGCTCGTACTCGCCGCCCAAGGCGCCGGGAAAATACAAGGGCGCGGGCGTCGGGCCCTCGCCCGCGTACAGCTTTTCCGCCTGCGTGGTGGAGACCGAAGTCGATCCGAGGACCGGCTGGATCACGGTGCCGAAGATCTGGATCGCGCACGACATCGGCCGCGCCCTCAACCCGGTGCTCGCGCGCGGGCAGGTGATCGGCGGAATCTACATGGGACTGGGCGAAGCGCTGATGGAAGAGCAGGTGTTCCGGCGCCTGCCGCCGAAGCTCTCCGGCGCTCTGGTGCACCGCATGCCGTCGATGCTCGAGTACAAGAGCCTTACGTCGCTCGACATGCCGGAGGTGGACGTGGCCCTGATCGAGGACCCCGACCCCAATTGCCCGTTTGGCGCCAAGGAGGTCGGCCAGGGGCCGCTGCTGCCGGTGATGCCTGCGGTGGCGAACGCGATCTACGACGCGGTCGGCGTGAGGATCGACGAAGTGCCGATCACGCCGGACAAGGTGTTGCGCGCCCTTGAACTGAAGAATGCCGGAAAAAATCCGAGGATCGGTCCGGAACAGTTTCCTTCGGTTCCCTACCCGAAGCCGATATTCGTCCTGCCGCCCGGTGAGGGCGGCGACGGGGGCGAGTTGAAGAGCCCCGAAGACAAACCTGAACGCAAAAAGGTGGCCGCATGATGCGGCTGCCGTGGTTCGACTACCGCGCGCCGCGCTCGATCGCGGAAGCGGCGAAGATCCTCGCCGGCGAAGGCCCGCAGGCGATGCTCATCGCCGGCGGCACCGACCTGCTGCCGAACATGAAGCGCCGCCACCAGACGCCCAAGGTCTTGGTGTCCTTGAAGGGAATTCCGGAATTGAAGAAGGTCTCGAACGGGAGCGGGATTGTGTTCGGCTCCGGTCTCACCTTGAGTGAAATACTCAATATAGAAAAAACCCCGACTGCACTTCGCCAAGCGACCGCCCAGATCGCAACGGCGCACCTACGCAACATGGGTACGCTCGGCGGCAACCTGTGCCTCGACACACGCTGCACCTACTACAACCAGAACTACGAGTGGCGCAAGGCGATCGACTTCTGCCTGAAGAAGGACGGCGCAACCTGCTGGGTGGCGACCGCGAGCAAGCGCTGCGTGGCGGTGTCCTCGACCGACACCGCGCCGGCGCTGATTGCCTTGAATGCGAGCGTCGTGCTCACCGGTTCTTCGGGAGAAAGAGAAATTCCGGTAGATGCCCTTTACAGGAATGACGGCATCGAGTACCTCTCGCGCCGCCCTGATGAAATTTTGACGGCGATAAAAATTCCACAAAAAAACTTCAAAAGCACGTATTGGAAGCTGCGCCGCCGCGGCTCCTTCGATTTCCCGATTCTCGGGGTTGCCGTTGCTTTGCGGTTTTCTTCCGGAAATATCATTCAAGATGCGCGCGTCGCCCTCGGCGCCGTGGCTTCCAGGCCGTTCCTCGTCGAGAAAGCGTCCGAATACCTGAAAGGCAAGGCACTCTCCGACGACGTCATCGCCGAGGCCTGCGCGATGATCGCCAGCCGCGCCAAGCCGATGGATAATACCGACATGGACCTCTACTGGCGCAAGGAAGTAGCCGACGACTTCGCCGGCTATGCGCTGCGCGAGCTGCGGGGGGATGACATGCGCGCAATGCGCATGAGAATTGCAAGGCAGGAACTAACGGGTTAATTTAGGAGAAGGGGGAGCCATGAAGAAAATCCAGACGGCCCTGGCGGCCGCGATGGCGGCATTGCTGACCGCGGCCGGCCTTGCGCATGCGCAGTCCTGGCCGCAGAAACCGGTGCGAGTGCTGGTCAATGTCGCTCCGGGCGGCGTCGCCGATATCACCATGCGCGTGCTCGGCGCCCGCTTGACCGAGACGCTCGGCCAGCCGTTCATCGTCGAAAACCGCGCCGGCGGCGACGGCTATATCGGCTTCGAGGCGGCGGCGCGCGCCGAGCCCGACGGCTACACGATGGTCTACTCGCCCGGCTCGAGCATGATGATGGCGCCGCACATCGTGAAGCGCCCCGACCTTGACCCGACCAGGGCGCTCTCCCCGGTGGTCGCCACCGGGGGCGTGTCGCTCTACGTCCTGATCCATCCGAACGTGCCGGCGACCAACTACGCCGAGTTCATGGCGCACGTGCGCGCCAACCCGGGCAAGCTGAACTACGGCACGCCCGGCAACGGCACCTCGCCGCACATCGCCACCGAGGTGTTCAACCGCGAGGCCAGGGTCAGGATGAACCATGTGCCTTACAAGGGAGCGGGACCGGCGCTGAAGGACCTGATGGGCGGGGTGATCGACGTGGTCTTCGATCCGGGCGTCGGCATTGGCACGGCCAAGTCGGGCAAGCTGCGCATGGTCGCAATCGCGGGTCCGAAGCGCCACGCCGACTTCCCGGACGTGCCGACGCTGGAGGAGAACGGCATCAAGGGGGTGGACGGCGGACCGTATTTCGGCTTCTATGCCACCGCCGGCACGCCGCGCGAGGCGATCGAGCGGCTCAACCGGGAGGTGATCCGGCTGCTGAAGGAGCCGGCGGTGCGCGAGCGTTTCGACGCGCTGGCGGTGAACATGGCCGAGCCGATGACGCCGGAGCAATTCGGCGTCTACGTCCGTGCCGAGCATGCGCGCTACGGCAAGCTGATCCAGGAGCTCGGCATCAAGTAAGCCGCTACATAGGCAAGGCGCGCACCGCGCACACCTTGTACTCGGGGATTTTCGCCACCGGGTCGAGCGCGAGGATGGTGAGGTTGTTGACGTTGCCCGTGTCCGGGAAGTGGAAATTGCCGAACACCACGCCCTCGGGAACGCGCTCCGTCACCCAGGCGCGCGCCTCCAGCTCGCCGCGGCGCGATGCAAGGCGCATCGGCTCGCCGTCGCGCAGGCCGTTGCGCCGCGCGTCCACCGGGTTGATCTCGATTTCGGGTTCCGGGCAGAGCGAGGTCAGCCCGGGCGAGCGGCGCGTCATCTCGCCGCCGTGCCAGTGGTACAGGACCCGGCCGGTGGTCAGGAGCAGCGGATAGTCGCCGTCGGGTTCCTCGCGCGGCGCAAGGTGCTCCACGACGTGGAACTTGCCGAGCCCCCTGGTAAAGCGCTCGCGGTGCAGGATCGGCGTTCCCGGATGCTCCGGTCCGGTGACCGGCCAGTGCAGCGTCTCGCCGCGGTCGAGGCGGTGGAAATTGACCCCGGCATACTGGGGCGTGAGCGCCGCGACTTCTTCGAGGATCTGCGCGGGCGAGGAATAGTCCCAGCCGGCCCAGGGCCCCGCCGGCGCCCGGTCCTGCAGCACGAGCAGGCGCGCCGCGAGCTCGGAGACGATCGCCCAGTCGGGGCGCGCCTCGCCCGGCGGCTCTACCGCCTCGCGCACGCGCTGCACGCGGCGCTCGGTATTGGTGACGGTGCCGTCTTTCTCCGCCCACGCCGCCGCGGGCAGCAGCACGTCGGCGTACGCCGATGTCTCGGAGGGAAAAATCTCCTGCAGCACGACGAATTCCGCGGCCTCGAGAGAGCGCTTGACGTGATTCAAGTCCGGATCGGTCATCGCCGGGTTCTCGCCTACGATGTACAGGGCGCGCAGGCGGCCTTCGCCCGCCGCTCCGACCATCTCGGTCACGGTAAGGCCGGGACGCTCGGCGAGCCGGACTTCCTCGCCTCCGGTGAGCGCCCAGGCTTCGGCGAAGCGCTTGCGCGCCGCGGCGTCGCTCACCGCCTGGTAGCCGGGGAATACGTTCGGCAGAGCGCCCATGTCGCAGGCGCCCTGGACGTTGTTCTGCCCGCGCAGCGGGTTTACACCACTTCCCGGGACGCCGAAATTGCCGAGCGCGAGCTGCAGGTTGGCGAGTGCGAGCACGTTGGCGACGCCCGTGGTGTGCTGCGTGATGCCCATCGACCAGATGACCGCCATGGGCTTGTTGCGCGCGAGCAACTCCGCCGCGGCATGGATCTCGGCCTCGCCCAGGCCCGTGATCGCGGCGACGCGCGAGGGCGGGTAGCCGCGCACCTGCTCGCGCAGCGCCGCGAAGCCCTCGGTGCGCGCGGCGATGAACGCATCATCCTGCCAGCCGCGCTCGAAGATGATATGCAGCAGGCCGTTCACCAGCGCGATGTCGGACCCGGGCCGCTGCCGCAGGTGCAGGGTTGCGAACTCCGCCAGGTCGATGCGGCGCGGGTCGGCGATCACGAGCTTGGCGCCGCGCCGTTCGGCGGCGCGGCGCAGCATGGCGCCGAATACCGGATGCTGCTCGGTAGTGTTCGAGCCGATGACCAGGATCGCCCGCGCCTGCTCGGCGACGTCGCGCATGGTATTGCTCATCGCGCCGGAACCGAGCGCGAGCGCGAGCCCGGCGACCGTGGAGGCGTGGCACAGGCGCGCGCAGTGGTCCACGTTGTGCGTGCCGATCACCTGGCGCGCGAGTTTCTGCACCAGGTAATTTTCTTCGTTGCTGCACTTGGCCGATGAGAACAATCCGATCGCATCCGGGCCGCTTTCCCTGCGTACCGCCTCGAGGCGCTGCGCGACCAGGCCGAGCGCGGTGGGCCAGTCGGTCTCGACCCACGCGCCGCGCGCCTCTCCCGGTGCGCGTCCGGCGCCTTCGAGCAGCTCGCGGCGCACGCGCGGGCGCAGCAGCCGGTCGGCGTGGTGCACGAAATCGAAGCCGTAGCGGCCCTTGACGCACAGGTGCATGCCGTTCACCGGCGCGTGTGCGTTGGAAACGACGCGCACCACGCGCCCGCCGCGCACCGCGAGGTCGTAGCTGCAGCCGACGCCGCAATACGGGCAGACGGTGGTGACGAGTTCATCCGGCTCTGCCGCCCCATGCGCCGAGCGGTCTTCGAGCGCACCAGTGGGGCAGAACGCGGCGCATGCGCCGCAGGACTCGCAGCGCGCTTCCAGCATGGTCTGGTCGAGGCCCGCAATGACGTGGCTTTTGTCGGCGCGCTGCGCGATTCCCCATACATGCCGCACCTGGAGTTCGCTGCAGGCGCGCACGCAGCGC
>MEQQ01000019.1:13272-24333 GCA_001770285.1 Betaproteobacteria bacterium RBG_16_66_20
GCGGCGCGAAGCCGCGATGCGTGGCGTATCCGTCTGGATCTTCATGGCCGGCGCCACTTGCACGGCGCATGCCGGTGCTTCCGTGCGCCAGCCTTCGATGTGCACCATGCACAGCCGGCAATTGCCGGAGGGTGCGAGGTCGCTCTGGTGGCACAGGCTCGGGATCAGGATGCCGTGGCTGGCCGCCGCATCGACGATCAGCGTTCCCGGGCGCGCGCGTACCTGCTTGCCGTCGATTTGCAGTTCGACCAGCGCTTCCGGGTCGCGGGGTTGCGGGCCCCCCGCCGCTTCGGGCTGAGTTGCCATGGCGCCTCCCGAGTCTGCCGCGAGCGCATGGCGCGGTGTTGACCTCGATCAAGCGGCGCCTCAATCCAGCGCCGCGAGGTCCTCCGCAGAGAGCTTCAGTGTCGCCGCGGCGATATTCTCCTCGAGGTGCGCGATCGAGGCGGTTCCCGGGATCGGCAGCATTACCGGGGATTTCGCCAGCAACCACGCGAGAGAGACTTGAGAGGGTGTTGCTGTTATTTTTCCTGATACTCCAAGAATCTTTTTCGAACGAAGAACCGCTCCTGCTCCCAACGGATACCAAGGCAGAAACGCAATCTCCAGCCGCTCGCATGCCTTGAGCACCTCTTCCGAGGAGCGGTCACCGATGTTGTACTTGTTCTGTACCGACACGACAGTCACGATGTCGCGCGCCTCCTCGAGCTGCATGACGCTGACATTGGAGAGTCCGATGTGGCGGATCTTGCCGGCGCGCTGGCCATCGGCGAGCGCGCCCACGGAGTCCGCGAACGGCACCTTCGGATCGGGGGCATGCAGCTGGTAGAGATCGATCCGCTCCAGCTTGAGGCGCTTGAGGCTGCCGTCGATGGCGCTCTTCAGCTGCGCCGGCCGTCCGTCGGGCTCCCAGGCGGAGGGACGCGGCCGCAGCAGGCCGCCCTTGGTGCCGATGACCAGTCCCCCGGGATACGGATGGAGCGCTTCGGCGATCAGTTCCTCGTCGATGTGCGGGCCGTAGCTGTCAGCGGTATCGAAGAAATTGACCCCGAGCTCGATCGCGCGCCGCAAGACGCGGTGCGCGCCGGCGCGGTCTTTCGGCGGTCCCCAGACCTGCGGGCCGCAGACGCGCATCGCGCCGAAGCCGAGGCGGTTGACGGTGAGGTCGCCGATGCGGATGTTCGAGCTCACGAACGCAGTTTAGACTAGCGGTGATGAGAGGACACATCGAGGACGTACGGCGCTGGGTCGATGACGCGAGGCGCGTCGTCGTGCTTACCGGCGCGGGCATCTCGACCGACTCCGGGATCGCGGACTTCCGCGGTCCGCAGGGCGTGTGGACGCGGAACCCCGCGGCGGAGAAGCTCTCCAACATCCACTACTACATGGCCGATCCGGAAGTGCGCAAGGCCTCATGGAAGGCGCGCATGGACCACACGGCCTGGAGCGCGAAGCCGAATCCCGGGCACCGCGCGCTCGCCGAGCTCGAGCGGCGCGGCAAGCTGCACGCGCTGATCACGCAGAACATCGACGAGCTGCACCAGCTCGCCGGCAATTCGCCGGATAAAGTGATCGAGGTGCACGGCACCATGCGCAAGGTGGTATGCATGGGCTGCGGCATGACCGCGCCGATGCAGAAAGCGCTCGAGCGCGTGCGCGCCGGCGAGGACGACCCGGCGTGCCGCGACTGCGGCGGCATCCTCAAGAGCGCGACCATTTCCTTCGGCCAGGCGCTGGTTCCGGAGGTGATCGAGGGCGCGATGCGCGTCGCGGAGGAAGCCGACCTGTTCTTCGCGGTGGGAACCAGCCTGCAGGTCTACCCGATCGCGGGCGCGGTGCCGGCCGCCCGCGCCGCGGGCGCGAAGATCGTGATCATGAACGCGGAGCCGACGCCGTTCGACGATATTGCGCACGCGGTGTTCCGCGACTCGATCAGCGATATCCTGCCGCGCCTGCTGCAGGCTTAGGACGTTCGTGCTTCTCCGGAGGCCGGCGCGTGCCGCAGTTCAGAAGAGGTCAAAGTACTCACGATGTTCCCACTCCGAGACCTCGAGGTTGAAGCGCGCGACCTCGGCGTCCTTGATGCGGCAGTAATAGTCCACGAAGCTGGCGCCGAGCGCTGCCTTGAGCGCGCTGTCCGTTTTGAGTGCCGCCAGCGCTTCTTCCAGCGAGTGCGGCAGCAGCGCAGCCTTCGACTCGTAGGGCGTGTGCTCGGCCGCGCCCGGCTCGGCCTTGCGCCGCAGGCCGTCCAGGCCGCAGTGAATCTGCGAGGCGAAATAGAGATAGGGATTCGCCGCGGGCTCGCCGATGCGGTTTTCGATGCGGGTGGCCGGGTCGCCGGGGCCGCCCAGCACGCGCAGCATGACACCGCGGTTGTCGCGACCCCAGGTCACCCGCTCCGGCGCGAGGGAGTAGGGGCGGTAGCGCTTGTAGCCGTTGATGGTGGGGGTGGAGAACGCGGCCGAGGCACGCGCGTGCTCGAGCAGGCCGGCGAGGAAATGCCTCCCTGCCGCAGACAGGGGTTCGCTCCCTTCCTTGGGGACAAATGCGTTCTTGCCATCGGAAACATTCACAAGACTCTGATGCAAATGCCAGCCGCTCGACATCACATTGGGCAGCCTGGGGCGGCACATGAATGTGGCGTGGAAGCCGTGCCGGCGCAGGATTTGCTTGGTCGCGCTGCGGAACAGCACCATCGCGTCCGCGGAGGCGAGGCCTTCCTGCGCCCGCAGCGTGACTTCCGCCTGGCTCGGGCCGAACTCGCATTCGAAGCTGCGCAGCGGCAGGCCGAGTTCCGCGAGGTTCTGCCGAAGAAGCTCCAGCGCGGGTTCCATCTGGTCGAAGCGCGTCTCGGACAGCAGCTGGTAGCCGGTGGAGAGCAACCCCACCTCCGGGGGCGACCCGGGTTGGCCGGAATCCTCCGGGCGCAGCTTCGGATCGAGGATGCGGAAGACATGGAACTCGACTTCCAGCCCCGCGACATAGCGGAAGCCCGCCTTGCCGAGTTCGGCGAGCGCCTGGCGCAGCACCCCGCGCGTGTCGAAGGGCACCGGCCTGCCGCTGGGAAACCGCAGGTCGCACAGCACCCAGCCGGTGCGCTGTGCCCAGGGCAGCACGCGGAATGTTCCCGGATCCGCCACCATCAGCGCGTCGGCCGCGCCTTCCAGCTCCGGCATGCCGAAGCCCGCACCGGCGCTGAACACCGGGAACACTGTCTTGTTGGACGTATCCTTCGCCAGCAGCGAGCTCGGAAAGGCGACGCCGTTCTCCAGCGCGGTGGCGACCTCCGCTGCGGCGATCGATTTGCCGCGCAGCAGGCCGTGCTGGTCGACGAAAGAGAAGCGGACTGTGTCAAGGCCGCGGTCCGCGATCTCCTTGAGAATTTCCTTCATGCAGCCTTGGCGGCCCAGGGCGCGCGCTGGCGGCGTGCGGCGTCGGCTTCCTGCCAGTACTCATCCCAGCGGCCCGTGGGGCCGATGCCGTCGATCGCGGCCGGCCCGGTGAAAGCGCGCGCCGCGTCGTCGTCGAGCATCATCATCGTCTTTTCGCCCTTCGCGGTCTTCTGGATCGCGTCCACCAGCAGGCGGCGGTAGAGCACGATGCCCTTGTCGCTGCTGCCCAGATTCTCGCGTGTGCGGTCGGCGATCCGGCCCGGCGATTCGCAGGCGAACTGGTCGTGGATGTTGATGTCGAAACCCATCCCGGTGTAGGTCGCCTTGCGCTGCTCGGCGGCATCGAAGCCCCATTGATTCGAGCGGTTGTAGATCGGCTTGTAGTCGGGCGCGGGGTAGGTCTTCAGGCGCTGCTCGCGCATGGTCTTCCTGTCCACCGGCGTGGTGAAACTGGTGAAGATCGAATACCAGTAGCAGCCATGGTCGTCCACCGGCACGTGCCACTGCGTGATGGTCATCTCGGCGTTCATCGGGATGACGAAGGCCTGCGGAAACAGGATGTGGGTGGCGCGGCCGTGGCTGACCTTGTCGTCGATCCTGCGCAGCGTGACGAGGCGCATGCCGTAGTCGGTGCGCGCAACGCTGATTTCGGGCCGGTCGAATTCGCGCAGCACTTTGGAGATCGGCAGGTCCGAGTCGAGCGGCGTGCCGCGGAACTGCTTGCCGTAGCTCGCCGCCGGGTCCTCGTCTTCGAAGTAGCGGTGCAGGAACGAGGCATGCGCAGGATCGATGCCGACCTCCAGCGCCTGCAGCCAGTTGCAGTCCCAGTAGCCCTTGAAGGCGAAGGTGTAGGCCGAAGGCGCGGTGAAGCAGTCGAAATGCGGGAAGGCCGAGGGCTCGCCCGCGCCCAGCCACGCGAACAGGATGCCGCTGCGCTCGACCACGGGATAAGAGCGCTGGCGGATGTGGTCGCACAGCCGGCTGCCCTGCGGTTCGGCAGGCGTCTCCAGGCATTTGCCTTCCACGTCGAACAGCCAGCCGTGGAACACGCAGCGCAGCTTGCCGTCTTCCCAGCGGCCGTACGCGAGGTCGGCGCCGCGGTGGGGACAATTTCTGTCGAGTAGCCCGTACTGGTTATTTGCATTTCGAAATAAGACGTAGTTTTCACCCAGAACGGTGACGGGCCTCACCGGCCGCGGCCCCCCGAGCTCGTCCACCAGGGCGATGGGCTGCCAGTAGTTGCGCAGCAGCTTGCCGGCCGGGCTGCCCGGTCCGATGCGCGTCATCAATTCGTTCTGTTCCCGGCTAATCATTTTCTTCTTTGAAAAGCCCCAAAGCCTTCATTGCCGGAAAATCGTTGAACGAGAACAGTACCGACGCTTCCTGCGCGCCGTGGCGGTAGGGCGTCCATGACGGGATGCAGAAGATATCCTTCTCTTCCCACTCGAAGCGCTGGCCGCCGACTTCCGACCAGCCGCGCCCGGCCGCGACCTGGTAGATGACGCTGCCGGTGTGGCGCACTGGTTTCGTTGACGTGCCTTTTTTCACCAGTTCCAGCCTCGCGCCCATCGTCGGCATTACCGGCCCGCCCGTGAGCGGGTTCCTGTATTCGAATATTTTTTCTTTCTTCAATTCGGAAAAGCAAGAATCCCACTTGTATAGGAATACCGGCGAGTACGGCTTGCTCCAGTTCTCGCGCGACAGGGGCGCCGGCGTCTGCACGGTCTGCGGATGCACCTCGTAGAAATTGGCATCGAGCGAGTTCATCAGCGGTATGTCCAGGCCGTCCTGCCAGATGCACTGCGTGCCGCTCGCCTCGACGCCGTGGTCGTGCCAGGTGCCGTTCGGCGTCAGCACGAAGTCGCGCGCGCTCAAGCTGATGCGCTCCCCGTCGACCACCGTGTAGGCGCCCTTGCCCTCCATCACGAAGCGCAGCGCGGATGCCTGATGGCGGTGCGCCGAAGTGAATTCGCCCGGGTTCATGATCTGCACCCCGCTATAGAGCAGCCCCGCGGCGGCGCTCCATTCCTTGCGGCCCGGGTTGACCAGCATCACGACGCGCCGCGCCGCCTTCTCGGCGCTGACCAGGTCCGGCGCCTTGCGCACCAGCGGCTCGATAACGCGCCACTTCCACAGCATCGGCACCGACTTCGGCTGCGGGTACCAGGGCTCGATCTCGTTGGCGACGTTCCACAGCGCGCCCAGCGCGCGGCGCTCGAGTTCGCGGTAGTAGGCTTCCAGCGCGGGCGTGTCCTCTACGTTCGCCCGTCCGACGATGTTTTCGCGTCTCATGACTCAGACCCCGAGATAGCGGTGCTGCACGTCCTCGCTCGCGGCGAGTTCGGCCGAGCTGCCGCTCCAGACGACGCGGCCTTTTTCCAGCATGTAGTGTACGTCCGCAACGCGGATCAGCGCCTTGACGTCCTTGTCGATCACCAAGATCGACAGGCCCGCGGCCTTGAGGCTCTCGATGGAGCGGTAGATCTCGATGCGGATCAGCGGCGCGAGGCCCTCGGTGGCCTCGTCCAGGATCAAGAGCCGCGGGTTGGTCATCAGCGCGCGGCCGATCGCGAGCATCTGCTGTTCGCCGCCCGAGAGCTGGTTGCCGTAGTGGTTCTTGCGCTCGTTCAGGTTCTTGAACAGCTCGAATACGCGATCGAGCGTCCATGGATCCGGCCGCTTGCCGCGGTTGGCCGCGGTCGCGATCAGGTTCTCGCGCACGGTCAGGTTGGGGAAGATCTGCCGCCCCTCGGGCACCAGGCCGATGCCCGCCTGGGCGATGCGGTAAGACGGCAGTCCGGCGAGGGGCTTGTCCTCGAAAGCGATGCGGCCGCCCTTCGAGCGGATCATGCCCATGATGGAGCGCACCGTGGTGGTTTTGCCCATGCCGTTGCGCCCGAGCAGCGTAGCGATCTCGCCTTCGGCGATGCGCAGCGAGATGCCGAACAGCACCTGGCTCTGGCCGTAGGCGGCCTCGAGGCCCTCCACGCTCAGCAGGTCGCGCGTCGTCACTGCCGCCATCAGGCGTCCTCTCCGAGGTAGGCGGCGCGCACACCGGCATTGGCGCGGATCTCGGCGGGCGTGCCGGTGGCGATGATACGTCCGTACACCAGCACCGAGATGCGGTCGGCGAGCGAAAACACCGCGTCCATGTCATGCTCGACCAGCACGATGGTCTTGTCGCCCTTCAGGCCGGCGAGGAACTCGATCATGCGCTGGGATTCGTCCGTGCCCATGCCCGCCACCGGCTCATCCAGCAGCAGCAGGCGCGGCTGCGTGGCGAGCGCCATCGCGATCTCGAGCTGGCGCTGCTCGCCGTGCGCGAGGTTCGCGGCGATCACGTCGGCGCGCGCCACGAGGCCGACCTTGTCGAGGATCGCGCGCGCCGGTTCGCGCAGCGCCGCGTCCTCCCGCGCCTTGCGCCAGAAGCGGAAGCTGTGTCCGGCATGCGCCTGCACCGCCAGCGCCACGTTGTCGAGCGCGCTGAAGTCCCGGTAGATGCTGGTGATCTGGAACGAGCGCGCGAGTCCCTTGTGCGAGCGGCGCGGCACCGAAAGGGTGGTGATGTCTTCGCCGGCAAAGCGGACCCTGCCGCTGTCCGGGCGCAGCTCGCCGGAGAGCTGCTTGATGAAGGTGGTCTTGCCGGCGCCGTTCGGCCCGATCACCGCGTGCGTCTCGCCGGCGCGCACGTCGAAGTCCACGTGATCGGTCGCACGCAGCGCGCCGAAGGTCTTGCGCAGCCCCCGGGTTTCCAGAAGCGGCTCAGTCATTGCGCTCCCTCCCCGGCAGCAGGCCCGCCAGCCCGCGCCGCGCAAACAGCACCACCAGGATCAGGATCACGCCCAGGTAAAGCTGCCAGTGATCGTTGACCCATTTCGGCAGCAGGCTTGATCCCTGCAGCACATCCTCGAGCAAAAGCAGGGCCGCGGCGCCGAGCAGCGGCCCGGCGGTGGTGGCGATGCCGCCCAGGATCACCATGAACATCAGCTCGCCCGAGCGGGTCCAGTTCATGAATTCGGGGGTGAGGTAGGCGGTCTGGTTGACCAGCAGCGCGCCGGCGAGGCCGCACATGGCCCCCGAGATGACAAAGGCCGCGAGCCGGTAGGGGTAGGGCGAGAAGCCGATCGCGCGCGTGCGTGCCTCATTGGAGCGTACCGCCTGCAGCACCAGGCCGAAGCGCGAATTGACCAAGCGGTGTGTCAGGTAGAGAAACAGCACCAGGATCGCGAACACCAGATAGTAGAACGCGGTCGGGTCGTTGAGGTCGATCAAGCCGGTAAACTGGCTGCGCACGCCGAGCCGCATGCCGTCGTCGCCGCCGTATTCCTCGATCGAGATGCCGAGGTAGTAGAGCATCTGCGTGAAGGCGAGCGTGATCATGATGAAGTAGATGCCGCTGGTGCGCACCGAGATCGAGCCGATCGCCGCGGCGACCAGCGCCGAGGCGCCGATCGCGACTGCCCATTGCAGCCAGCCGTTGTCGATGCCGTGGTACGCCAGCACACCGACCGCGTAGGCGCCGATGCCGAGGTAGGCGGCGTGGCCGAAGGACACCATGCCGCCGTAGCCGAGGATCAGGTTGAGGCTGACCGCCGCGATGGCGAAGATCATCACGCGGCGGAGCAGGTCGAGGTAGAACGGCTGGGCGAAGAGCGCGGCGATCGGCGGCACTGCCGCCAGCAGCAACATGATCGCGACGAGCATCCAGGTTCTTGGCCTGATCATGATCCGCGCGATGGGAAAAGGCCTTCGGGCCGCACAGCAAGAACTGCGGCCATCAGCAGGTAAATGAGCATGGAGGCAAGCGCGGGACCGGCGGTATCCGCGGCCACCGGAGATATGACCAAGGCAAGCATGGGCTTGAGGAAAGCGCGGCCCATCGTGTCCACCATGCCGACGATCAGCGCGGCGGCGAAGGCGCCGCGGATCGAGCCGATGCCGCCGATCACGATCACCACGAAGACGTCGATCAGGACCAGTTCGCCCATTCCGGGCTGCACCACGTGGATCGGTCCCGCCATGAGGCCCGCGAGCCCGGCGAGCGCCGCGCCGAAGCCGAATACGACGGTATAAAGAAGGCGGATGTTGACCCCGAGCGCGGCGACCATGGTGCGGTTGGAGGCGCCGGCGCGGATCAGCATGCCGAGGCGCGTCCTTCCCACCACGTACCAGAGCAGGCACGCCACCGCGAGCCCGACGACAATGATCGCCAGGCGGTAGAGCGGGTAGCGCAGGCCGCCGATCAGTTCCACGTGTCCCGAGAGCTCCGGCGGCATGGTGGCGAAAATCGCAGAGCGGCCCCAGAGGATCGCGATCAGCTCGTTGAAGAACAGAATCAGGCCGAAGGTCGCCAGTACCTGGTCGAGGTGGTCGCGCTCATACAGGGTCCTCAGCGCCACCAGTTCGACGACGATCCCCACCACGAGGGTTCCCGAGAGGCCGAGCAGCACGCCGAGCGCGAACGAACCCGTCGCCTGGTAGAAATAGGTTGCCAGGTAGGCGCCCACCATGTAGAGCGAGCCGTGCGCGAGATTGACCAGGTTCATGATGCCGAACACGAGCGTCAGCCCGGCGGCCATCAGGAACAGCATCACCCCGAGCTGCAGCCCGTTGAGCGTCTGCTCGAGGAAGAGAACGAGGTTCATCGCGGAAACATCATGGCGGAAACAGAAAGGGGCGCAGCTATGCCGCGCCCCCGAATCGCAGCAGCGGGACGACCTACCACTTCATCTTGCAGTCCTTGGAGTAGGAGTCCTTGTGGTTGCTGAACACCGTCTTCTGGATCTCCATCACCGGGTCCTGGCCGGACGGTCCGGCGACCGCCTTGAGCAGGTAGAAGTTCTGGATCGGAAAGTGGTTCGTGTTGTAGACGAACTTGCCGCGCGTAGACGCGAAATCCGCTTTGCGGAAAGCCGCGGTCAGGCCCTTCTTGTCGGCGAGGTTGCCCTTGACGGCGCGGACCCCGGAGTCGATCAGCATGATGCCGTCATAGCTTTGCGCGCCGTAGAACACCGGGTACTTGCCGTACTTCTTGCGGAAATCCGACACGTACTTCTCGTTCGCCGGGTTTTTCAGGTCCGGGCTCCAGTAGCGCGTCTCGATCTGGCCGAGCGCAGCGTGCTTCACCGCCGGAATCGAGATCTCGTCCACCGTATAGACCGAATAGAGCGGGAACTGCCCGCGCAGGCCCGCCTCGGAGTACTGCCTCAGGAACGAGATCCCCATGCCGCCCGGGTAGAAGACGAATACCGCTTTCGGCTTCTTGGCGCGCAGCTGGCTCAGCTCCGCCTGGTAGTCCGTCTGGCCCATCTTGGTGTAGACCTCGTCGGTGATGCGCCCCTTGAAGTAGCGCTTGAAGCCGGTGAGCATGTCCTTGCCGGCCGCGTAGTTGGGCGCCATGATGTAGACATCGTTCAGGCCGGCGTCCTGCATGTACTTGCCCATCGCCTCGGGCGTCTGGTCGTTTTGCCAGGAGGTCGTGAAGAACAGTTCGTTGCACAGCTTGCCGGCGAGTTCGTGCGGCCCGGCGTTGGTGCCGATCATGAACGTACCCGCCTGGACCACCGAGGGCGCGACCGCGAGCATGACGTTGGACCAGATGATCCCGGAGACGAAATTCACCTGGTGCCGCTTCACCATCTCGTCCGACACCTGCTTGCCGACGTCGGGCTTGAACTGGTCGTCGCCGTAGATGACTTCCGTGTCGAGGCCGCCGACCTTGCGGCCGAGGTGGTCGAGCGCGAGCTCCACCGAATTCTTCATGTGCTCGCCGATGATGCCGGCCGGTCCGGACAGGGTGGTGATGAAGCCGATCTTGACCTTTTGCTGGGCGAACGCGGGCGCCGAAATCAGGGTGGAAAATGCGGCGCTGGCGATCAGGCCTGCAATCGTGGGACGGGTGATATTGTGCATATCTTCCTCCTTGGAAAATTCAGTCTAGCAAGAGCGTCCGAGGGTGTCCAGATTCGGCGGCGAGAATCTGCGCGCCGCCGGCAAACTTGGCAGCCGGAAGCAGGCAGCCGAGGGCGACGCGCGCCGGCGGGCGGTCGCGCGAGGATTTGAGGATCTCGACGACTTGGGTTGCCGCCCTGAGGCGCTCGGGGGTATCAGCCCGATTGAGGAACAATATCCTTCGTGCGCCTGCCGGGCAGCCCTTGAAGAACCCGCAGGCGTGCACAGCCATGCGCGCGATCGACTCCGCGTCGACAGGCGAACCGGGCCTCGTTCCGGTCAACCGCGCCCAGATCTCCGCCCGGAACACGTTCCCCTCCTGCAGCGGCAGCCCCAGCCCGTTCAGGCCGGCGACCGCGACCAGCGCGTCGGTCGCCGCAGCAATGACGGGCTCGTGGGGGGCGGACGCTTTCAGGGGTTTGCGGTCCGCGCCGTCCGCTTCCACCAGGATGCGGTCGAATTCGCCGCTGCGCCCCAGCGCGTCGACAAGCTCCGGCGCGATTCCGGTCAGCTTGCGCCCGTCCGGCGTGACCCCGGAAAACAGCAGCATCGCAGCGCGCTTCCCCCGGCCAGCGCCGGCGGCCTCGGCGCGCGCGATCCTGGTCGTGGTTGTGACAAGTACGCGCTCGCCGCGCGCGACGAACTCGCGCGCGAGGGCGAACATCAGCGTGGTCTTCCCGCCAGCGCCGCACAGCGAGATCAGGCGCGCGTCTTCGAG
>MEQQ01000019.1:24340-41678 GCA_001770285.1 Betaproteobacteria bacterium RBG_16_66_20
GCAGCGCTCAGCATTGCGCCCCGGCGAGCGGCCGATTCAGATCGCGCATGATCGCCTCGAGTACGGCGCCCGCGATCGAGCGCGCCTTGTCGGAGATCGTGTCGCAATACTCGCGCCGCCCGCGCGGATCGATGTCCCCCAGTTTGATCCCCTTGACCACTTCCGTTCCGGGCCGGATCAGGCCGCGCAACACGCCATCCAGCCCCGCGCACACGGGTTGACCCGCGACCTGGCCGATCACGTCGCCTTTGCGAACCGTGCTGCCGATTTCCAAGCCGGTCCGGAACGACCCTGCCGCAGGCGCGCGCAGCACTCGCTCGGTGGTGAAACCTGCGATCTCGCCCGGGTCGCCGGTGTTCGCCTGGGCGCTGCCGGAGACGATGATCCGCCCCAGATCGTGGCCGCGGTTGGTTTCGATCACGCAGTCGCAATCGACGCCCGCTGCGAAGCCCGGTCCGAGCGCGATCACCAGCCGCGCCTCGTCCTTTCGCGTGCCGAGGTTGCGCTTCGCCAGGATCGCGTCGATCACGACTTCGGGGGCTAGCCCCCGAGCCTTGCCCCAGTCGGTCGTGCGGACAACCGCAATTTTTCCGGCGCACCAGGCGGCTTCGATGGCAGCTGGGTCGCGCGCGGCCAGAGCCGCCACACCTTCGACTGCGGTTGCGCCCGTTTCCAGCGCCGTGCAATAGGAAACCCGTCTGCGGACGCAAAGCGGGTTCTCCAAATCGAGCATGCAGATGCGCCCCATGTTGGCCATGTGCAGCCGCCAGGCAATCGCACTCCCCATCTCGCCCGCGCCCTTGACGAGCACGAAAGGCGAAAGCGGCGCGCGCGCGGAACCCACGTTGTCAGTCTTCGCGAACGACCCGCTTCGCCTTGCCTTCGACGCGCGGCAAGCTGCCCGCTTCGCAGATCTCCACGTCGGGCGTGACGGTGACGCGGTACTTGACGATCTCCACGAGGTGATCGCGGGCGGCCTTGAGCCGCGATTCGGGAACGTTCTCGTTTGCCGGCTCGACGCGGATCCTCAAG
The DNA here is from genome assembly GCA_001770285.1 of Betaproteobacteria bacterium RBG_16_66_20. Lineage (GTDB taxonomy): Bacteria > Pseudomonadota > Gammaproteobacteria > Burkholderiales > SG8-39 > RBG-16-66-20. Next base: position 25,373 of record MEQQ01000019.1, read on the forward strand.
TGCTTGCCGCTCCCCAGGCGCGGCACGACGAGCTGGTATTCCTGCGAGAACTCGTTGATCTCGTGCAGCAGCTTCTGTATCTGGGCGGGGAAGATGTTGACGCCGGCGAAGTGGAACATGTCGTCCGAGCGACCCAGCACCCCGCCGTCGAGCCGCAGGTAGGTCCGGCCGCAGGAGCACACGGCGCGGTCGAAACGCACCAGATCGTGAGTCCGATAGCGCACCAGCGGCATGCTGCTGCAGCACAGGTTTGTCAGCACCAGCTCGCCGATCTGCCCATCGGGCAGCGGCTCGAGGGTCTCGGGATCCATCACTTCGGCGAGGAACATGCCCTCGATCACGTGCGTTCCCTGGTGCATGATGCACTCGTAGCCGAAGTTGCTGATCTCGGTCGACCCGATGTCGTCGAAGCATTCGGCGCCCCATTGCGATTCGATCGCTTTCTTGGTCGACGGGATGCCCGCGCCCGGCTCGCCCGCGGCGATCACCTTGCGGATCGGGGAGCCGGGCAAGTCGACCCCGCTCTTGCGCGCCGTTTCCGCGAGGTAGAGGAGGTAGGAGGGCGTACCGCAGATCGCTGTCGCCTCCCATTCCAGCATGGCGCGCAAGCGGTCTTTGGAGCTCAGGCCACCGCCGGGAATGACCATCAAACCGGCCTGCTCCATCGCCGCCTGGAACCCCCACCAGGCGACGTAGAGGCCGTAGTTGAAGGGCACGAACAGGACGTCAGCCGCCGACAGGCCGAAACCGCAACGGAAATGGCTGAACTGCTGGTAGTAGGTCTCGAACCAGTCCTTCCCGGAGAGCATGACGCGAACCGGGCGTCCGGTAGTGCCCGAGGTCTGGAACACGCGCACTGCCTCGCGCGGCGCGATGCAACCGAAATCGCCCCACGGCGGGCTGGCGGCCTGGCTCTGGCGCAGCTCGTCCTTCTCGGTGAAGGGAATCTGCCGCACGGCGTCGAGCGAGCGGATGTCGCCGGGAACGACGTGCGCGGAGTCGAACTTGCGCCGGTAGAAGGGGCTGTGCTCGCGGATATAGCCGAGCTGGTCGCGGAGCTTCGCCAGCTGGTACTGCTCCAACTGCGGGCGCGGCATGCATTCCAGTGGTTCGTCCCAGTACCTGACCTCTTGCGCGGTCATGCGCGGACCGGTTCGGTTTTCGCCTGGCGCGCAGTTTTCGCCTGGTACTGCAGGCGCTTCAGTCCGCCGAGAATCTTTTCCGCGGTGAACGGCGTCGAGTGCAGCCGCACCCCGGTGGCGTCGTATACGGCGTTCGCTATGGCGGCAAGAATGCCCGAGACCAGGCCCTCGCCGACCTCCTTGCTGCGGTAAGGCTGGCCTACGCGGTACTGCTCGGTGATCACATCGACGTCCTCGGAGATCGCCATGTTGTGAATCGTCGGCATGCGGTAATCCAGCCAGTTCGGATTCAACGTATAGCCGTCCTTGGTGATCACTTCCTCCATGAAGGCGTGGCCGAGCGCCATCGAGATCTGGCCGTCGATCTGGCCCTTGACGAGCGCCGGGTTGATCGGGAAGCCGCAGTCGTGGACCGTCAGGGCCTTGACCAGCCGCGCTTCGCCGGTCTCGATGTCGACCTCGACCTCGGCCACCTGCGTGCTGAAGGCGTAGTTCTCGGTCCAGCGCCCCTTGGTGGTTGCAAGGCTCGGATGGTTGGCTTCGTCGCGCATGGTGCGCCAGTAGCCTTCGCCGATGACGGTGTCGCCGCGCCGCGTGGCGACGCTGTGCGCGATGACCTCCCGGTAGGTCATGCGCCGCTCGGGATCGAGACGGTGGCAGACGATCTTGTCCTTGAGAACGAGCTGGTCGACGGTCACACCCATCTTTTCAGCGGCCACCTGCAGCAGTTTGTCGCGCGCATTGCTCGCAGCCTGGCGGGCGGCATTGCCGGTGACGTACGTCATCCCGCTGATCCAGGCGCCGATGTCCTGCGGCGTGGTGTCGGTGTCGGAGGAGATGATCCTGACGTCGTCCATGCCGATGCTCAGCTCCTCGGCGACGATCTGGGAGATCACTGTCTCGGAGCCCTGGCCGATGTCGATGGCGCCGGTGAGCACCACCGCGGAGCCATCGTCGTTCATCTTGACGATGACCCCCGAGCCATTGGGATAGATCAGGGTTCCGCCCATGTACGCACTGACGCCGATCCCGATCCCCCGCCGGATCGTGCCGCTCGGGGGCGACTTGCGGTCGCGGCCGAACTTGTCGAGGAAGCCGGACCTTTCGGCCGCGAGCCTGATGCAGTCCGAGAGCCCGCAGTTGTGGGTATCGTCCCCGTTGGGCAGACGCTCGCCTGGCCCGCGCGCGTTGCGCAGGCGGATGGCTATCGGATCGATGCCGAGCGCTTCGGCGATCATGTCGAGCTGCGATTCGATCGCCAGCCTGACCTTCGGGGCGCCGTGGCCCCGCTGCGGCGCGCGGACCGTGTGATTGGTGTAGACCGACAGCCCTTCGTACTTGAGATTGGGAATGCGGTAGGGGATCATGGTGAAGCCCCAGGCGAGGAAGATCACCACCACGCCGCTGCCCCGGTAGGCGCCGGCGTTGTTGATCGCCCGGATCCTCTGTGCCACCAGTGTGCCGTCCTTCTTGACGCCGGTCTTGATCTCGAGAATCAGCGGCTGGGCGTGGCGGTAGGCCGAGAAGATTTCCTCGCGGCTCGCCACCACCTGCACCGGCCGTCCGGTGATCATCGAGAGCCGCGCGGCGCAGTATTCGTGCGAATAGAGGTCGATCTTGCCGCCGAAGGTGCCGCCGACGTAGGTCTTGTGGATGCGGACCGACGAGTAGGGCAGGTCAAGCGTCTTCGCCAGCTTGGCGCGCTTGACGAAGCTCCCCATCGACGAGGTCCAGACGTTCAGCTTGTCGTTTTCCCAGTGTGCGAGGGTTGCCTGCGGCTCCAGATAGCCGTGCGTGCGCAACTGGCATTCGAAGCGGTCCTCGCGCACATAATCCGATTCGGCGAATCCTTTCTCCACGTCGCCCCAGGCGGTCTCCGTGTTGCCGCCGATATTGGCGTGCGGCCCCTCGTACTTGGGGTGGCTGCGATGGATCTCGGGTGCGCCGGGCTGCATCGCCTCCTCGGGTTCGAACACCGCGGGCAGCGGCTGGTACTCGATCTCGATCAGTTCCAGCGCGCGCTGCGCGGTGAGCTGATCGACCGCGGCGACGGCGGCGATTTCCTCGCCGACGTGCACGACCTTGCCGCGCGCAAGCACTTCCTGGTCGGGCGGATAGCGTGGCGTCTCCACGAATCCGTGCTTGATGCCTTTCGTGTCCTCGACCGTAATCACCGCCTTGACGCCCGGCAGCGCGCGCGCGCGCGCGGTGTCGATGCGGACGATGCGCGCGTGCGGATGGGGACTGCGCAGGATGCGGCCGATCAGGGTGTTGGCGAGCTTCACGTCCTGCGCGTACATCGCCTTCCCGGTAACCTTGTCCGGGCCATCCTTGCGCCGAAAGCTCTTGCCGACGTAGCTCAGTTCGCTCATCGCGTCCGCCCCTATTTCATCACCGGTTCGACCCCCTGGCCGGAGGCCTGCAGCACGGCATCGACGATGGCGTTGTAGCCGGTGCAGCGGCACAGATTGCCTTCGAGCGCCTTGTTGATTTCCTCGCGGCTGGGTTTCGGGCAATCCCGCAGCAGAGCGGTTGCCGACATCAGCATCCCCGGCGTGCAAAAGCCGCACTGGACTGCGCCCTGGTCGAGAAACGCGTCCTGGATCGCGCTCAGCTTCCCGCCCTCGGCGAGGCCCTCCACGGTCTGGACGCGCTTGCCGTCGCATTCGATCGCAAGCGTCAGGCAGGCGAGGATCGGACGGTCCTCGAGCAACACCGTGCAGGCGCCGCAAGCTCCGGATTCGCAGCTCGCCTTGGTCCCGGTGAGACCGATCGAATCGCGGATGACCTCGACCAGCGTGAGCCGCGGCTTGACCGCGACCTCACGCCATTCGCCGTTGACGCAGAGCGAGATCAGCTGGGACTGCGAGCGTTTCGCGGTGACAGGGGTACTCTCGTTCGCCTCCAGCATCCGATCCTCCCTCTCAGGCGCGTCCGGTTCGCGCGCGTTCCGCGGCCTGCGCGAGCGCGCGACGCAGATACACAGCGACGTTGTCCAAAAGGTGGCGCCTGGTGAATCCGTGGTGCGGCAGCGGATTGAGCGCCTTGGCCGCATCGGGCGCGACCCGCGCCAGCCGTTCGTCATCGAGCCGGGCGCCCACCAGCGCCCGCTCCGCGGATTCGAGGCGCAGCGGGCGCTCTCGCACCGCGCCGACGGCGATGCGGGCGCCGCAACAGCTTGCCCCGTCTTCAGCCAGCTGCAGCGACACCGCGATGACCGCCATGCCGAACTCAAGTCCGCCCCGCACCGTCGACTTGTGAAAGCCCCAGCCTGATCTCGGCGGCGGCGGCGGAACGATGACTGCCCGTACGAGTTCCGCGCGGCCCAGGCTGAGCGGCTGGAGGCCACTTCCGGTATACAGTTCCGCGGCGCCGATGCGGCGCATCCCCGCGCCACCGAGGATCTCCAGCTCCGCGCCCAGCGCGATGAGCGCCGGGGCGATGTCGGACATGTGAACCGACCAGCAGGTCTGCCGATCGTTGCGCGGGAAGGGGTGGCAGCAATCGCCGCCTCTCTTGAAGCAGGGCGCGGCGAACTGGTAGTCGTGGCGTTGGTTCAGGTACAGGCAGCGCGTCTCCTGGCAGAGATTGCCGCCGAGAGTCGCCATCTCGCGGATCTGGTTGCTGCCGACGGCGAGCGCGCTGTCGGCGAGCATCGGCAGTTTCTCGCGCACGAGTCCGGCATGCGCCAGCGAAGACAGCCGGGTCAGCGCATCGATCCGGATCGAACCGTCGGCCGTCAGTCTGGGCGGCTCGGGTTCGATTCCCGATAGACCGACCAGCACGCCGGGCGACACCAGCTCGGCGCGCAGGCTCGGCAGGAGGTCGGTGCCGCCCGCGAGCACATGCGCACCATCGCCCAGCCGGGCGAGCCATGCTGCAGCCTGTTGCAGCGTGGCGGCGCGCTCATAACCGAAGTCTAGAAGGATCATCCGCCGCTGTCGCGCATATAGTTTGCATATAAAACTATACGCCCGGTCCGCCGCCGTCAACCACGCCGCTTGACATCCATCAAGAAGTGGCCCGATTTCGGCCGCGACCGGGGAAGCTGGGAATCGTTCGCGTTATCGATCAGCGCTCGAAGACGCTCGATATCCGTGCCAGGAGGCGCAGCAGCTGCGCCCGCCCGCCCGGCCTGAGGACGGCGTCCATCGCGCGTTCCTGCTTCTCGATCTTTCGCGTCACCTTGCGCAGCAACTGCCGCCCGCCGGTCGTGAGATGCAGCGAGTAGTACCTGCGATCGTCGTCGCTGCGCGCGGTTTCGATCAGGCCGCGCTTGGTCAGGCGCTTGAGCGACAGCGAAAGCGTGGTCTTGTCCAGCTTGTAGACCCGGACCAGGGTGACCGAGTTGACGCCGGGATTCGCCTCGAGGACGGTCAGAAGGCTGAATTCCCCGGGGGTGACGCGCAGGCCCCGGATCGCGCGCGAGAGATCGCGGAATATCGCCGACTGCGCCAGCCTGACCTGATACCCGATGTACCCGGTGAGCCGGCCGAAGTTGATCTGCGGCAATTCCTCTTTAGGCGAATTCATGCGTGCCCGGCCTCAGGCCGCCTGTTGCGCGTTCCGGAACCTGAGAAACTGGCTCACGATGCCGATCGCGATCTCCGCCGGCGTGTTATTGCCGACCTTCTCGCCGACCGGGCAGATGATCCGGTCGATGAAATCGCGCGGAATACCGTCCTCCTTGAGCTGGCGGCGCATCGCCTTCGACTTGCCATCGCTGCCGATCACCCCCAGGTGCGCAATCTCCACTTTCCTGGCATGCAGCGCCTTGAGGATCGGCAGATCCGACCCATGCCCCATCGTCATCAGGATCACGTCGGCCCCCGCAGCGATCCGGTCGATGCCGTCGCGATAATCCTTGACCTGGCAGATATCGAGCTTGCCGCCTTGCGGCAGCCGGTTCAGCCACTCCGCGCGCGTGTCGATGCAAAGCACCCGGCAATCGAGCTCGGTCAGGAACCGGCACAGGACCTGGGCTACGTGGCCGGCGCCGAAGATCGCGATGTTCCAGTCCAGTTCGCGGCGATAGACCTCGAAGTAAAGTGCGACCCATCCGCCGCAGGTCATCCCCAGGTCGCGTTGCAGGTTGCAGCGCCGGAAACGGGTCTTTGCCGCGCTGCCGTGGCCGAGGAGCTCGAACGCAGTCTGCCGGCACATCTCCTCCAGCGCGCCGCCGCCCACGGTTCCACCCGCCAGGCCGTCGCGCGTGAAGATCGCGCTGGCGCCTACGATCTGCGGAATGCTGCCGCGCCCGTCGACGATGGTCGCAATGCAGCACGGAACTCCCTCTCGCTGGAGTTTTTCGATTTCCCGCAATACGGCGTGGTCAAGCATTGGCGATCTCCGGCTGCGTGCGCGCGATACTAGTTTGTAACACAAACAGTATCGCCGTCCAGCAACGGCGCGCAAATGCGATATGCTCGCGGCGAAGCCAGAGGGACGGAGAATGCTGCAGCTCTCGAGCGTCACCAAGCGTTTCGGTCATCGCGTTGTGCTGCACGCCGTTTCCCTCGAGGTGGCGGCGGGCGAATACGTCGCCGTGGTCGGCGAATCCGGCGTCGGCAAGTCCACCCTGCTCAACATCGTCGCGGGATTGGAGCCGCCGGACGCCGGCGAGGTTTCGTTCCGCAACGCGAAACTCACCGCGATGGACGACGATGCCCGCACCCTGCTGCGCCGGGAGAAATTCGGCTTCGTGTTCCAGGCCTTCCACGTCCTGCCCCACCTGACCGTGCAGCAGAACGTCGGCTTGCCTTTGTTATTGCGGGGTCTTGATACGGATCAAATCCAGGTGAAATCGAAAAAGCTCATCGCGGCGGTCGGCCTCGCCGGCCGTGAGAGCAGCATGCCAAGGGAACTCTCGGGCGGCGAGCTGCAGCGCGTGGCGATCGCGCGCGCGCTGGTGGGCGAGCCGAAGCTGGTGCTGGCCGACGAGCCCACCGGCAACCTCGACCAGGAAAACGCCCGCCAGGTGCTGGCGCTGCTGCGCGACCAGGTCAAAGCCCACGGCGCCGCGGGAATCCTGGTTACCCACTCGGAGGCCGCCGCCGCGACCTGCGACCGTCGCTATCGCCTCACCAGCGCCGGCCTGGCGCCGCTCTGACGCCTTCAACTCGTGATCCTGTAACTGCCTTCCAGGAGTCTGGCTTGGGCCGCCGCCAGGCGGGCGACCGGCACGCGCGGGCCCGAGCAGGATATGTAGTTGATGCCGATGTGATGGCAGAAGTGGATCGAGACCGGATCGCCACCATGCTCGCCGCAGATGCCGATCTTCAGATCCGGCCGCGTCCGGCGGCCGTCCTCGACGGCCATTTTCATCAACTGCCCCACACCCTTGATGTCCAGCACCTCGAACGGGTTGTCCTGCAGGATGCCGGTTTCGTTGTAGGCAGGCAGGAATTTGTTTTCTGCGTCCTCCCGGCTGAACGAGAACGTCGCCTGGGTCAGGTCGTTGGTGCCGAAGGAGAAGAACTCGGCGTCCTGGGCCATGCGGCCGGCGCGCAAGCAGGCGCGCACGACTTCCAGCATGGTGCCGAACTTGAACTTCACGTTGATGCCGTGGGTCAATTCCACCACCTTGTGGATGCGCTGGACATGGCCGTGAATGCGCTTGAGCTCCTCCACCGTGGCGACCTGCGGCACCATGATCTCGGGGTGGATGGCGATACCCTCTTTGGCGCACAGGGCAGCGGCTTCGAGAATCGCCTGAATCTGCATCGAATAGATTTCCGGGTAGCTGATGCCCAACCGCACGCCGCGATGTCCCAGCATCGGATTGACTTCCTGCAGCGCGCGCACTTTTTTCAGGACCGTTTCCTTGCGGGAGATCACGTCGTCTTCCAGGTGTGATTCCTCGAAGGTGTGCAGGCCGCCCATGAGTTTCGTCAGACCGTCGGCATACTGCAGGTAGAGCTTGGGATTGAGCAGCTTCAGCGTGCCCGGCAGGTCTTTCAAGGCCTTGATCGAGTCGCGCAGCTGGTGCAGGTGGGCGATTTCCAGTTCAAGCTGCGCCGCCGTAGGCAGGAATTCGTGCATCGGAGGATCGAGCAGGCGAACGGTCACCGGCAGCCCCTTCATCGCCTTGAAGATGCCCTTGAAGTCCGAGCGCTGGATCGGCAACAGGCGGTCGAGCGCCGCCTGGCGCTCCTCCAGCGTTTCCGCGAGGATCATTTCCTGCATGATCGGCAGGCGATCGGTGCTGTTGAACATGCGCTCGGTGCGGACCAGGCCGATGCCCACGGCACCGAACTCCCGCGCGCGGGTCGCATCCTCCGGCGTGTCGGCGTTGGCCATCACCTGCAGCCGCGCCGCCGCGTCGGCCCAGGCGAGCAGGGTGACCATTTCGCCGGAAAACGTGGCTTCCACGGTCGGCACTTCGCCGGCGTACACATGGCCGGTGCCGCCATCGATGGTAATGACGTCGCCTTCCTGCAAGGTGGTCTCGCCGATGATCGCGCTGCGCGCCTTATCGTTGATTACGATCTGCTCGCAGCCGGAGACGCAGGGTTTGCCCATGCCGCGCGCCACCACTGCGGCATGCGAAGTCTTGCCGCCGCGGCTGGTGAGGATGCCCTGGGACTGGAAGAAGCCGTGTATGTCTTCCGGTTTGGTCGCTTCGCGCACCAGGATGACCTTCTCGCCAGCCAGGCCGCGCGCTTCGGCGCTGTTGGCGTCGAACACGATCCTGCCGGAGGCCGCGCCAGGCGACGCGGGCAGGCCCTGCGCCAGGGACTTGCCGTGGAAAGTCGGTGCCAATTGCGGCACCAGCAACTGCTCCAGCATCGCCGGCTCGACCCGCAGCAATGCACGCTCCTTGGAGATCAGGCCTTGGTCGAACAATTCGACCGAGGTGCGCACCATGGCGCGGGCGTTCATCTTGCCGTTGCGGGTTTGCAGGCAGTAGAGCGTCCCCTTCTCTATGGTGAACTCGAAATCCTGCACTTCGTGGTAATGCGACTCCAGCCGGTTGTGCAGGTCCGTCAGTGCGCGATAGATTTCCGGCATTTCCTTTTCCATTTCGGCGATCGGCCTGGGCGTGCGAATGCCGGCGACCACATCCTCGCCCTGGGCGTTGACCAGATATTCGCCGTAAATCACGTTCTCGCCGGTGCCGGGGTCGCGTGTGAAACCCACGCCGGTGCCCGAATCGTCGCCCATGTTGCCGAACACCATCGTGCAGACGTTGACCGCCGTCCCGTTGGCCATCTTCTCGGTGATCCTGAACTGCCTGCGGTAATCCACTGCGCGCTTGCCCATCCATGACCGAAACACCGCACCGATCGAGACTTCCAGCTGCTCATAAGGGTCCTGTGGAAACGGCTTGCCGGTGTGGCGCTTGACGACCTGCAGAAAATCGCCCGCGAGTTCCTTCAGGCACCCGGCGTCCAGGTCCACGTCCTGGCGCGCGCCGTACTTGCGCTTGGTCGCCGTCATGCGTTCGTCGAATTGCTCGTTGCCGATGCCGAGCGCGATGTTGCCGAAAAGCTGAATGAAGCGGCGGTAAGCGTCGTAGGCGAAACGCTCGTTGGCGGTCTGCCTGATCAGCCCCTGCAGCGACGTTTCGTTCAGGCCGAGATTGAGTATCGTGTCCATCATGCCCGGCATCGACATCGCCGACCCGGAGCGCACCGAAACCAGCAGCGGATTGTTGCCGTTGCCGAAGCCCTTGCCGGTCTTCCTTTCGAGCGCTGTCAGGTGGCTCTTGACCTGGTCCATCAATCCGGCCGGCAGCTGATTCCGGTCGAGATACGCGAGACAGGCCTCGGTGGTGACGGTGAAGCCCGGCGGCACGTTCAGGCCGATCTGCGTCATTTCGCACAGATTCGCGCCCTTGCCGCCCAACAGCATCTTGTTCTTGCCGTCGCCGTCTTCGAATGCGTAAACATATTTTCTGCCGGTCATGATGATGTTTCCAGAATTGAGCGGAGGGGAATTCGCCTGGCGAGCCAACGCTAGAGCGACATGATGGTCGGTCCGGCGGCGGCCGGGTTGACGTAGGACAAAAGTGCCCGCCCTCAGCCCGTCGGCCGCTGGAACAGTCTGCGCGCCGGATAGGGCAGCTTGTTTCCGCCCAGCGACTCCTCGATCCGGATGCCTTCGTTCCACTTCGCCATGCGCTCGGAGCGCGAGAAGCCGCCCACCTTGAGCTGCGGCACGCCCCAGCCTACGGCGAGGTGCACGACCGAGACGTCCTCGGTCTCGCCCGAGCGCGCCGACACGATCGCACCGTAGCCGGCCTCCTGGGCGGCGCGCCAGCAGGCGAGCGTTTCGGTGAGCGTCCCCACCTGGTTCGGCTTGAGGAGCACCGCATTGCATGCGCCCCTGGCTTTTCCTTGCTGCAGTTTTTTCCAGTCGGTGACGAAAAAATCGTCGCCCACGATCTGGATCCGGCCGCCCGCGGTGCGCGTGAACGAAGCCATCGCTTCGGCGTCGTGCTCGGCGAAAGGGTCTTCGATCGATACGATCGGGTAGCGCTCGATCCAGCCGAGCAGCATCGCGTGCAGCTGCTCGGCCGACAGGTCGCGCTTGTCCAGCGCGAGATGGTAGCGCCCGCCGCGCCAGAGTTGCGTCGCCGCGATGTCGAGCGCGATCCCCACGTCGGCCCCGGGTTCGAAACCGGCATCGCTGATCGCGCCGGTCAGCTCGGCGAGCGCTTCCTCGTTCGACTTGAACGCGGGCCAGTAGCCGCCCTCGTCGGCGACGCCGTAGAGCGCGTTGCGCTTCGCCAGGCGCGCGCCCGCGGCGCGGTAGACCTCCGCGGTCCAGGCCAGGCTCTCGGTGAAGCTGCCGGCCCCGGTGCAGATGATCATCAGGTCCTGCACGTCCATCCGGCCGCGGGCGTGCGCGCCGCCGCCGAAGATCTGGATCTGCGGCACCGGCATCGCCACCGGGCGCTCGCCCGCGAGGTGTTTCCAGAGCGGCTTCTTCGCCGCGGCCGCGGCGGCCTGCGCGCAGGCGAGCGAAACCGCGACGATCGCGTTGCCGCCGAGCCGCGACTTGTCCGGCGTGCCGTCAAGGGCGATGAGAGAACGATCTATGGATTCCTGATCCAGTTTTTTTCCTGTCAGTGAAGATCTAACTTCTGTGTTGATCAAATGAACGGCTTGCCTCACGTCAATGCACTTCGCTTCGCCCGAACCCGTCGAAGCGCCCGCGGGAGCGATGGCGCGGCCCACCGCGGTAGCCGCGCTCCTGCCCGCGCCCTTGACCGCGACTTGCGCTTCTACCGTCGGCCGGCCGCGCGAATCCCAGACGCTGCGGGCGAGGACTTCTAGGATCTTTGCCATGCGTCCCGGACCCCGGCGAGCGCGGCGGGGGGCGATTGCAGCAGCCTGCCCGCGATTTCCCGGACGAAGTCCTTGGCGGATTCCGCAGTCAGGTATTCGACCGGCGACTTGCCGTCGACGCGCGCGAGCAGCAGGCCGGGAAGCAGGCTCGCCGCGCGCGCTTCGATGGCGGCTGCGGTTTCCCAGGTGACGCCCTGAAGATACGCCTCGGCGAGCACGTCGAAGCACTTGAGGAAGGCCTTGCGCCGCACCGGCACCCAGAGGCCTTTCAGCAGCAGATGATTGAGGCAGAACGCGAGGTCGAAGGCCGGGTCGCCGTACCAGGCGCACTCGGCATCAAGGAATACCGGGCCCTGCGGCCCGATCAGAATGTTCTTGGGGCTGATGTCGCCATGCACCAGGGCGAGACGGGTGCGCGCGGTTCTTTCGGCCAGCGCTGTCAATGCAGCCGCATGCCGGGGATGGACCCTGGCGGCGGCCAGCAGGTACGGCTCGAGGCGCAGGGCGTGGAAGTTCGCGTCGGTATCGAATTGCGCTGCATAGCGCTCGTCGCCGGCAGTGGCGGCGTGGATGCGCGCGAGGCAGCTTCCCACCCGGCGCGCAAACTCCCGGTCGGCACGGCCTGCGGCGAGTTCCGCTTTCCACAGCGGGTAGTCCTCGAGGAGTTCCATCGCGAAGCAGCCGGCGTCGTCCGCCGCAAGCACTTTCGGCGCCACTCCCGGAACCACGGCGTTTGCCGTTTCCATCCACATGCGCTCGTAGCGGTTGCGCTCGACCGGCACCTCCCAGAGCTGCTCGACGCGCAGGCGCGGCAGCGCGCGCTTGACGCAGATCGGCCCGCTCCGCAGCTCTACGCGCCAGATGTCGGAGGAGACGCCGCCGGAGAGTGCCACCGCGGGCGGAATCTCGTCGGCGGCGGCGAGCCCGTGCTTGCGCAGGAAGCCGAGGACCGGTTCAGGGAGCAAGGCGCTCAATCTTCCATGCGCCTGCGCTGTTGCCTTCGCCCCGGCGATACAGCAGCCGGTCGTGCAGCCGGTTCTCGCGCCCCTGCCAGAACTCGATGCGGCCGGGAATCACGCGATACCCGCCCCAGTGAGCGGGGCGCGGCGGGTTGTCGCCATACCGTTCAGCGATTTTTCTGACTTGAGACTCTAAAAAGGTTCTATCGGAAACAATTTCACTCTGTGCCGATGCATGCGCCGACAGGCGGGCGCCCAAAGGCCGGCTCAAGAAATACGCGTCCGACTCCTGTGCCGAAACTTTCTCCACGCGTCCTTCGATCCTCACCTGGCGCTCGAGCGGGCCCCAGAGGAAAACCAGGCAGGCGTCGGACCGCGCGGCCAGCTGGCGGCCCTTGCGGCTGCCGTAGTTGGTGAAGAACACGAAGGCTCCGTCCTCCACGCCCTTCAGCAGAACGATTCGCGCATCGGGCGCACCCTCGGCAGAGACCGTGGCGAGCGTCATCGCGTTGGCGAGCGGCAGATCGGCGTCGAGCGCGTCCTTGAACCACCGCCCGAACTGCAAGAACGGATCGTGGTGCGCGTCGGCCTCGGTGAGTCCGGCACGCATGTATTCCTGCCGCAGGTCTGCGATGTTCATCGAGCGCCGATTCTATAATGGCCCGATGGCTCCGAGCGGCGCGGCAGACGGCATCTTCGACTACGGCCACGGGATCAGCGCCGTGGACAGCGTCTACGACCGCAGGATGCAGACCGCGGTCCACCTGCTGATCGAGGACGGGCGCGCCGCCGTCATCGATACCGGGACCTCGCACGCGGTCCCGCACGTGATGGCGGCGCTGGCGGCGAAGGGCGTGGCGCCGGCGAAGGTGGACTACGTCATCCTCACCCACGTGCACCTGGACCACGCCGGCGGCGCGGGGCAGCTGATGGCGCGCTTTCCCAATGCGCGCCTCACGGTGCACCCGCGTGGTGCGAGGCACATGATCGATCCGGGCCGTCTCCTGGCGGCGACGGTGGCGATCTACGGCGAGGCGCAAACGCGCCGCGTGTACGGCGAAATCCTGCCCGTACCGCAGGCGCGCGTGCTCGAGACGCCCGAGGGGACGGCGCTGCGCCTCGCCGGACGGGAGCTCCTGTTCCTCGACGCGCCGGGCCACGCCCGGCACCACGTCGTGGTGCGCGACGCGCTCTCGGGCCATGTCTTCGCCGGAGACTGCTTCGGCCTTTCCTACCGCGAGCTCGACCAGGACGGGAAGCAGTTCTCGTTTCCGACCACCAGCCCGTCCCAGTTCGATCCCGCGGCGCTGCACGCTTCGATCGACCGGATGCTGTCGCTCGGGCCCGAGGCGCTGTACGTCGCGCATTTCGGCCGATTGACCGACCTGAGGCGCCTTGCAGGGGACCTGCACCGGCTGATCGACGCCCACGCCGAGCTCGGCGAGCGTTGCCGGCACGCCGGCAAACAGCGGAAACGTCTGCTGATGGAAGGCGTTAGCGATCTGGTGCTCGCCGAGCGCGAGCGCCAGGAATGGCGTTTGCCGAGGGAAAAAGTGCTCGAAGTCTTCGCGCTCGACATCGAGCTGAACGCGCAGGGGCTCGTGTCCTGGCTCGATGCAGAGGGGGAATAGTCAAAAAAATCCCCTCTAGTGATTGACATGCTCCTCTGGATTCGGCATTGTTCGGGCACCGCTGCAGGTCGGCGGGAGGAATAACGGGATCCCAACCTTCCGTAATTGATCGATCAGAGGAGAAATCAAGATGGCGAAGAAGAAGGCGAAGAAGGCCGGCAAGAAGCGCAAGCCCAATGCCGCGTTCATGAAGCCGATGAACCCGACCGCGCAACTGGCAGCGGTCATCGGCAGCGGCGCGATGCCGCGCACCGAGGTCACCAAGAAGATCTGGCACTACATCAAGCGCAACAGTCTGCAGGACAAGAAGAACCGCCGCATGATCAACGCGGACGACAAGCTCAAGCCCGTGTTCGGCGGCAAGTCGCAAGTGTCGATGTTCGAGATGACGAAACTGGTCAACAAGCACCTCAAGTAACCTGAATTCTGCTGTGCACTGAGGCCGGAGGCGATCCCTCCGGCCTTTTTCATTTCTCTGGATTGAGGATCTTGTCCACCCTGTTCAGGCGCAAGCGGTAGGCATCCGGCATGCCGGCGCCCAGCAGCGGACGCAGATAAAGCCGGAACGCATCGGTGACATCGGTTCCGCTGGAGGCGATGAATTCGCCTTCCATGACGCGCGTTTTCCCGGCCACGGATTCAAGCGGGACCAGCTGGTAATCGACCGAGTAAAAGCCGGTGCGCTTGATCGCCACCGAGCCATCGCGATCACCCCACATGGCGTATTGCACCGCCTTTTCGCCGACCTCGCGCGCCTCGCGCTGATCGACATCCGATACGCAACCAGCAAACGAACGCTGGACATAGCCGAAGGTATCTCCCCGCACGCGCTTGATGCCCAGCTTGCGCCTGATTTCGTCGCACAGCAGGTCTGCCAGGGCGCCGGTGCCTGATAGCTGCACATTTCCATGCGCGTCGCGTTCCACCTGGCGCATCAGTTGAGTGACTATGGGATTGCCCTTGCTGTCATGGATGCCCTCCGAGGCGGCGATCACGCAGCGGCCGTACTTGTCGTATGTGGCCTTGACATCGGCAACGAATTTTTCGAGGCTGAAGTCATGTTCTGGGATGTAGATCAGATGCGGGCCGTCGTCGGGAAACTTCTTCCCCAGCGCCGACGCCGCGGTCAGAAAACCGGCGTGCCGGCCCATCACCACGGCCAGGTACACCCCGGGCAGCGCAGCATTGTCCAGGTTGGCGCCCATGAAGGCCTGGACGACAAAACGGGCGGCCGACGGATAACCCGGCGTATGGTCGTTGCCGACCAGGTCGTTATCTATGGTTTTCGGTATATGGATGCAGCGCAGCGGGTAATTCCCACGCTGTGCTTCTTCGCTGACGATGCGCACCGTGTCAGAGGAATCGTTGCCGCCGATATAGAAAAAATAGCCGATGCCGTGCGCCTTCAGAACCTTGAAGATCTCCTGACAGTAGCGCAGATCCGGCTTGTCGCGCGTCGAGCCGAGCGCTGACGCCGGCGTGTTGGCCACCATCTCGATGTTGTGGCTGGTTTCCTGCGTAAGGTCGAGGAACTCCTCCTGGATGATTCCGGATACACCGTGATAGGCGCCGTAGACCAGCTCGACGTTGCGGAACTTGCGCGCTTCCAGGACTACGCCCGCCATCGACTGATTTATGACGGCGGTCGGACCGCCACCCTGAGCGACTAATACCTTCCCGTGCGGCATGATCCGGCGGCTCCATAGATTTGACAATACCTGGACGGATTCTAACGCCGCTTGCTACCTTCGCTTCGCCGCGAGCCAGCCGCCGGAGAGCAGCAGCCCCGACATCGCCCAGAACACCGTGCCGATGCCGAGTGCGGCGCCCACCGCGCCGAACAGCAGCGGCAGGAAGGTGTGGCTCGTGTTCATCAGCATGGTGCGCACCCCGACCACCTCGCCCTGGCGCCCCGGCGGCGAGGCCGTATAGAGAACCGCCATGATCATCGGCTGGGCGCAGCCCAGGCCGATGCCGAGCAGGAAGGACAGGGCGATCAGCAGGGGCACCGGCGTGACCAGGGGGAACAGCGAGTACGCGACGCCCGCGATCACCAGCGCGGCGCAGACCACGGTCCATTCGCTCGCGCGGCGCGCCACCAGCGGCATGAACAGGCGCACCACGAAGGTCGCGAGCGCGAAGCTGCTCATGACGATCCCGATGGTGGAGGCCGAAAGTCCGATTTGCGTGCCGTAGATCGGCATCACGAAAGCGAAAAGGTCCCAGCCGGTTGCCAGCAGGCCGCTGAACAGGAATATGGCGCGCAGGCGCGGATTGCGCAG
>MEQQ01000019.1:41701-43602 GCA_001770285.1 Betaproteobacteria bacterium RBG_16_66_20
TGTCGCCCGGCTTCGGCACCGCAGGCTGCGGCGCCGGTGGCCGCCGCCAGAACAGCAGCGCGGTGGCCACGGCCGGAGGCAGCGCGAGCAGCAGGAACGCGGTGCGATGGCCCGCAAGGTCGATGGCGAAGCCCGCGAGCAGCGGGCCGATGAAGCCGCTGGTCGCGTAGCCGAGCGCCAGCCAGCTGAAATTGACCGCGCGCTTGGCCGGGTCGCCGATGAAGCCGGCCAGGTGGTTGAGCGCGATGTGCTGCAGCATGAAGCTGGTGCCGATCACCACCGAGGCGAAGTACAGCGCCGGCAGCCCCGGCCAGGCGAAGGGCAGCAGGATGCCGGCGGTCAGCGTCACGCTGGTGTAGAGCAGCGGACGGTGGACGCCGACGCGGTCGACCAGCCGGCCTGCGTGCACGCCGATCAGCATCGGCAGCGCGGCGTACAGCGCCATCAGCACGCCGACGGTGAGCGTCGAGGCGCGCGCGTCGATCGCGGACAGCGACACCGTGATGCGGCTGCCGACGAAGCCCGCGTGGCTGAGCACCGTCAGCAGGATGACGAAGGCGAGCGGCTTCATTGCTTGATCGCCGGCGCGAAGCCGCCCACTGCAGGCTGTCCGCCCAACCTCGGCTGGGCGGACCCGGACTCAGCTCAGGCGGCGCGGCTCTGCAGCGCCGCGATCCGCTGCTCGATCGGCGGGTGCGTGGAGAACAGCGCGCCCCAGCCGCCGGGGGCGCCGCTGATGCCGGAAGCCTGCATGGCCTGCGGCAGCACGCCCGGCTGCAAGCCGCCAAGGCGCGTCAGTGCCTGGACCATCGGCTGCGGCGTGCCGAGCAGGCTTGCCGAGGCCGCGTCGGCGCGGAACTCGCGCTGGCGCGAGAACCACGCCACGATCATCGAGGCGAACAGGCCGAGCACCAGCTGCGACACCATCACCGTGACGAAAAAGCCGATGCCTTCGCCGCGCTCGTTCCTGAGAATGACCCGGTCGACGACATAGCCGATGATGCGCGACAGGAAGATCACGAAGGTATTGACCACGCCCTGGATCAGGGTGAGGGTGACCATGTCGCCGTTGGCGACGTGGCCGATCTCGTGGCCGAGCACCGCCTCGACCTCCTCGCGCGACATGGCATCGAGCAGACCGGTGGACACCGCGACGAGCGCGGAATCGCGGAACGCGCCGGTGGCGAACGCGTTCGGCTCGCCTTCGTACATCGCAACCTCCGGCATGCCGATTCCGGCGCGCTCGGAAAGCCGCTTCACCGTGTTTACCAGCCAATACTGCGTCGTGCCCTCGGTGCCGTCGATGAGCTGCGCGCCGGTGGACCACTTGGCCATCGGCTTGGAGATCAGCAGGGAAATGAACGCGCCGCCGAATCCCAGCAGCGCCGAGAACAGGATCAGCGAAGTGAAATCGATGCCTTCGGCCGTCAGCATCCGGTCGATGCCCAGCAGGCTGGCGACGACCGACAGCAGCAGCACGACCGCGAGGTTGGTGACGATCAATAGTGCGATTCTTTTCATGGTCTTCCGGGTTCCTTTGGGGAGGCGAAGTTTACCGCTTCATTAGATGGGGGCGCGGCGCCTGAGTTCAATGCCGCGCCTGCAGGATCATCCCTGCGCCTTGTTGCGCGATCAGGTAGGCCGGCGCGTTCGTATTGCCGGAGGTGATGCGGGGCATGATCGATGCGTCCACCACGCGCGCGGGTCCTCCACGCGCATCTCGCCCGCGCTGCCTGCGCCGGCGATCACGTAGTCGTAGGTGCCGAAAGTGCGCACCAGCGTATTTTGCCTTGCTTCTAAACCGTGTGGCGGCGCTGTCCGCCGAACAGTGCCGGCACCTGCCTGCGCTGCTCGCTTTGCCTGGGGCGGGGCGCCGGCGCCGGCGTTCCGGTCGGGCGGCT
>MEQQ01000019.1:43640-44222 GCA_001770285.1 Betaproteobacteria bacterium RBG_16_66_20
GCGGCTGCTGCACCGGACGCGGCTGGGGCGCGTTCTTGTTCTCGGCGCGCCGCTGGTGGTGCGGATGGTGTTGCTTGTGCTGCGGCCGCGGATGGCGGCGCGGCTGCTCTTCAACGGTTGGTTGCGGATGTTTGCCCGGTTCGAATCCTGCGACGATTCGCTGCTCCACCTTGCGGTTCATGAGCTTCTCGATCGCCGCCATCAGCGGCCGGTCGTCGTGGCAGACCAGCGCCACGGCTTCGCCGGAAGAGCCGGCGCGGCCGGTGCGGCCGATGCGGTGGACGTAATCCTCGGGGACGTGCGGCAGGTCGAAATTGACCACGTGCGGCAGCTCGTCGATGTCGATGCCGCGCGCGGCGATGTCGGTGGCAACGAGTACCTGCAGTTCGTTGTCCTTGAAGCGCTTGAGCACCCGCGTGCGCTGCGGCTGGCTCTTGTTGCCGTGGATCGCGTCGGCATCGATGCCGCTCTTCTCGAGCTGCTCGGCGAGCCGGTTCGCGCCGCGCTTGGTCTTGGTGAACACGAGCACCTGGCGCCAGTCGTTGGTCTTGACGAGGTGCGCGAGCAAGTCGCGCTTGCGTG
>MEQQ01000019.1:44356-46919 GCA_001770285.1 Betaproteobacteria bacterium RBG_16_66_20
ATCAGGTTCTGGCGTGCTTTGGGCAGCAGGCCGATGATGCGGCGGATGTCGTGGATGAAACCCATGTCGAGCATCCGGTCGGCTTCGTCCAGCACCAGGATTTCCACGTGGCGCAGGTCGATGGTCTTCTGCTGCACGTGATCGAGCAGCCGGCCCGGCGTCGCGACGACGATGTCCACGCCGCGGCGCAGGTCCTGGATCTGCGGATTGATGTTTACCCCGCCGAACACGGTGATCGAGCGCAGCGGCTTGTATTTGCCGTAGGTGCGCACGCTTTCCTGCACCTGCGCCGCGAGTTCGCGGGTCGGCACCAGGATCAGGCAGCGAATGGTTTTCGCGCTTCCTCTTTGATGCAAGAGTTGAAGCAAAGGCAAGGTGAACCCGGCCGTCTTCCCGGTGCCGGTCTGCGCGGCGGCGAGCAGGTCGCGGCCGGCGAGGACCACGGGAATGGCTTGCGCCTGGATCGGGGTGGGTTCGGTATATCCCTGCTCGGACACAGCACGCAGCAGCTCGGCCGACAGGCCAAGGGTATTGAACGACGCAGTAATGGTATTTCTCCTGAACGATCGGCCTGGGAAGCAAGCTTCCAACCGGTTCAGGCAGAAACGACTAAAGGTAAGCTAACCGGATGACGCTAAAAGGAAACTACGGGACGGATTATACACGATCCGGAGGCCGCGATGGCGGCAATAAGGAACGCTAAGCCGCCCGCGATCTGCGCTTAGCGGTTTGTCTCTCCCGTGGTTTGCGCCGACTTTTCATTGCCGGGCGGGGCATTTGCTTAAATGCTTCTGCAGCCGCATCGGTCGCGGCCCTGATTTCTCGTTCGATGCCGGACAGCAACGCACCGAATAGGCAAGCCCAGGTGTTTCGCGGCAACGGGGACGATTTTCGTCTCTCTCTCATGCGGCTCCCCTCCCGGTTACGCGTGGCAGACTGCGGGCAGTTTAACCACGACGGCCGGGAAAATGTGCGGCCAACTGAGTAGCTAGCGGCTGAAGCGCTCAATGGATGGTTTTATAAATTATGGGCATACGCATAGGGATTGACTTGGGCGGGACCAAGATCGAGCTGATCGCGCTCGACGGTTCTGCTGCGGAAATTTTCCGCAAGCGCGTGCCGACGCCGCGGGGCGACTACGAGGCGACGCTGCGTGCGGTGTTCGATCTGGTTCTTGAATTCGAAATTCATTCGAAAAAACATGCAACAGTCGGCATCGGAATTCCCGGTGCGCTGTCGCGCGTCACCGGCCTCGTCAAGAACGCGAATTCGACCTGCCTGATCGGCCATGACCTGAAGGGCGATCTCGAGAAATTGCTCGAAAGGGAAATCAGGATCGCCAACGACGCCAACTGCTTTGCATTGTCCGAAGCCGTGGACGGCGCAGGCAAAGGCGCCGAGGTCGTGTTTGGCGTCATCCTGGGGACCGGCGTCGGCGGCGGGATCGTGGTGCGCGGCGAAGTGCTGGCGGGGCCGAACGCCATTGCCGGCGAGTGGGGCCACAACCCGCTGCCGTTGCCGCGCCCGGAAGACTTGCCGCTGCCCGACTGCTACTGCGGGCGGAAAGGTTGCATCGAGGCCTACCTGTCCGGGCCGGCGCTGCAAAGGGATCCGGACATGGCCCGCTATGAGGAACGACTGGCGAGGGCGCTGGCGGGGGTGATCAACATCCTCGATCCGGACGTGATCGTGCTGGGCGGCGGAATATCCAACCTCCAGCGGCTGTATGCCAACGTACCGGTGCTATGGCGGCCATATGTCTTCTCGGACCATGTGGCGACGCGGCTGATGCCGCCGGTGCATGGGGATTCCAGCGGCGTGCGCGGTGCGGCGTGGCTCTGGGGACGTCGAATGCGGAAACCAAGGGGAGGACGTTCATGAAAAGAATGCTCGGATTGTCGGCCGTGCTGGCCATCGTTCCGCTTGCGCAGGCGGCCGATATCGAGGCCGGCAAGGCCAAGGTGGCGACGGTGTGCGCGGCCTGCCACGGCGCCAACGGCGTCAGCGTGAGCGACACGATTCCCAACCTGGCGGCGCAGCGCGCAGCCTACCTCGAAACGCAGCTCAAGGCGCTCAAGGACGGCACGCGCAAGAACCCGATCATGAACGCGATCGCCACGCAGCTGAACCTCACGGAGATCGCTGATGTCGCCGCGTTCCTTGCGTCGCTCCCCGGGGCTGCCGGCAGCGCGAAGTCCGCGCAGCTGCCCAACGTCGCCAAGACCAGCGTGACCTTTCCGGAAGGCTACAAGGGCTCGTTCACGAAGTACCACACCATCAACTTTCCGGCGACCAAGCAGGTGCGCTATTACTTCGCCAACAAGACCGCCGTGCAGGCGGCGAAGGAAGGCAAGCCGCTGCCGGACGGTTCCTATCTCCTGGCCGAGGTGTACGCGGCCAAGCTCGACGCCGAGGGCAAACCGGTGACAGGCAGCGACGGCTTCTTCGTCGCGGATAAGCCGCTCCTCTACACGGCCATGGCGCGCGGCGCCGGCTGGGGCAAGGAGATTCCGGAGATGCTGCGCAATGGGGACTGGAACTACGCGATTTTCACCCTGGACAG
>MEQQ01000019.1:46934-48930 GCA_001770285.1 Betaproteobacteria bacterium RBG_16_66_20
GGAAAAGGGGTCAGAGTGAATTTCCGCGGAAATTCACTCTGATCCCTTTGCCCCTTTTTCTTGCGGCCTTTCGCTCGCCTGGAAGACGATGCGCGCGTTGCGCTCGAAGGTCCAGTAGGCCCAGGCCCATTCGATCAGCACCACGATCCGGTTGCGGAACCCGATCAGGAAGTAGATGTGGGCGAGCAGCCACAGCAGCCAGGCCGGATAGCCCGAGAGCTGGAGCCGGCCGAACACCGCGACCGCGGAATTGCGGCCGATGGTGGCGAGCATGCCGACGTCTTTGTAGCGGAACGGCCTGCTTTGTTTGTTGCGTAATGAATTGAGAACATTCAAGGCGGCAAGACGGCCCATCTGCTTCGCGGCGGGCGCGGTCCCCGGGACGGCGGGTGAGTGCCAGGGCAGCGCGGCGAGATCGCCGATCACCATCACCTCGGGATGTCCGGGTATCGCGAGGTCCTCGCCGACCACGACGCGGCCCGCGCGGTCGAGCGGCGCGCCGAAGCTCGCCCCGATCGGTGAGGCGGCCACGCCCGCCGCCCACACCACGGTGCGCGCGGCGACCCGGTCGGCGCCGAGTTGCACCCCTTCGCCGTCAATTCCGGTGACCAGGCGGCCCAGCCACACCGTCACGCCGAGGCGCTCGAGCTGCCGCCGCGCGCGTTCCGAGAGCCTGGGCGGATAGCCCGGCAGCACGCGCTCGCTGCCCTCGACCAGCACCACGCGCGCGTTGCGCGGGTCGAAGCGCCGGAACTCGCCGCGCAGCGTGTGGCGCGCGAGCTCGGCGAACGCGCCCGCCAGCTCCACGCCGGTGGCGCCGCCGCCGATCACCACGAAGGTAAGCCACGCGGCGCGCCTGGCGGCATCGGGCTCGCGCTCGGCGTGCTCGTAGGCGAGCAGCACGCGGCGCCGGATCTCGTAGGCGTCCTCCAGCGTCTTCAGGCTGGGCGCGTGCGCCGCCCAGGCGTCGTTGCCGAAATAGCTGTTGGTCGCGCCGGTGGCGACGATCAGCCGGTCGTAGGCGATTTCGTCGCCGCCGTCGAGCACCACCGCGCGCCGCGCGGCGTCCACGCGCATTGCTTCGCCGTATATGACGGTGACGTTGGCCTGGTCGGCGAGGATGTGGCGGATCGGCGCCGCGACCGCGGGCGCCGACAGGCCCGCGGTCGCGACCTGGTAGAGCAGCGGCTGGAAAAGATGGTGGTTGGTGCGGTCCACCACCGTCACGCGCAGCGGCGCGCCCGCGAGCGCGCGCGCCGCGAACAGACCGCCGAAGCCGCAGCCGAGGATGACGACATGGGGGTCCATGGAGCTATCATAGCTTGCGCATGGAACTCGCCGCCGCCCTGAAACCCGGCCTGACCGGCCGCGCCGAGCTGGTGGTCGGCGAGGAGCACACCGCGCCGCGCGTCGGCAGCGGCAGGGTGCATGTCCTCGCTACTCCCGTGATGATCAACCTGTTCGAGGCTGCGGCGCTCGCCGCGATCGAGCACCTGCTGCCGCCGGGCCACCAGAGCCTCGGCACCGTGCTGAACGTCCGCCACATCGCGGCGACGCCGGTGGGAATGAAGGTTTCCGCAGAAGCAAGAGTCCTGAGGGTCGAGAACAGAACGGTCCACTTCTTCCTCCAGGCGCAGGACGAGAACGAACTGATCGGCGACGGCGACCACCAGCGCGTCGTGGTCAACGTCGCGAAATTCGACCAGCGGGTGCAGCGTAAACTTGCCGGGAAAGGGGCGCCATGAGCGGATTTGCCGGCAAAGTCATCGCCATCACCGGCGCCTCCGAGGGCATCGGCGCCGAACTCGCGCGCCAGTTCTCCGGCAAGGCCGTCTGGCTCGCGCTCGCGGCGCGCAACATGGAAAAGCTCGAGCGGACCGCCGCCGAATGCCGCGCGCTTGGCGCCGAGGCGATCGCGATCCGCTGCGACGTGAGCGTCGAGGCGGATTGCCGCAACTTCATCGAGGAGACGGCGAGGAAATACAGCTCGCTCGAC
>MEQQ01000019.1:49074-51166 GCA_001770285.1 Betaproteobacteria bacterium RBG_16_66_20
GCCAGATCGTCGCCATCTCCAGCCTCGCCGGCAAGGTCGGCATCCCCAGCCGCACCGCCTACAGCCCCACCAAGGCCGCGCAGGCGCTGTTCTTCGAAGCGCTGCGCCTCGAGCTGCAGGAAAGCGGCGTCGACATCACCATCGTCTACCCCGGCGTCGTCGCCACCGACATCCGCCTGCACGGCTACGGCCCGGACGGCCAGCCCGCCGGCAGGAGCGGGCTGAAGGAAGAAGGCGCGATGTCCGTCAAGGAATGCGCCCGCCAGATCATCGAGGCCACCTATGCGCGCAAGCGCGAACTGGTGATGACCCTTCAGGGCAAGATCGGCCTCTGGCTCAAGCTCGCCTTCCCGAAAGTGGTGGATGGCATGGTGTTGCGGTACGTCAAGAAAAACCGGAGAGAGACCTGAGCGCGATGCACAGATGAGTCGGCGTTTCTTTTCTCAGCTAAGCATGTACGGAGAAAGAGGAATTGGTTAATTATGGCAACGCAATTCGCTTTGCATATCAGCATTCCTGCTGACTAATTCAAGTTCAAGTTATACCTCGCGGGATAGGGCCTAAATTGCACGAATGAAGTTTCGATGGGACGAGAAGTAGGAACGCGCGAACGTGGAGAAGCACGGCGTGTCGTTTCAGGAAGCGACCACTGTCTTCGGCGATCCGCTTGCCGGAACCATCCCCGATTCTGACCATTCGCACGGTGAGCCGCGGTTCATCACGATTGGCCATTCCTCCAGCAATCGCCTGATTGTTGTATCGCACACGGAAGAAGGCGAGAATTTCAGAATCATCAGCGCGCGAGAGGCGAATACCCATGAACGAAAGACATACGAGTCGTAAGCCATTGAAGGTTTCCGAACCTGAGATGCGGTCCGAGTACGATTTCTCCGGCGCCGTCCGGGGCAAGTATTACCGACGCTACCTTGAGAGCAGCAACGTCGTTGTCATCGAGCCGGATGTGCACCGGAAGTTCAAGAACTCCGCGGCTGTAAACGACGCATTACGCACGCTCATTCGTACGGCCGGCAAAGGGCGAGGTCTAATAAAGCGGCCCACCCGGACGCGCGCAAAAGCGGCGCGCGCCAGTGGCCGCTGACGTTAAAGGCTTTCATGAATCAAGCATTGCTGCTCATCGACATCCAGAATGACTACTTCCCCGGCGGGGCAATGGAGCTTGTCGGGAGCCCGGCCGCCGGGGTGCAGGCCGGAAAATTACTTCAGGCCTTCAGGCAGAAGGCGCGCCCGGTGATTCACATTCAGCACATTTCCACGCGGCCGGGCGCGACGTTCTTCCTGCCGGATACGCCGGGGGTGGAGATTCATGGGAGCGTGGCGCCGAAGGCGGGGGAGACGGTGTTTCAGAAGAACTATCCGAACAGTTTTCGTGAAACACCGTTGCTCGAGCACCTGCGCAAGCACCAGATCACGCAGTTGGTCATCGCGGGCATGATGACCCAGATGTGCGTCGACAGCACTACGCGCGCCGCCGCGGATCTCGGATTCCAGTGCGTTCTTGCCCACGATGCCTGCGCCACAAGAGGATTGTCGTTCGGCGGCAAGACCGTCCCGGCGGAAAGCGTGCAGACGGCGTTCCTTGCTGCGCTCAATGGCTTGTTCGCGAAGGTACAGTCCGTAGAGGAAGTAATTTCAAACCTCTAGCGCCGCGATCCGGCGGCGTCGCGGGGCGGTATATCAATAAGGCCGCGCGCCGAACAGCATCGGGTGGAACCAGAAGAACAGCGCGTAGAGCGCGAGGCCGATCGCAGGATTGCGCCAGCCGATCTCGCGCGCATCGAACCGGTTCTTGCCCTGCAGGATGGCGCCGAACGGGATGTAGGAGGTCACCGCGGCGAAGCGCTGCCAGTCCTCGCCCAGGGTCCGCGCCTTGCGCTGGTCGATGAGCAGCGCGCCGAGCGCCGCCAGCGCGAGGAAGCCGCCGAAAAACACCGCCGACATGCGCTCGCCGCGGGCGAGCAGGTGGGCGAGCGACCAGAGCATCAAGCCCCACATCATCGGATGGCGCGTGACGCGGATCATGCCGCGCGCCGGTTCGGGGCTTTTGAGCATCCTGTCCCCGCCTACGGCGGTC
>MEQQ01000019.1:51193-68685 GCA_001770285.1 Betaproteobacteria bacterium RBG_16_66_20
ATCAGGACGAAGGCGAAGGGCATCAGGATCGCGGGCGCGATCCGCAGGCCCTGGAATATCGGCTCCGGCGGCGCCTTGCCGTAGGCCCAGATCATCCAGCCGAGCGTCGCGAAAGCGGCGAGCGAGTAGACGCCGAGGTAGGCCTTCTCGCCCAGACCCCTGACCAGCGCCGCGCGCAGCGGCGTGCTGCTGACGTAGTGCGTGGCGAGGAATGCGGCGGTGGCGTAGTAGAGCTGGGCGGTCGGGTCCACGACGGGATTATCGCCGATCTCCGCGTGACCGGTTGGGGGCCGCGCAGCGCCTCAGCTGTCCAGGTCGGTGACGAAAAAGCGGATCAGCCCCTCGATCTCGTTTGCCGCTCCGATGAACCGGCACCCGGCCCGGTGGGCGGCGCGGCCCTCGGGCAGAGTGATTCGCGAGATGTGCCGCACTTCGAGATCCACGACCACCGGGCGGCCGCGCGGTTGGATAATGCGCGTGCGGCGCAACAGCATGCCGGGTTCAAGCTGGATGCCGGCGTCGTACACAATCGCGCCGATGCCCTTCAGGCTGATATCCACGACCTTGGCGTCGAATGCGATCGGCCCGAGGCTGATCTCGCAGCTGAGCGGCACCTGCGGGGGCACGGCGTAGCGCTTGTGGGCGCGCCGGTGCAGCACCAGCAGCGCGCCGGGGAATGCGAACTGGATCCCCGGCTGTCCGCCGTGGTCGCTCTCGTTCGGTTCGGTCGCCAGGAATTCGTATTGCGCCCCCTCATGGTTGCAGCTGAAGGTCACGCGCCGGGTCGCAAGAATGGCGAGGTTGGCCTCCTTGGTCGTACTCCAGGCGACGACGATCGACCCCGCCTCGGGATCCACGTGCAGCAACCGGGACAGGAACAGCGTGTCGTCCGGCGGCAGGCTCGCGGAGAGGGTCTCGGCCGCGGCGCAAATCGCCCGCAGGGCCATCGTAATCTCGGTTCCGGACCGCAGCAGCAGCCGGCCGGTTTCGTCGGGCCGGATGCCGGTGCCGGCGGAGCTTGTCAGGCGAGCGCCTTTTCGATGATTTCGGCGACATCCCTGGACAGGCCGCCGCTGTCGCGGATGCGCTCCAGCTGGGTCCTGGCGACGGTCTTTCGCTTGTCGTCGAACTTCTTCCAGCGGTCGAAGCCGCGCGCGATGCGCGCCGCGATCTGGGGATTGAGCTTGTCCAGCGCGAGCACCTGGTCGGCGAGAAACACGTAGCCCGCGCCGTCGGCGGCGTGGAAGCGCACGTGATTGGCGGAGAAGCCACGGATCAGCGAGTACACCTTGTTCGGCACCTTGAGATCGAAGGCGGGGTGCGCGAGCAGCTGCTTGACGCGCGCCAGGGTTCCGGGCAGGCGCGAACCCGCCTGCACCGCGAGCCACTTGTCGACGATCAGGGGCTCGTGCTGCCACTTGTCGTAGAAGGAATCGAGCGCGATCGCGCGCTGGCTGGCGTTGCTGTTCGCGAGGCAGGCGAGCGCCGCGAACTGTTCGGTCATGTTGGCCCGCGTTTCATCCTGCTGGCCGAACTGCTCGTAGCAGAGCGCGACCAGGTCGGTGGTCTCCAGCTCCATCAGGTAGGACAGCGCCAGGTTCCTGAGCGCGCGCTTGCCGGATGAAGCGGCGTCCGGCGAATAGGGGCCGGATGACTCGAGCCCCCGGTACTTGTCGAGGAGTTCCTGCTTGAGGTTCGCCGCGACGGCCTTGCGCAAGGCGTTGCGCGAGGCGTGCAGCGCATCCGGATCGACGACCTCCATCTGCTCGGCGAGAAAGGCCTCCGAGGGCAGGGTCAGCACTTCGGCGACGAAAGCGTGGTCTGTGTTCCTGAGTATCGCCCTTATGGCGTTCAGGAATGGCTCGTTCGGCTTTCCGCTCTTTTTCAGGATGATCTCCGCCGCGAGCCGCTGCGCCGCCTCCCAGCGGTTGAACGGGTCGTCGTCATTGGCGAGCAGCTGCAGCAGGTCGGCTTCGGTGTACGGGTAGTTCAGGATCACCGGCGCCGAGAAGCCGCGCAGGAGGGAAGGAATTGGTCTGGATTTCAGGTTCCTAAATTTGTAGCTTTGCTCTTTTTCGGTAACGGATAAAACCTTTTCGTGATGCCCTATCTTCACTGCTAAGGGGATGTGAAAGGGCGGATTCATCGATTGACGGACGAAAAGAACAAATTCGCCATCCCGGTAAAGGCCTGAACAGTCCAATACAGGCGTTCCCGCCACGTCGTACCAGCGCCTGAACTGCGACAGGTCCACGCCGGAGGCATCCTGCATCGCCTGCACGAAGTCGTCGCAGGTCACCGCCTGGCCGTCGTGGCGCCTGAAGTACAGCTTCATGCCGTCCTGGAACTTCTTCTCGCCCAGCAGCGTGTGCTGCATGCGCACCACTTCCGCGCCTTTCTCGTACACCGTCATGGTGTAGAAGTTGCGGATCTCCATGTACGACTGCGGCCGCACCGGGTGCGCCATCGGGCCGGCATCCTCGGCGAACTGCCCGGCGCGCAGCGCCCGGACCTCCTGGATGCGGGTCACGGCGCGCGAGTAGCTGTCGGCGCCGTATTCCTGGTCGCGGAACACCGTGAGGCCTTCCTTGAGCGAGAGCTGGAACCAGTCGCGGCAGGTGACGCGGTCGCCGGTCCAGTTGTGGAAGTACTCGTGCGCCACCACGCGGTCGATGTTCAGGTAATCGGTGTCGGTGGCGGTGTCCGGGCGCGCCAGCACGTACTTGGTGTTGAAGATGTTGAGGCCCTTGTTCTCCATCGCGCCGGAATTGAAATCGCCGACCGCCACGATCTTGTATTCGTCCAGGTCGAGTTCCAGTCCGAAGCGCCGCTCGTCCCAGCGGATCGCGCGCTTGAGGCAATCCATCGACCAGGCCGCCTGGTCCAGTTTTCCGGGTTCGACGTAGATGTAGAGGGTCTTGTCCTTGCCCGATGTCGATCTTATTTCTTCTCTTATGAATTCAAGATCCGCAGCAACGAGCGCGAACAAATAGCTCGGTTTCGGAAACGGGTCTTCGAAGCGCGCCCAATGACGGTCGCCGTCCAAGCCCCGCGATACGAGATTCCCGTTGCAAAGCAGGATCGGATAATTCGCCTTGTCGGCGTGCACCGTCACCGTGTAGACGGCCAGGTTGTCCGGCCGGTCGAGGAACCAGGTGATGCGCCGGAAGCCCTGCGCCTCGCACTGGGTGACGAAGCCGCTCTTGGTGGCGTAGAGCCCTTCGAGCTTGGTGTTTTTCTGGGGCACGATGCGCGTCACCGTTTCGAGCGTGAAGGCAGCGGGGACATCGGGTACGGTGAGGCTTTCCGCCGTTACCTGGTGTGCTTTTTCTTTTTTGTTCAAGAGCAAAGACAGCAGCTCCAGCTCGTCGCCATCCAGAACCAGCGCCGCATCTTGCGCGCTCGACGCCGGGTTGCGGCGCACGTCGAGGGTGGCCTTGACGAGCGCGTCGTCGCTCCGGATGTCGACCTCGAGCGTGATGTGCCCGATGATGAATGCGGGCGGGCTGTAGTCCTTGAGGTGGATCGTCTTTGGCTGGGATTCGCGCATCTTCCTAGCCTAGCCGTTGCGATCCCCGTTCGCAATGCGCTGCACGAACTCCCAGGCGATCATAGGGAACGCGGCTACGCGTTTTTCTCCGCCAGGCGCTTGATCAGGCCGTCGACGCCCGAGTTTCGCGTGATCTGCTCGAATTCGGCGCGGTAGGTGAGCACCAGGCTCACGCCCTCGACCGAGATGTCGTAGATCTTCCAACCCTCGGGCGTTTTCTTCATCGAGTATTCGATCAGCACCGGCGGGCGGCCTTGGCGCAGGTACTGGTTGCGCACCACCACGTCGGTGGCGCCCTGCGGCAGGCGCACCGGCAGCACCTTCAGCGTCTGGCCGCGATAGACGTCGATGGCGTTGGAATAGATCCGCACCAGCATCGCGCGGAAGCCGTCGACCACCTGCGCCTGCTGCGCCGGCGTCGCCTTGTACCAGGACCTGCCCATCGCGAGCTGCGCGGCCTCGTGAAAATCGATGTGCGGCAGGACTTTCTGCTCGGCGAGGGCGAGCGCCTTCCTGCGGTCGCCCGCCTGCAGCTGCTTGTCGGCGTGGATGGTATCGAGCACGTCGGAGGTGACCTTGCGGACCAGCTCGTCGGGCGCGAGCTGCTGCGCGGCGGCAGGCACCGCGATCAGCAATGACAGGAGCAGAGCGAACAGTTGCATGCGCGTTGGGACTACTGTAACGCGCCGGAGTTCCCTCTCTGCGTGAGAAATTCCGCGAGCGCGGTACAGGTGTGGCTGTCACCGCGAGGCGACAGTTCGGGCGGACCCTGGAACACCACGCGCCCGCCCTGCGCGCCGCCCTCGGGGCCGAGGTCGACGATCCAGTCGGCTTCGGCGATTACGTCGAGGTTGTGCTCGATCACGACCACGGTGTTTCCCGCATCGACCAGGCGGTGCAGCACCCGAATCAGCTTTTCGACGTCGGCCATGTGCAGCCCGACGGTGGGCTCATCCAGCACGTAAAGGCTCTTCTTGCCGGAACCGGTCTTCGACAGCTCGGTCACCAGCTTCAGGCGCTGCGCTTCGCCGCCCGAGAGCGTCGGGCTCTGCTGGCCGAGCGTCAGGTAGCCCAGGCCCACTTCCTGCATCAGGCGCAGCGCGCGGTGGATCGACGGATGCGCGGCGAAGAACTCGACCGCTTCGTCCACGCTCATCGCGAGCACCTCGCCGACCGTCCTGCCGCGCCAGCGCACCGCCAGCGTCTCGGGATTGAAACGCAGGCCGGCGCAGGATTCGCAGGCCACTTTCACGTCGGGCAGGAACGACATCTCGATTTTCCTGATGCCCTGGCCCTCGCAGCCCTCGCAGCGGCCGCCCTTGGTGTTGAACGAGAAGCGGCCCGCGCTCCAGCCGCGCATGCGCGCTTCCGAGGTGTCGGCGAAGCTCTTGCGGATCGCGTCCCAGAAGCCGACGTAGGTCGCCGGGCAGGAGCGGGGCGTCTTGCCGATCGGCGTCTGGTCCACCTCCAGCACGCGCTCCACCCGGGTCGCGCCGGAAACGCTCTTGCATCCTATGGATTTTTTTTCCTTCAAGGAAGAAAACAGGACATCCCTCGCCAGCGTGGACTTGCCCGAGCCCGAGACGCCGGTGACCACGGTAAGGCGGTCGAGGGGAATTCGTACGTCGGCGCCCTGGAGGTTGTGCAGCCTTGCGTTTGTGATTTTCAGATCAGGAGTCCTGTTCGTGACGGATCGGCGCGGCTGCAATGGGTGCCGCAACGGCGTCTTCAGAAACTTTCCGGTGATCGAATCCGGCAGCTTCATCAGGTCTTCCGCGTCGCCGGCGCCGATCACGTGGCCGCCGAGCTTGCCCGCGCCCGGGCCGAGGTCGATCACGTGGTGCGCGCGCCGGATGGTGTCCTCGTCGTGTTCCACCACCACCAGCGTGTTGCCCTTGGCGTTCAGCTTCACGAGCACGTCGAGCAGGATCTGGTTGTCGCGGTGGTGCAGGCCGATGGTCGGCTCGTCCAGGATGTAGCAGACCCCGCGCAGGTTGGATCCCAGTTGCGCCGCGAGCCGGATGCGCTGCGCCTCGCCGCCGGAGAGCGTTGGCGCCGAACGGTCGAGCGTCAGGTAGCCGAGGCCGACCTGCTGCAGGAATTCGAGGCGGCTATTCAGTTCTGCGACCAGATCTCTTGCTATTTCAGCGTGCCGTTTGTTTAGCTTTATCGCATTCAGTTCTTTTTCCAGGATTGAAATGGCCAAAGCACCATAGTCAGAAATGCTCCTTCCATTCCATTTGACCGCAAGCGCCTCCGGGTTCAGGCGCTGGCCATGGCAGTCGGGGCAGGGCTGGTCCACCTCCAGCCATTCGATCCAGGAATCGAGCACGTGGTCCTCGGTGCCGGTGCGCGAGCGTTCCGCGTCCCAGCCCACGTCCTTCAGCTCCAGGCCCGTGCCGTAGCAGGCCGCGCACCAGCCATGGCGCGAGTTGTACGAGAACAGCCGCGGGTCGAGCGCGGCGAAGCCGCGCCCGCAGGACGGGCAGGAGCGCTTGGTGGAGAAGGATTGCGGTTTTTTCGCCAGGATCTGCACCGATCCTTTGCCAATTTCCAATGTTCTGGATAATTCTTTTCTAAGTTGAAATTCGGAAGCAGGCGAAATCCTCAAGACCGCAACCGGCAATTCGATGCTGTGCTCCTTGAACCGGTCGATGCGCGGAAACGGCTGCACCGGCAGGAGCTTGCCGTCCACGCGCAGCTGCGCGTAGCCCTTGCTGCGCGCCCATTTCGCGAGGTCGGTGTAGACGCCCTTGCGGTTGACGATGAGCGGCGCGAGAAGAGTGACGGTTTGATTCCTGAATTCTTTCAAAACCCTGGAAAGAATCAATTCCTCACTTTGCGGTTGAATGGGCACTTCGCAGTCCGGGCAGTATTGGGTCCCGAGCTTGACGAAGGCGAGGCGCAGGAAGTGGTGGACCTCGGTGAGAGTACCGACGGTGCTCTTTCTGCCGCCGCGGCTGCTGCGCTGCTCGATCGCGACCGTCGGCGGGATGCCGAAGATCGCGTCCACGTCCGGGCGCGCCGCGCCCTGGACGAACTGGCGCGCGTAGGCGTTGAGCGATTCGAGATAGCGCCGCTGCCCTTCGGAGAACAGGATGTCGAAGGCGAGGGTGGACTTGCCCGAGCCCGACACCCCGGTCACCACCGTGAAGCGGTTGCGCGGGATCTCGACGTCGATGTTCTTGAGGTTGTGCTCCCTGGCGTTGTGGATCCTGATGGCGGTGCCGAGGTAACGACCGGTGTTTTCTCTTGCTTTTTCCATTGAAAGATTTTTTTCAAAGGAAATCTCATAATTCCTCAACGCCTGCGCGGTATGCGAAGTTGGATGCTTGGCGACTTGCTCGGGCGTGCCGGTGCAGACGATCTCCCCGCCCGCGTCGCCGCCCTCGGGGCCGAGGTCGATGATCCAGTCGCAGGCGCGGATCACGTCCAGGTTGTGCTCGATGACGAGCAGCGAGTGCCCGGCGCCCAGCAGCTGCCGGAACGCGCGCAGCAGCTTCGCCACGTCGTCGAAATGCAGGCCGGTGGTCGGCTCGTCGAACAGGAACAGCTTGGTCGATTGCGTGCCGCCCGCTTCGGCGAGGTGGCCCGCGAGCTTGAGGCGCTGCGCTTCGCCGCCCGAGAGCGTCGGCACCGGCTGCCCGAGGCGCAGGTAGTCGAGGCCGACTTCCTTCAGCGGCCTCAGCCTGGCAACCAGGGCCGCTTCGTTCCTGAAGAAGTACAGGGCCTCCGAGACCGTCATTTCGAGGACCTCGGCGATCGACTTGCCGCCGACCCTGACTTCGAGGATCTCGGCGCGGAACCGCTTGCCGTCGCAGTCGGGGCAGCGCAGGTAGACGTCGGAGAGGAATTGCATCTCCACGTGCTCGAAGCCGTTGCCGCCGCAGGCCGGGCAGCGGCCGTTGCCCGAGTTGAAGCTGAAGGTGCCGGGGGTGTAGTTCCTTTCCCGCGAGGCTTTCGATTCCGAGAATATTTTTCTGATCGGCTCGAAGGCGCCCACATAACTCGCCGGGTTGGAACGCGTGGTCTTGCCGATCGGCGACTGGTCCACCATGACCACTTCCTCGACGCGCTCGGCGCCGCGCAGCGCCTGGTGCGCGCCGGGCGGGTCGGTCGGTTTGCCCTTTGCCTTGCGCAGCGCGGCATAGAGCACGTCCTGCACCAGCGTGGACTTGCCCGAGCCGGAGACGCCGGTGACGCAGACCAGGCGTTCGAGGGGAATGGCGACGTCGATGTTCTTCAGGTTGTGTTGACTTGCCTTTTCCACCTTGAGGAAGCTCTTCGAAACCGGCGCGGCAGGCGGGGTTTCGGCCTTCTTCCGGCCCGAGAAGTATTCTGCCGTCAGCGAATTATTTTTTCTTAATTCAGAAGGTGACCCGAAAAAAACAACTTCGCCGCCGCGCTCGCCCGGCCCCGGGCCGATGTCGAGGATGCGGTCCGCGGCGAACATGATCTGGGGATCGTGCTCGACCACGACCAGCGAGTTGCCGGCATCGCGCAGGCGCCGCATGACGTCGATCACGCGGCCCATGTCGCGCGGATGCAGGCCGATCGACGGTTCGTCCAGCACGAACAGGGTATTGACGAGCGAGGTGCCGAGCGCGGTGGTGAGGTTGATGCGCTGCACCTCGCCGCCCGAGAGCGTGCGCGACTGCCGGTCGAGCGTCAGGTAGCCAAGACCGACGTCGCACAGGAACCTGAGCCGCGTCCGGATCTCGGTGAGCAGGAGATCGGTCGCCTGATCCAGGGGAGCGGGAAGCTGCAGCGCGTCGAAAAATTCTTTCGACGTTGAAATCGGCAACAGCATCAGGTCGTGAATGGAATGCCCGTTCACCTTCCAGAGCATTGAATCGGGCTTGAGCCGCGTTCCGCCGCAGGCCGCGCAAGGCGTGTAGGCGCGGTACTTCGAGAGCAGCACCCGGATGTGCATCTTGTAGGCCTTGCTCTCCAGCCACTTGAAGAAGCGCCGCACGCCGTACCAGACGCCGGGCCAGGACTTGCGCCAGCTCACCCATTCGGGTTCGCCTTCCAGCACCCACGTCCTTTCCTTCTCTTTTAAATCTTTAAAAGATATGTCCAAAGGAATTCCGCGTTTCTTCGCGTACGTCACCAGGTCGTCCTGGCAATCCTTGAAGCTGGGGGATTGCCACGGTCTGACGCAACCCTCTCTCAAGGAAAGGCTTTCATTTGGCACCACCAACCCGAAATCGACGCCGATTACGCGCCCGAAGCCGCGGCAGGTCTCGCATGCGCCCAGCGGCGAATTGAACGAGAACGCCGCCGGCGTCGGCTCGGAGTAATGGATGTCGCAGTCGGCGCAATGCAGTCCGGAGGAGTAGCGCCAGGGGGCGTCCCGGCCTTCCGGGTAGACGTTGAACTTGCCCTGGCCGAACTTGAGTCCGGCCTCGATCGCCTCGATGGCGCGCGCGCGTTCGGCGGCCGACATCCGCAGCCGGTCCTGCACCACCTCGATGCGCGATTTCGAACGCGAATGGATGCGCGTATATCCCTGCCGCTCGAGCAGCTGCAGGATCTCCTTCTCGGTGAAGTTCTTCGGGATCTCGACCGGGAAGGTCAGGATCAGTCTGGGGTCACTGTTTTCCTTGGAATTTTTTACCAGAGATTCATGAATGGATTGTGGAGAATCTCGAACGACAGGCTTGCCACATCCCCGGCAAGACAATTTTGCCGCCCGGGCGTAGAGCAGCTTCAAATGATCGTTCAGTTCCGTCATCGTGCCCACGGTGGAACGCGAGGTGCGGACCGGGTTGGTCTGGTCGATCGCGATGGCCGGCGGGATGCCGTCGATGGCATCCACCTGCGGTTTGTCCATACGGTCGAGGAACTGGCGGGCGTAGGGGCTGAAGGTCTCCACGTAGCGCCGCTGCCCCTCGGCATAGAGGGTATCGAAGACGAGCGAGGACTTGCCCGAGCCCGAGACGCCGGTGACGACCACAAGTTCGCCGTTCGGGATCGAAAGCGTCAGGTTCTTGAGGTTGTTCTGGCGCGCGCCGCGAATGACGATCGCGTCTGCGGGAGGCAGCTCGGGCTTCATCGGTCCAAAAGGCGAGATGCGATTCTATCCATGAATATGGGTTTATAGTCCCGGCATGGATGCGCGATGGCTGACTGTGCTCGCGACTTTCTGGATCGCAGCGGCGCTTGCCGCGCCGCCGCCGGTGGTCGTGATCCCGGTCGAGGGGGCGATCGGGCCCGCGACCGCCGATTTCGTGCATCGCGGCCTGGAGCGCGCCGCCCGCGACGGCGCGCAGCTCGTCGTGCTGCGCCTGGACACGCCCGGCGGACTGGACACTTCGATGCGCATCATCATCAAGGACATTCTCGCCTCGCCGGTCCCGGTGGCCGGATTCGTCGCGCCGGCGGGGGCGCGCGCGGCGAGCGCGGGCACCTTCATCCTGTACGCGACGCATGTCGCCGCGATGGCGCCGGCGACCAATCTAGGCGCGGCTTCGCCGGTTTCGATCGGCATTCCGTCGTCCAGGGATGACAAGGGCAAACCGGAAAAAGGCCAGTCCGACCCCAACCCCGGCGACACCATGACGCGCAAAGTGACGCATGACGCGGCGGCGTACATCCGCGGCCTGGCACAGCTGCGCGGCCGCAATGTCGAATGGGCCGAGCGCGCGGTTCGCGAGGCGGTGAGCCTGCCCGCGGCCGAGGCGCTCAAGCTGAAGGTGATCGACGTGGTTGCCGACGATGTCCCCGCGCTGCTGGAGCAGCTCGACGGGCGCACGATCGGCGGCAAGGCGTTGCGCACCGCCGGCAGCGCCGCCGTCGCGTACGCGCCGGACTGGCGCACCCGCCTTCTCAGCACCATCACCAACCCGAGCGTCGCCTACATCCTCGTGCTTCTCGGCATCTACGCCATCATCTTCGAATTCACCAACCCGGGGCTGATCCTGCCCGGCGTGGTCGGCTCGATCTGCCTGCTGGTGGCGATGTACGCGTTCCACCTGCTGCCGGTGAATTACGCCGGCATCGCGCTGATCCTGCTCGGCATCGGGTTCATGATCGCCGAAATATTCCTGCCGTCGTTCGGCTCGCTCGGGGTGGGCGGCCTGATTGCGTTCGCGGTCGGCTCGGTGATCCTGTTCGACACCGAGGTGCCGGAGTTCGAGATCCCCTACGCGCTGATCGGCGGCCTGACCGCGGCGAGCGCCGCCTTTCTGTTTCTCGTCGTCGGCATGCTGCTGCGCACGCGGCGCCGCCCGGTGGTGAGCGGGCGCGAGGAACTGGTCGGCGCCGCCGGCGAGGCGCTCGAGGACCTGCAGGGCGAAGGCTGGGCGCGGGTGCACGGCGAGCGCTGGCGCGTGCGCTGCGCCGTGCCGCTGAAGCGCGGCGAGCGCCTGCGCGTCACCGCGATCAACGGGCTGGTGCTCGATGCGGTTCCGGAAACCAACAACGGAGGATGACCATGTCCTATTTCACCCTGGGCGCCGTGATCGTCGTCGTCGCGCTGCTCGCGGCGTCGCTGCGGGTGCTGCGCGAGTACGAGCGCGGCGTGGTGTTCCTGCTCGGGCGTTTCCAGCGGGTGATGGGGCCCGGCCTGATCATCATGATCCCGGGCATCCAGCAGATGGTGCGCGTGGACCTGCGCATCGTGGTGTTCGACGTCCCGCCGCAGGACGTGATCACGCGCGACAACGTTTCGGTCAAGGTCAATGCGGTGGTGTATTTCCGGGTCGTGGACCCCCAGCGCGCGATCATTCAGGTGGCGAACTTCCTCGAAGCGACCAGCCAGCTGTCGCAGACCACGCTGCGCGCGGTGCTCGGCAAGCACGAGCTGGACGAGCTGCTCGCCGAACGCGAGCGGCTCAACCTCGACATCCAGACCGTGCTCGACGCGCAGACCGACGCCTGGGGCATCAAGGTATCGAACGTCGAGATCAAGCACGTCGATCTGAATGAATCGATGGTGCGCGCCATCGCGCAGCAGGCCGAGGCCGAGCGCGCACGGCGTGCCAAGGTGATCCACGCCGTGGGCGAGCAGGAGGCGGCGGAAAAGCTGCTGCAGGCGGCCGCGATCCTGTCGCAGCGCCCCGAGGCGATGCAGCTGCGCTACCTGCAGACGCTCACCCAGATCGCGGGCGACAAGAATTCGACCATCGTCTTTCCGGTGCCGATGGACATCCTCGGGCCGCTGATCGAGGCGGCGAAGCGCGCCAAGGGCTGAGGCGGCTTCGCGGGCTATACTCGATCAGGCATGGACGCCAATACGCCACAACCCACCGATATCAAGCTGCACCAGAAGTCGCAGGTGCTGGAAATCGCGTTCGCCGACGGCAGGACCTTCCGGCTGCCTTGCGAATTCCTCCGCGTCTATTCGCCGTCCGCCGAAGTGCGCGGCCACGGTCCGGGCCAGGAGGTGCTGCAGGCTGGAAAGAAAGACGTGGGTATCACCCATATCGAGCCCGCGGGCAGCTACGCCATCCAGCTCAGCTTTTCCGACGGGCACGACACCGGGATCTACTCGTGGGACCTGCTCTACGAATATGGCCTGCGCCAGGAGGAGATGTGGCAGCACTACCTGAAACGCCTGGCAGAGGCCGGGGCGAGCCGCGAGTCGGACCCTGCGCCGGGCCCCGCGCCTTTCGCGCAGCGGCCAAAATCAAAATAGCGCGCCCGTTCAAGGTCGTGCTTGTCAATCCCTACGAGCTGGGGCGCCAGCCGTTTGCCCTGGCGCAGCCTGCCGCCTTGCTGAAGCGCGCGGGCTTTGCGGTGCGCTGCCTCGATCTTTCGCTCGAGAAGCTCGATCCCGGGATCCTCGAGGATGCGGGCCTGGTGGCGCTCCATGCCGGGATGCACACCGCGACCCGCATTGCGGTGCAGGCTCTGCCCCGCGTCAGGCAACTCGCCCCGCAGGCCCATCTCTGCGTCTACGGGCTCTACGCCCCGATGAACGAATCGCTGCTGCGCGAACTGGGCGTGGACACCGTACTGGGGGGAGAGGTGGAGCCGGCGCTCCTTTCCCTATGCCGGAGGCTCCGGATAAATGGAAAACCAATGATCCAGAGCGAGCCGGTCATCAGCCTGGGCAGGGTCGAGTTCGAGTTGCCGGACCGCAGCGGCCTGCCAAAGCTCGCCCGCTACGCCCACCTGGAGCTGCCGGACGGTTCTACCCGTGTCACCGGCTTCGCCGAGGGCAGCCGCGGTTGCAAGCACCTGTGCCGGCATTGCCCCATAGTCCCGGTGTACCAGGGAAAGTTCCGCATCGTCCCGGCAGACGTGGTGATGGCAGACATCCGGCAGCAGGTCGCGGAAGGTGCAAGCCATATTTCGTTCGGCGATCCGGACTTTTTCAACGGTCCCACCCATGGCATGCGGCTCGCGCGCGCCTTGCACGAAGCTTTCCCGCAGGTCACGTTCGACGCCACCATCAAGATCCAGCACCTCATCGACCACGCCGGACTGCTGCCCGAGCTGCGGCGCTGCGGCTGCCTGTTCATCACCTCCGCGGTGGAAGCCGTGGACGACGACATCCTGCGCCTTCTCGACAAGAACCACGGCAGCCGGGACTTCGACCGGGCCGTGGCGCTCGCGCGCGACGCCGGCATTGCGCTCGCGCCGACCTTCGTCGCCTTCACGCCATGGACCACGCTGGAAGGCTACGTCGCGCTGCTCGAGCGGCTCGTGTCGCTGCAGCTGGTGGAAAGCGTGCCGCCGGTACAGCTCACGATCCGGCTGCTGGTTCCGGAGGGCTCCTATCTTCTGCAGCTCCCGGGTTTCCGGGAAAAGCTGATGGCTTTCGATCCCGCACTCCTCGGCTATCCATGGGTTCATTCCGATCCCCGGGCGGACCGTCTGCAGCAGGTACTGCAGGCCTTGGTGGCGCGATGCGAAGGCCAACACCTTTCGCGCCGCGAAGTGTTCGCCGCAGTCTGGCGCCTGGCCCACGAGGCTGCCGGGCGTCCCGTGCCGGAACTCGCGGTCATGCCGGGCGCTCCGATCCCCCGTCTGTCGGAACCCTGGTACTGCTGCGCCGAGCCCACCGATCAGCAGCTCCAATCCTTCTGACCCAGCCGATCCATGAAGCGCGTCCTGCTGTTGCTGCCCACCACCGGCTACCGCAACCAGGATTTTCTTGCGGCCGCGAAAACGCTCGGCGTGGAGATCGTGGCTGCGGCCAACTACTGCCACCAACTGGCACCGTCGTGGGGCTTTGCTCCCATCATGGCGTTGCATTTCGACCGGCCGGAGCAGGCGGCCGACACCGTTTTGCGGGAGATCGACGGCACTCTTGATGCCGTGCTGGCGGTGGACGATTCGGGAATCGAGCTTGCCGCGCTGCTGGCGGAGCGTCTCGGCCTGCCTGGAAATCGCGCCGCTGCGGTTCGCCGCGTGCGCGACAAGCTGGCGTTTCGCCGGCTGCTCAGGGAGCGGGAACTCCTGTGCCCGGCATTCCATCACCTGCCGAGCGGCGATGACCCCCGAAGACTGGTTCCCGATCTGCAGTTTCCCGTGGTGGTCAAGGCGCGGCGTTTGTCGGGGAGCCGCGGCGTGATCCGTGCCGATGATGCCGAAGCACTGGCACGGGCGGTGAACTGGGTGCGGGCGATCCAGTCCCGCGCCGACCGGGACGCCGAGCAACTGGGGCTCATCATCGAGGACTTCATTCCGGGACGCGAGTTCGCGTTGGAAGGCAGCCTGGATCGGGGTCAACTCACCACGCTCGCCCTGTTCGATAAACCCGATCCCCTGGACGGGCCCTGCTTCGAGGAAACGCTCTACGTCACGCCATCCCGGCTGCCGGAGGCGGTTCGGGCACGCATTCATGAGGAGGTGGCCCGGGCCTGCCGCGCTGCCGGGCTCGCCACTGGGCCAGTCCACGCCGAAGTGCGGGTCAACGAGCGGGGCATCTGGCTGCTGGAGGTCGCGGCCCGCTCGATCGGGGGCCTGTGCGGGCGCGTCCTTACCCATTCCCTGGGCATGAGCCTGGAGGAGATGATATTGCGCCAGGCGATCGCCGCGCCGCTCGCCGCCGCAGGCGTTGGCGGTGCCGCGGGCGTCATGATGATTCCGATCCCACGGCGCGGCATCTTCCATGGCTTGGAGGGTCTGGCCGACGCGCAATCGGTCGGCGGCGTGACCGGGGTGAGCATTACCGCGGAGCCCGGCCAGATCGTTGCGCCGCCGCCCGACGGTGCGAGCTACCTGGGGTTCATTTTCGTCCGGGCGGCGACTCCGGCAGAGGCTGAAAACGCTTTGCGCCTCGACCATCGCCGGCTGCGCTTCGATATCCGCCCCGAGTATCCGGCGGTGGTCGAAGCATTGATGCCTACCCCCGGTCGCCCCTGATGTAGTGCTCGAGCTGGTCGATGATGAATTTCTGCTCGGAGATGATGTCTTTCACCAGGTCGCCGATGGAGACGAGGCCGATCAGCTTGCCCTCATCCACGACGGGCAGGTGGCGCACGCGATTGTCGGTCATCAGCGCCATGCATTCCTCGTTGCTCTGGTCCGGGCGCACATACATGACCGGGAATGTCATGATTTCACGCACTGGCGTTTCCTTCGACGACCGGCCCATGAGGACGATTTTCCGCGCGTAATCGCGTTCCGTGATGATGCCGACGATCTTCTGGTCCTCCAGCACCAGGAGCGCGCCGATGTTCTTCTCCGCCATCAGCTTGACGGCATCAAACACCGGCGTCGCGGGCGTGACGGTCACGACGGTCTGCTCGGGTTTGGACTTGAGAATCTGAGCCGCGCTTTTCATGAGCGATTCTCCGTGGGGAGATGAATCAGCGGTCTTCGGCGTTACGAAGCCGAACGTGCAAAGTTTACCCGCGATTTCCATGGCAACCGGTGGCGGATCCCGTTTCGCATCCTTCCGCCGGCCCCAGGCGCGCTACGGCGAGGAAGTGCTGTTCGCGGGCTGGGTGCAGCTGCCGGCCGCGCTCAGGGCGCGCAACGCCCGGCGCTCATGAGGCGGGGGGCGTCGCTTCCGCGGCTGCGCACACCCGGTCGCGGCCTTCCTGCTTGGCGCGATAGAGCGCCTGGTCCGCTGCTTTCATGAAATCCGTCAGGTTCTCTCCGTGCCTGGGATAGACCGCGACCCCGAACGAAGCGGTGGGAGCAGGTAGCGTCTGGTCCCGGTGCGTGAGGCTGGTTTCCCTGATTGCGATGCGCAACTTCTCGGCGCGTTCCATCGCGCATTCGAAGCCCGCTTCGACCAGCACGATGGCCAGCTCCTCGCCGCCGTAGCGGCAGGCAAGATCCGAAGGGCGGATGTTCCTGGTGATGGACTTGGCGATTGCACTGAGCACGTAATCGCCCGCGTCGTGGCCGAAGGTGTCGTTGAAGCGCTTGAAGTGGTCGATGTCGATCATGATCATGGAGACCGGCTTGCCGCTGCGCTTGGCGCGGTGCAGTTCGCGATTCAGGGCGTCTTCCATATAGCGCCGGTTGTACAGCCCGGTCAGCGAATCGTGCAACGCAAGCAGGCGCAGGGCGTCGCGCAGCTTGAGGTTCGCAAGCGCGGGGCCCACCCTGTCGGTCAGCGCGCGCAGACGCTGCTCGGCGTCCCGTGCCGGGCGCAGGCTGCGCGGGCTGACCTCGAGCGCGACGTGCAACAGGCCCAGAACCTGTCCCTGGCCCTGGACCGGCATGCAGACATAGCTGTCGGCGGCCGTGTGCGCATGCCGGCAGCGGATGGTGCCCCTGCGAGGCACGAAATGCGGATTGCCCAGCCGCAGCGCCCAGCATTCATCCGGCGCCAGGGTCGCATCGGGCGCCGGCCCGCTGCCCCAGGTGGCGGCCCGCTCGAGCACGTCGCGCGATTCGCGGTAGATGAACAGCGAGCCTGGCGACTCCGGGAACAGCTGCGCGGCGGTCTCGCGAACGATCGCGTAAGCCTCGTCGCGCTGCGTGCAGGTCTGCAGCAGCTCGGCCATGCGCGACAGCGCCTCGCCATCGCGATGAAACGATTCGAGTTGCCGGACCGTGGCGGCCAGCGCCAGGTTGTTGCGCCGCATCGCCGCGTCGGCCTTGCGGCGCGCGGCCATCTCGCGCGTCAGGTTGCGGTTCGCTTCGCGGATTGCCGCCAGGCGGGCCTCGAGCGTCGCCTGCGCGGCGCGCAAGGCCTCCTCGGTTCGATGCAGCGCGGTGACGTCGCGTGCCACGGTGATCTCGCCGACCAGCTTGCCGTGAGCGTCCAGCAACGGCGTCGTCTTGAGGGCAACCCGGACGACGTCGCCGTTCTTCCGGCGCCGCTCGGTGTTGGCGGTGGTCGACTTGCCCGAGCGGATGCGGTCGAGAATGCGCGCGTAGTCCGCATCGGAAAGGTCTGCGGCATGCAGCTTGCGGAGCGGCTGGCCGACGGCCTCCTGCGCCGAAAAGCCGTACAGGGATGCCGCTTCGCGATTCCAGTAAGTGACCACCGCGTTCAGGTCCTTGACGATGACGGCCTCGCCGGTCTGCTCGAGCACCTGCTCGAGTTCGCGGGCGCGCACCTCCGCCTCGCCGTTCTCGGCACGGCGGACAAGTTGCGGCTTGATCACTCTCATCGAATACCTCCGTATCACGGGATAGTGCGCCAGTGCCGCCTGCCGCACAAGCCCCGACTACAATTCGAATCGTCATGAGCCGACGAGACGCAATTGCCCACGCAGAGCGCTATTTCGACGACGGCGGATTCTTCGCCGATCTCGCGCGCCGGGTCGCCATTCCGACCGAAAGCCAGAATCCGGACCGCGGCGCCGATCTCGCCCGCTACCTCAGCGGCGAGATGCGGCCCAGCTTCGAGCGACTGGGCTTCAAATGCCGCATCCTGGAAAATCCGCGCGCCACGGGCGGGCCGTTCCTGCTGGCCGAGCGCATCGAAGCTCCCGCGCTGGTCACGGTACTGTCCTACGGGCACGGCGACGTCATCCGCGGGCAGGAAAAGAGCTGGCGTTCCGGGCTCGATCCCTGGAAGCTC
>MEQQ01000020.1:0-9620 GCA_001770285.1 Betaproteobacteria bacterium RBG_16_66_20
GAGGATGCGGAAGGATGGATGCTCCTTGGCCGCTCGCTCGGCGTGCTGCAGCAATACGATCGTGCCGCGAAGGCGTATGCGCGGGCGTCGCAGCTGGTGCCCGACGACGCCGGGCTGCTCGCCGATTACGCCGACACGCTCGCCATGGCGCGCGGCCGCTCGCTCGAGGGAGAGCCCTTCGCGATCGTCAAGCGCGCGCTGCAGGTCGACCCGAAGCACGTGAAGTCGCTCGCGCTCGCCGGAACCGCCGAATTCGAGCGCCGCAACTACGCCGCTGCGATCGGCTACTGGGACCGGATCCTGAAGGTCGTGCCGCCGGATTCCGAGTTCGCCCGCGCGGTGGCCGGAAGCATCGCCGAAGCGCGCGAACTCGGCGGCGGTGCGCTGGCGCAGAAGGAAGCGCAATCCGCGAAAGGCAAGCAAGCCCCGCCCGGGAAACAAGCGCCGGTGGACAAGCAAGCCGCGGCGGGCAATCAATCGCTGCAGGGCGTCGTCAGCATCGAACCGTCCCTCGCCGCCAAGCTGTCGCCCGGCGATACCGTCTTCGTGCTTGCCCGGCCGGTCAGCGGATCGCGCATGCCGCTCGCCATCGCGCGCACCACCGTTGCCGCGCTCCCCTACCGCTTCACGCTGGACGACAGCATGGCGATGTCGGCCGGCGCCACCATCTCGAGCCACGCCAAGGTCGTGGTCGCGGCGCGCGTGTCCAAGTCGGGCAACGCCATCCCGCAGAAGGGCGACGTCGAAGGCGCGAGCGACCCGGTCGCGCCAGGCACGAGCGGCGTGAAAGTCGTGCTGTCGCGCATCGTCGACTGACCTTTAGAATCACGCCATGAATGGCGTGACGGGAATCGTGCTCGCTGGCGGCCAGGGGCGCCGCATGGGCGGCGTGGACAAGGGCCTGCAACTGCTCCACGGCAAGCCGATGATCGC
Organism: Betaproteobacteria bacterium RBG_16_66_20; assembly: GCA_001770285.1. GTDB lineage: Bacteria > Pseudomonadota > Gammaproteobacteria > Burkholderiales > SG8-39 > RBG-16-66-20. Next base: position 934 of record MEQQ01000020.1, read on the forward strand.
CGCGGTGCTTGCGCGCCTCGCGCCGCAGGTGGACGAGATCCTCATCAACGCGAATCAGAACCTGGAGGCCTATGTGCAATTCGGCCACCGCGTCGTGCCGGACACGGTCGGCGGTTTCGCCGGACCGCTCGCCGGGCTGCACGCGGGGCTGAGCGCGGCCAGCCATCCTCTCGTGCTCACCGTGCCCTGCGATTCGCCTTTTCTGCCCCTCGATCTTTTTTCGAGACTAGAAAATGAAATGAATCAAAATGATCTTGCGGTCGCAAAGACCGGTGACCAGCCGCATCCGGTGTTCGCGCTGGTCCGCTCTTCGGTCCTGCAGAATCTCGAGAACTTCCTCGCCGCAGGCGGGCGCAAGATCGACGCCTGGTATGCATCGCTGAAGGTAATCGAGGTTCCGTTCGACGACGAAACCGACGCTTTCCGCAACATCAACACGCGGGAAGAACTGGACAGCGCATGAGCGTCGAGCGCGAATCTTCACGCACCATCGCGCAGGTCGTGAGTTGCCTGGACGGCTATGACCCGGACGCGCTGCCGGTCGACAAGGCGCGCGCGGCCATCCGCGCCTGCCTGATGCCTGTCGCGGACGTCGAATCCGTTCTGATTCGACAATCGCTGGGAAGGGTGCTGGCGCAAGACATCGTCCCCGCAATCAACGTCCCGGGGCACGACAACTCCGCCATGGATGGCTGGGCGGTGAGCAGCAAGGATGTTTCTTTTGATAGAGAAATTCAACTCCTGGAGATCGGCAAGGCCCTTGCCGGCAAACCCTTTCACGGCACGATCGGCGCCGGCGAATGCGTGCGCGTGATGACCGGCGCGGTGATGCCGCAGGGCGCAGACACCGTCGTCGTGCAGGAACTCTGCCGTGTCGATGCGGACCGCATCAGCATTCCTCCCGGCCAGAAAGCCGGCCAGAACGTGCGCGCCGCGGGCGAGGACCTGAAAGCCGGCGTGCCGGTGCTGCGGGCCGGGCAAGCGGTGCGCGCCGCGGAACTCGGTCTGATCGCCTCGCTCGGCATCGCCGAGGTCAGCGTGAAGCGCAGGCTGCGCGTCGCCTTTTTCTCCACCGGCGACGAACTCGCCTCGATCGGCACGCCGTTGCAGGAAGGCCAGGTCTACGACTCCAACCGCTACACCCTGCACGGCATGCTGCAGGGCCTGGGCGTGGAGATCATCGACATGGGCGTGGTGCGCGACGACCCGGCGAAGCTGGAAGCGGCGTTCCGCGAAGCCGCCGCGAGGGCGGACGCCATCATCACCACCGGCGGGGTTTCGGTCGGCGAGGCCGATTTCGTCAAGCAGCTGATGGCCAAGCTGGGCGAAGTGCTGTTCTGGAAGATCGCGATGCGCCCCGGCCGGCCGATGGCGTTCGGCAAGATCGGTTCCGGTTCCGGCTCGGCGTTCCTCTTCGGCCTGCCGGGCAACCCGGTGGCCGTGATGGTGACGTTCCATCAGTTTGTCCGCGACGCGCTGCTGGTTCTCGGGGGAAGAACGGACGCGGTCGAAATTCCCCTGCTGCAGGCGATCAGCGCATCCCCGATGCGCAAGGTCCCCGGCAGAACCGAGTATCAGCGCGGCATCCTTTTCCGCGACGGCGCCGAGTGGAAAGTCCGCGCCACCGGCCAGCAGGGCTCGGGCGTGCTGCGCTCGATGTCGGAAGCGAACTGCTTCATCGTGCTCGAGCACGAGCGCGGCAGGGTCGAAGCCGGCGAACTGGTCGGCGTGCAGCTGATGGACGCCCTCGCTTGAGAACCAACCCATGAACCCGATCCATCCCGACCTGGCGCCGCTCGCGCGCATCGCGAAGACCTTCAGCAGAGAATTCCGCACCACCGGAAAGGTGACGGACCTGGGCTCGGTGCTGCGCGAAGCAGTGGGCGAGAAGCGGGGCTGGCTCAGGGCGGAACACCGCGTCGGCGACCCGGAGCGCTACATGCGCCACCTTGTGTACGTGGACCCCGACGACGATTTCGTGATCACCGCGATCACCTGGCTGCCGGAGCAGCAGAGCCCGGTGCACGGCCATTACGTCTGGTGCGCATACGGCATCGCGGAAGGAGAACTGACCGAGGAGCAGTTCCGCGCCCCGGGCGCCTTGCTCGAGCCGCTCGGGACCAAGGTGCTGCGCGCGGGCGAGATCGCCGACCTCGACCTGGGAGGCCCGATCTACCACCGCGTCTCCAACCGCTCGAGCCGGCCGCTGGTATCGCTTCACGTCTACGGCGTGGCAGCAGACCGGCTGACCACGGGCATCAACCGGCTCTACGCAGAAGCATGAACCCGGGCGAGCGTCGCGCCGTGGCGATCTGGCTGCTGGTCTGCGCCGCGTTCACCTTCGCTATGGTGGTGGTCGGCGGCATCACCCGCCTGACCGAATCGGGCCTATCCATCGTCGAGTGGCAGCCCCTGATCGGCGCGCTGCCGCCGCTGTCGCAGGCCGAGTGGGAGGTGCTGTTCGCGAAATACCGCGAAACGCCGCAGTTCCAGAAGGTCTTCTCCGGCATGGACCTGGCGGGCTTCAAGAGCATCTTCTGGTGGGAGTATCTCCACCGCCTGCTCGGCCGCGTGATTGGCCTGGTGTTCCTGATTCCCTATCTGTTTTTCCTTTTCACGAAAAGCCTGTCCGGTCCCCTGGCCTGGAAACTCGCCGGCGTGTTCGTGCTCGGCGGCCTGCAGGGCGCGATGGGCTGGTACATGGTGAAAAGCGGCCTGGTCGACGATCCGCGCGTCAGCCACTTTCGGCTTACCGCCCATCTTGGCCTTGCGTTGTTGATATTTGCCGCCGAATTCTGGCTCGCGATCGAACTGCTGCGGGAAAAAACCCGATCCATCAGAAAGACATTCCCGCTGCTCGTCGTCGCATTGGTCTTCCTGATGGCGCTCTCGGGCGGACTCGTCGCCGGCCTGCGCGCCGGGCACGCCTACAACACCTTCCCGCTGATGAACGGCCACCTCGTCCCGCCCGAGACCTTCATGCTCGAACCCTGGTGGCGGAACTTCTTCTGGAACGTGGCCACGGTGCAGCTGGTGCACCGCGCGTTCTTCTGGCTGCTGCTGGTCCTGATTCCGCTGCTTTGGCGGCAGGCTCGGAACACCGAGGCGAAGGTCGCGGCGCACCACCTGCTCGCCCTGTTCGTACTGCAGGCGGCACTCGGCATCTCTACGCTGCTGCTCGCCGTCCCCGTCGCGCTCGGCGCCGCGCACCAGGGAGGCGCGGTGCTGCTGCTTGCCGCGGCGCTGTGGACCGCGCAGGCTTCGCGCCGCGCGATCGCCTGATCGAGGCTGCTCAGACCGGCGCTTCCCGGTTTACGGTACGTACAGGCTTGCCGTCCTCGTAGTAGGTTCGCGGTGCCGCCCGCAACGCGAGCACGAATCGCCGCGCCTCGTCCAGCCAGGTCAGCCGCTGCAGCGGCGTCATCGACAATCCGTGCAGGAGCTGCTCATCGGACAACTCATAATGATAGTCGTCCTCGAAGGCGTACGCAGACTCAGCTTCGCTTGTGCGTTCCACCGAGTTCTCCCAATCGTTTCAGCATGGCGATGTCGTCCTGATCCTTGGCCCGACCGGTCCCGGTCTTCATGGCGATGATATCCGCCACGCATGCGACGGCAATGCTCTGCCCCTGGACCTCCGCCACGACGCGGCGTGCGTAGGCGGACTCAAAGTCGACCGGAGGCTTCACCAATATGTCGACGGTGGGTTCGACCGGATTCTGCGGCCGCAGGCCGAACGCGAGCATGTGCTTGTTTTCAATCCAGTCGCGCACCTTCTCGGCATCCGCGAGGTCCTCGATCCTGACCGGGACGACTGGCTTGAACGAATAGCGCTTGGCGACGGCGACAAACCGCGCAAGATTGACCGGGTCAAGCGCGATCATGAGATCCACGTCGTGCGTCAACCGGTTCACGCCATGCAGGTTGACGGCGATGCCCCCCACCACGAGGTAACGGACTTCCGCCTCCTGGAGCCTGCGGAACAGTTCGACGTAAAACATTACGCTCCCGGCTTCCTCTCCTCCGCCAGCCGCACGACATTGCCCGACCCCGCAGGCGCCGGGGCTTCCAGCTCCGCCGCCTCGATCTTCTGGAACTGCTGCGAGATCTTGCGGCTCGAGGTCTGCACGTCCTCTGCATCCTGATGGGCCTGGCGGATATGGTCGGCGAGCTTCTTCATGCGCTCATCGAACCGACGGAAGTCTGCGCCGAGCCTGCCAAGCGCGTCCTTGATGACGTGGATCTGCTTGCGCGTCTCGACGTCCTTGAGCACCGCGCGCGCGGTATTCAGCACCGCCATCAGCGTCGTGGGCGAAACGATCCAGACGCGCTTCGTCTGGGCGTAGTCCACCACCTCGGCGTGGTAGGCATGAATCTCCGCGAATACCGCCTCCGCGGGCACGAACATCACCGCGCCGTCAGAGGTCTCGTTGTCGATGATGTACTTGGAGGCGATCGCATCCACGTGCTTGCGCAGGTCGACGCGGAACTGCTTCTGCGCCAGCGCGCGCTCGGCGTCGCTGCCCTCGAACATCCGGTTGTAGTTCTCGAGCGGGAATTTCGAATCCACGCACACCAGGCCCGTCGGATCCGGCAGCCGCAGCACGCAATCGACGCGAGCGCCGTTGGACAGCGTGTACTGCATCTCGAACGCATTCGGCGGCATGACGTTGCGCACCAGGGCCTCGAGCTGGACTTCGCCGAATGCGCCGCGGGACTTCTTGTCGCCGAGCAGCTCCTGCAGGCTCACCACGCTGCCGGTGAGCGAATCGATCTTCTTCTGCGCCTCGTCGATGGTGGCCAGGCGCTGCATCACGCTGACGAAGGTTTCGCTGGTCTTCTTGAAGCCCTCGTCCAGCCGCTCGCTCACCCGGTTGGAGATCTGGTCGAGCCGCGCGTCGAGCTTGACGGCGATGGCCTCTCGGAGATCGTTAAGCTGACCGCCCAGACGGTCGCCCTGCTTGGTGAGCCCGTCGTGCAGGTCGGAAAGCATCTCGCGATGCTTCTGCTCCAGATTGCCTTGAATTCTAAGGACAAGAAAAACGACAAGAGCAAGACCGGCAAGAGCAACAACAAGAGCAATCTCAGACATGCAACATTCTAGACCGAGTCCCTAAGCGTCAGCGCAGGGGATGCCGACAGCACCTTGCGCGCCGAGAGCCAGGCGTTGAGCGAAAGGAGCAGCAGGCCCGCGAGCGGCCCGGCGATCCAGAGTTCGGGACTGGGCGGCAGGTCGAGTTCGAACACGCGACGCGCGAGCAGCTGCCCGATCGCCGCAGCACCCGCGGTGGCGAGCAGCCCCGCGAGCAGGCCCATGGAAAGGAATTCGACGCGCTGGCTGCCCGTGACCTGCGCGCGCGAAGCGCCGTAGACGCGCATCACCGCGGCCTCGCGCCGGCGTTCGTCCTCGGTGGCTACCAGCGCGGAATACAGCACCAGCAGCCCCGCGCCGAGCGCGAACATGAACACCACCTGCACCGCCGCGATCACCTGGTCGATGACGCCTTGCGCCTGCTTCACGGCCGCGCCGACGTCCACCACGGTGAGATTCGGGAAGCGCGCGGTGAGTTCGTTCATCAGCGGCTCGTCGCCGGCGCGCAGGCGGAACGCCGAGATGTAGCTCGCCGGGAAGCGCCCGACCAGGCCCGGCGGCCCGATGACGAAGAAGTTCACCTTCATCGAGTCCCAGCGCAGCTTGCGCATCGACGTGATGCGCGCCGCGAACGACTCGCCGCCGACCGCGAAGCTGAGCTCATCGCCCATTTTCCAGCCCAGCGTCTTCGCAATTCCCTCCTCGACCGAAATCTCCCGCGCGCCGGGCGCGAACCATTTGCCCTCGCTCAGCGTGTTGTGCGCCGGCGGGCTGTCGGAGAAGGACAGATTGAATTCACGCTCGACCAGGCGCCGCGCGCGTTCATCGGCGAAGTCGGAATCCGAAACTTTCCTGCCGTTTACCGACGTGAGCCGGCCGCGCACCATTGGGTTGAGGTCCGGCACCGCGATGTTCCGCCGCGCGAAGAACGCTTTCACCTCGGCCAGCTGGTCGGGCTGGACGCCGAGCAGGAAGCGGTTCGGCGCATCCGGCGGTGCGCTGCGCCGCCAGGCATCCACCAGATCGTTGCGCGTGAAGGTCAGCAGCAGGACCGCGGTGAGGCCCAATGCAAGGCTCGCGACCTGGACCGCGTTGCCGCGCGCATGCCGGCGCAGGTTTGCGAGTCCGTAGCGCAGCGCGATGCTGCGCGCCCCGAGCCGGCGCGCGACCGCGCCGCTGGCCGCGAGCCGCAGCACCACCCAGGCCGCCGCCGCGAACACCGCCACTGCGGCGCCGAAGCCGCCGACCACGGTAACGCCCAGTCGTACATCCCCCGCCTGCCAGATGAGCAGCCCGGACAGTGCCGCCACCCCTGCCATATAGGTTGCGACGGTGCCACCCTTCGGCGCGCCCGATTCGCGGCGAATGACGCGTACCGCCGGCACGTTCTTCAACTGCACCAGGGGCGGCAGCGCGAATCCGAACAGCAGCACCAGCCCGACGAGGAACCCCTGCAGCGCGGGCAGCATCGAAGGCGCGGGCAGGTCGGCGCGCAGCAGCCCGCCGAGGATTTCCGCGATGAAGAATTGCGCTGCGAAGCCGGCGAGCGTGCCGGCGGCGCAGGAGAATATTCCCAGCAGGAGAAACTCGACGCCGAAAAGGGACAGCAACCGCGCCTGCGTCGCGCCAAGACAGCGCATGACCGCGCAACTGTCAAGATGCCGTTCCACGAAGCGGCGCGTGCCGAGCGCTATCGCGACCCCGGCGAGGATCGCCGCGAGCAGCGCGGTAAGGCCGAGGAAGCGCTGCGCGCGCTCGATCGCGCCGCGCACTTCCGGCCGGCCGCTTTCCAGGTTGTCCACGCGCTGGCCCCGTTCCATCCGCCCCTTGGCCCAGGATTCGAGCGCCGCGACCGGTTCGCGCGCCCCTGCCGCGTAGAGGTAATACCAGACGCGGCTGCCGGTCTGCACCAGCCCGGTCGCCGGCACATCGGCGACGTTCATGAACAGGCGCGGCGCGATATTGAAGAAATTGGCGCCGCGTTCGGGCTCCAGGGTTAGGATCGCGGCCACTTCGAAGCTCGCCGCGCCAAGCTTGAGCTTGGAGCCGACCGGAACGGCGAGCGCGGTCACCAGCCGCTCCTCGATCCACACCGTGCCCGGCGCGGGACCCGCCTGCGCCGGCGCGTCCGGCGCGTTCACCGCCGGCGCGATGCGCAGCCTGCCCCTGAGCGGGTAATTTGCGGACACCGCCTTGACGCCCGCCAACACCGAATTCTCACCGGCGATCGCCATGCTGATGAATGTCGTCGCCCGCGCATGCTCGAGGCCGCGGCGCGCGATCTCCTCCGCGATGCCGGCCTGCCACGGGTGGTCGGATACGAGCACCAGATCGGCGCCGAGCAATTGATGTGCATCGCGCACCAGCGCGCGTCCGACGCGGTCGGCGAAGAACGCGACGCTCGTGATGCTGGCAACCGCGACCACCAACGCCATTGCGAGCACGCGCAACTCGCCCGCGCGCCAGTCGCGCAGGAGCATCTTGAGAGACTGGTTCATCAGGCCGCGATCCTCCCCGCCACCAGCCGGACCACCCGGCCGCAACTGTGCGCGAGGTGCTCATCGTGCGTCACCATGACGAGCGTGGTGCCGAAGCTGCGGTTCAGTTCGAACACCAGGTCGATCACGCCGGCGCCCGCCTCGGCGTCGAGGCTGCCGGTCGGCTCGTCCGCGAACAGCAGCTTGGGCCGCACCGCGAACGCCCGCGCCAGCGCGACGCGCTGCTGCTCGCCGCCGGAAAGGTGCTTGGGATAGTGGCCGAGACGGTCTGCGAGCCCGACCCGTCCGAGTATTTCTCTTGCTTTTTCTTCTGCTTCGGGATTCTTTCGCAATTCCAGAGGCAACATCACATTCTCAAGGGCGGTCAGCGAAGGCAGCAGCTGGAACGACTGGAACACGAAGCCGACCGCGCGGCCGCGCAGCTCGGCGCGCGCGTCCTCGTCGAGAGCGAACAGGTCGGCGCCGTCCACCGCGACCGTCCCGGTGCTCGGCGTATCGAGGCCGGCGAGGATCGCGAGCAGCGTCGATTTGCCGGAGCCCGAGGCGCCGACGATGGCGACCGCCTCGCCCGCCGTGACGCTCAGCTCTATTTCGCGCAGAATGACGAGGTCACTGGAGCCGCTCTTGACCGTCTTGCCGATGCCGCGCGCGCTGAGAATTGTTTGTTCGCTGTTGTTCATCTGCCTGGGGTTCGCGGCATCCGCCGCCTTCGGGAAAACGGTACTGGTCTACGGCGACAGCCTTTCTTCGGCCTACGGCATGCCGGAGCGGCGCGGCTGGGTCGCCCTGCTCGAGCAACGTCTGCAGCGCGAGCGGCCCGATTATAGCGTCGTCAATGCCAGCATTTCCGGGGAGACCACCGCCGGCGGCCTGGCGCGCATCGGCAAGGTGCTCGAGCGCGTGCAGCCCGCGATCGTCATCCTGGAGCTGGGCGCGAACGACGGCCTGCGCGGACTGCCGGTCGCGGCGATGAAGCAGAACCTATCGGGGATGATCGAGCAGGCGCAGAAGGCCGGCGCGAAGGTGCTGGTGGTCGGCATGCGCATGCCGCCCAACTACGGCGAAACTTATGTCGCGGCCTTCGAGCGCGCGTTTGC
>MEQQ01000020.1:9656-14113 GCA_001770285.1 Betaproteobacteria bacterium RBG_16_66_20
GTTCCTGCTGGATGGCATCGGCGACAAGGCGGAGCTGTTCCAGGCCGACCGGATCCATCCCGCCGAAACGGCGCAGCCGGCAGTGCTGAACAACGTCTTGGCGGCGCTGCGGCCGCTGCTCAAGAAATAATTTTTTCGATCGACCTCAGGGCATCACGCCGCGACCGCGAACGCGGGCGAGATCTGCACCTGTTGCGGTTCCTGGCTGGACCACTCGTGGCGACGACCGTCGCGTCCGAACACACCCATCCACAGCGTCTCGCCGGAACTGGAGTCGGTCACTGTCACTGTGTCGCCGGGCACCTGCAGCGCGGCGCGCGCCTTGGCGATCGCGCCGTCGCGCTCGAGGTCCTGCCAGGCATCGGCTTCCGGGGGTCGCGTCTTTTCGATCTTGAACATGTAAGTGACTCCTCAGAAATGGGAATGGATTCCTGCGCCGTGGCGCCGCTCGATGTTGCGTATGCGCCTTCTCATGACGATTTACCTCTCGCGTGGCGTGGCATGACGACAATATCGCTGCCCGAAGATCAATAATCAATTCGTAATTACAGATACTTAGGTTCTGTTTTGGCGATGAACTGCAAGTCATTGCCGCAGCGCAGCAATTTGGCGTTAGAATGCCGTTCGGGAACCCATGGAGCTGTACCAACTTCGCGCTTTTGCGGCAGTTGCCGATACCGGGCAGCTCACCCGCGCGGCCGAGCGCCTGCACCTCAGCCAGCCCGCGCTGAGCGCCCAGATCAAGGCGCTGGAAGAGGAACTCGAGGTGCGCCTGTTCGAGCGCACCCCGAACGGCATGCAAGCGACGCGCGCGGGCCGCGAATTGCTCGCGCATGGCGAGAAGGTGCTCGCTGCCGCCGAGGCGCTGCGACAGGCCGCGCGTGCGGTACGCGGCGAGGCGGCCGGGCGGCTGCGCATCGGCACGCTCAGCGATCCGCAGTCGATTCGCCTCGGCGATATTCTGGGCCGGGCGGTCGAGCGCTTTCCGCTGCTCGAGCTCGAGTTGCACCACGAGATCACCGGCGCGGCGCTGGAAGCGGTGCGCGACGGCAGCCTGGACGCGAGCTTTTACTATGGCGACATCACCTCGCCGCAGGTTGGCGGGCTCGCGCTGCGGGACCTCGTCTACTGCGTTGCGGCGCCCGTGGAGTGGAAACAACGCATCGACGGCGCTGGCTGGCGCGAATTGGCCGCGCTGCCTTGGATCGTGACCCCGCAGATCAGCACGCACCACCGCCTGATGCGCACCATCTTCAGCGAGCACGACGTCGCGCCCGCCAAGGTGATCGAGGCCGACAACGAATCGGTGATCAGCAACCTCGTCGGCGCGGGCCTCGGCCTGTCGCTGATGCGCCTGGATCTCGCGCTGGAGCGCGGCGTATGCATCTGGCCGAAGGCTCGCGTGCGCACCACACTGTGGTTCATCTACCGCGCCGAGCGCGCATCGGACCCGCTCATCGCCGCGCTGCTCAAGGTCGTGGCGGAAACCTGGCAATTACCCTCCCGCGAAGCGCGCAAGCAGGTCACGGCGGCCTGACAGGCCGCTGACCTCGGGTGATACTGCCGCATCGTCCTGGATTGCAGGACCGCGGAGCAGGGATCATGTGGCAAGGACGCCTTGAGCACATCTACATCACGGAAACAGGATCGGCGCCGATGCGCGCGCTGTTCGAAGCGCGCCTGATCGCGGGTGTCGGAATCGAGGGCGATCGCTATGCCACCGGCAAAGGCTTCTACTCGAAGACGCCGCGGCCCGACCGGCAATTGACGCTGATCGAGATCGAGACTCTGGAGGCCCTGCAACGCGACCACGCGATCGGGCTTGAACCGAATGAAACGCGCCGCAACCTCACCACGCGCGAGGTGCCGCTAAATCACCTTGTCGGAAAACGCTTTCGTGTCGGAACCACCTTGCTCTACGGCGCGCGCCTCAACGTGCCGTGCAAATACCTGGAGCAGATGACCGGCAAACCGGTGTATGCACCACTGATCCATCGCTCGGGACTTAACTGCGAGATTATCGAGGGCGGTGTGATTCGCGCGGGTGATCTGATCGCGCCCGCTTGAACCGGGTTGGAGTGCGTCCGGACACCTGATGAGGATCAGGAGAAGTTCAGCCGCGCCGCGCCGGTATCCAGCCGACCTATGCGCCGCGCCTGTGCGAAGCCACGCTTGGCGAACTCTGCGAGCACGTCCTGCTCCGCCTCCGGCGCGCAGGCCACCAGGAGCCCGCCGCTCGTCTGCGGATCGGTCACCAGCTTGCGCTGCCATTCCGGCGCCCCGTCGGGCAGTGACACGTCGTTGCCGTAGCCCTTCCAGTTGCGGTCTGAGGCGCCCGTGACGACGCCCTGCTTGACCCACTCGACGGCTTCGGCAATGACCGGCAGATCGTCCAGTTTCACCCTGGCCGAAAGCCCGGAGCCCCGGCACATCTCCAACAGGTGTCCGGCCAGGCCGAAGCCGGTGACGTCGGTGAGCGCATGCACGCCCGGCATCTCGGAAAGTGCCAGGCCCGGCGTATTGAGCTTGGTGGTGGACTCGATCATCGCCGCGTAGCCCGCTGCCGAGAGCTTTCCTTTCTTGAGCGCCGCCGACAGGATGCCGACGCCGAGCGGCTTGCCAAGCACCAGGATATCGCCGGGTCTCGCAGTGGAATTTCTCTTGATTTTTTCAGGATGAACGATGCCAAGCGCGACCAAACCGTAGATCGGCTCGAGCACGTCGATCGAATGGCCGCCCGCGATCGGGATGCCGGCCTCCGCGCATACCGAATCGCCGCCCGCGAGGATCCTGCCGATCACCTCGAGCGGGATTTTTTCCAGCGGCATGCCCACCACCGCCAGCGCGAAAATCGGCGTGGCCCCCATGGCATAGATATCCGAGATGGCATTGGTCGCCGCAATGCGTCCGAAGTCGTAGGGGTCGTCGACGATCGGGGTGAAAAAATCGGTGGTCGCGACCAGCGCCTGGGTATCGTTCAGCTTGTAGACCGCAGCGTCGTCAGCGGTCTCGGTGCCAACCATGAGCTCCTTCGGCAGGCCGCGGATCGGCGTCGAGGCCAGCAGCTCGGACAGCACTGCCGGCGCGATCTTGCAGCCGCAGCCGCCGCCGTGGCTGAATTCCGTAAGCCGGATTTTTTCAAGTATTGCGGTCATGCGTTGCCTTTTGACTCATGAAATTTATTCGGACCCGGAATTCTAGACCACTGCACAGGTGCGAAAGCCTGCAAAGATGTCAGCACGGTCCGGCGTATAGAAGTTCCGGAACGTCGGCCGCAGCAGGCGCGCCGGCGTGGCGAAGCTGCCGCCGCGCAGAACCCTGTGGGTTCCGAACCAGGGCGCCGAATACTCCTTGTACGGATCAACCACGAAGCCCGGATACGGGCCGAAGCTGCTCTCGGTCCACTCCCAGACGCCGGCCGCCGGCGGAATGCTTGCGGCGCGCGCGGCGCACTCCCACTCGGCCTCGGTCGGCAGGCGCCGCTTCGCCCAGAGGCAGTACGCCTGCGCCTCGTTCCAGCTCACGTGCCGCACCGGATCTCCGGGCTCGAGCGCCAGCCAGCGCTCGAAGCGCCGCTCGAGCCAGGCGCCGTCCCGTTTCTTCCAGTAGCGCGGCGCGGCGCCGCCCTGTTCGACGAACGCGAGGTACTCGGCGTTCGTAACGGGAGAACGCGCGATGCGGAAAACTGCAAGCGCGACTGCGTGCGCCCATTTCTCGTTGTCGAACACGAAACCATCCGCAGGCGTAGCACCGAGCATGAATGTTCCGCCGGACAACTCAATGTCGCCTGTTGAATGATTTATTGAATGAAAATCAAAACCAGGCTCTGCATATCCGAGCGTTTGCCAGGTGTAGTAAAACGCCTCGGCGTGCATGTCCTCGTGGAAAGTCGCCAGGCGCACGAAGTACCGCAGCGCGGCGCTGTCGGGCTCGCGCTGCAGGCGCTCGCGGACCCGTTCCAGCACCGCATCGCCATAGGCGCGGGTAGCCGCGAGACCGGGCAACGGCAGGTCCCAGCGCGTGTCGTGCGCGACCGCGGACGAATCGTAGAGCGCGTCGGCGCCCGGCAGGATCGAATCGCCCAGCGAGCCGTCGGCGCGCTGGCGCAGGCACCAGCGCTCCTGGAACCAGGCGACGTGGCCGATCTCCCACAGCGGCGGATTTACGATCGCGAGCCTGGGGCCGAGCAGCCGCTCGCCGTCCAGGCCGGCGGTGACGCGCATCGCGCGCGCGCGGCTGTCGAGGAGGTCGCGCTCCAGCTGCACAGGATCGGCAAACTTCGCGGGGTCCGCTACCATGGTGGCCTAGTCTAGCGAATCTCCATGGCCCGCATCGCGATCGTCACTCCTGCCCGCGCCGGCGCGCGCAACGGCAACCGCCACACCGCGCAGCGCTGGGCCGCGCAGCTGCGCGCCGCGGGCCACCGCGTGTCGGTCGATACGGCGTGGCATGGCAAG
>MEQQ01000020.1:14166-14404 GCA_001770285.1 Betaproteobacteria bacterium RBG_16_66_20
GCCACAAGTCGGTCGTCGAGTACAAGCGGCGTTGCGCAGGCAATCCGCTCGTGGTGGCGCTGACCGGCACCGACCTGTACCGGGACCTGCCCGCCTCGCGCACGGCGCAGCAGTCGCTCGAGCTTGCAGACTTGATCGTGACGCTTCAATCGGAAGCAAGCAACAGATTGACCGGAAAATTGCAGGCGAAAACCCGCGTCGTCTATCAGTCGTCGGATGCTTCAGTCCGCCATGCACT
>MEQQ01000020.1:14419-14534 GCA_001770285.1 Betaproteobacteria bacterium RBG_16_66_20
TCGCGGTCGTCGGACATCTGCGCAAGGTCAAGGACCCGTTCCGCGCAGCATGTGCGCTTGCGCACTTGGCGAGCGACATCGAAATCCTGCAGATCGGCGACGCTCTCTCCCCTGA
>MEQQ01000020.1:14584-27082 GCA_001770285.1 Betaproteobacteria bacterium RBG_16_66_20
GGCTGGGCGGCCGCCCGCACCGCGAGACGCTCGGCTGGATCGCGCGCAGCCACGCGCTGGTGGTGAGTTCGGTCATGGAAGGCGGCGCCAACGTGATCTGCGAAGCCGCCCGCATCGGCACGCCGGTGCTCGCCTCGCGCATGTCGGGCAATGTCGGCATGCTGGGCCGCGGCTATCCTGGTTATTTTCCGCTCTTCGACGAGAAAGCGTTGAGCAGGTTGATAAGAAGATGTCTTGAAGAAAAGAAGTACTACCAGATATTGAAGCGTGCGCTCGCTGCTCGCCGCCACCTATTCACGCCGTCGGCCGAACGCGCCGCGCTCTCGAGCGTGATCAGCGAGGCGCTGCGGCGAAGGGCGTAGAATTTCCCGCCATGAAACATGCGCCCCGCGTCAGCGTGCCGGTGGATGCGTCGAGCCTGCGGGCGTTCGATGCGATTCTCGATACGCGCTCGCCCGCCGAGTTCGCCGAGGACCATGTCCCGGGCGCGATCTCCTGCCCGGTGCTCGACAACGAGGAGCGCGCGCGCGTAGGCGCGATATACAAGCAGCTGTCGCCGTTCGAGGCGAAGAAGCTCGGCGCCGCGCTGGTCGCGCGCAACATCGCGCGCCATATTGAAACGGCCTTTGTTGGCAAGCCCAGGACCTGGAAACCGCTGGTCTACTGCTGGCGCGGCGGCAAGCGCTCGGGCGCGATGGCGCACGTGCTGCGCGAGATCGGATGGGAGGCGAAAACGCTGGAAGGCGGCTACAAGGCCTACCGGCGCTACGTGGTCCAAGCGCTCGCCGATCTGCCGCCGAAATTCTCCTTCAGGGTGATCCATGGGGCCACCGGCAGCGGCAAGAGCCGCGTGCTCCGGGCGCTGCGGGCGGCAGGGGCGCAGGTGCTCGACCTGGAAGACCTCGCCGCGCACCGCGGCTCGGTGCTCGGCAACCTGCCCGGCCGGCCGCAGCCGTCGCAGAAAATGTTTGAAAGCGTGCTGTTGAAGGCGCTAGGCACTCTTGATTTCTCAAGAGAAATTTATGTTGAAGGCGAATCAAGAAAAATCGGCCAGCTGCAGGTACCCGAGGCGCTGATCGAGCGCATGCGCGCGAGTGATTGCGTGCTGCTGCAGGCCGGCCTCGAGACGCGCGTTGCGCTGCTGCTCGACGAGTACCGCCATTTCTTCACCGATCCGGCGGCCCTGGGTGCGCAGCTGGACTGCCTCGCCGGGCTGCACGGTCGCGAAAAAGTCGCTGAATGGAAGGCGCTCGCCGCCGCCGGCCAGTGGCCGCAACTGGTCGCGCGCCTGCTGGAAGAGCACTACGACCCGGCGTACCGGCGCTCGGCGGCGCACAACTTTCCGCGCCTCGCCGAGGCCGAAGTTCTGCTCTTGGATTCGGCCGAGGATTCGGCCTTCAGCCGCCTCGCCCGCGACCTTTATCGGGCGTGCAACGGTACACCGGCAGCCCGAGCCCAATCATTGCCTGCATGAAGGCCATGATCGGCCGCATGGTCGGCCGGAGCTCCGAGAGCGTGTTTCCCCGGCCTGCGCCTGTGCTGACGCTTGTTCGCTTCGGCGTAGCCGGTATCAATCGGGCAGCGTGAACAACTCGCGATCGCCCTCGAGTCCCTTGAGCGGGTGCCGGCCTACGGAGACGAGCCGACCGGGGTAACGGGCTGCGAATGCCGCCGAGGTGAGGGTCGCCTTTTTCAGCTCCTTGGTCATGCTCTCGACGCGTGCCGCCTCGTTCGCCGCCGGCCCGATCACCGTGAATTCGAGACGCTGCGGAATGCCGATGTTCCCGTAGGTGACCGTCCCGAGGTGCAAGCCGATGCCGAAACGCAGCGGCGGCCGGTCAGGGTGCTTGTCGTTCATCGCCTTGATGCGATCCGCGGCCAGTTTCGCCGCGCCGATCGCGCGCTCGCAGGCCTGCGCGCCGTCATCGATGGCACGCTGCGCATCGTCCGCCGACTTCGCGATCGGGAAGATGGCGAGCACGGCGTCGCCGATATAACGCAGCACTTCACCGCCGCTTTCGAGCACTGCTCCCGCCATGCACTCGAAAAAGCGGTTCAGGTGCCGCAGGTAGGCGCTGCGTCCCATGCTGTTGGAAAGCGGCGTCGAATCGCGAAAGTCGCAGAACCAGATGACCGCATGGATCTGCTCGCTGTCGCCGTGCTTCACCAGGCCGTCAAGCACGCGCTTCCCGGTGTTTCGGCCGAGGTAGGCCTCGAGCAATCCTGTCGCGGTGCGCCGCAGCGCGTGCACCTCGAATACGCGACCGAGCATCGGCAGCACCTCGTAGACCTGGCCGAGGTGCGCGGTGCCGAAACCGCCGTTGCTGAACGAGGTCAGCGACATGACGCTGATCTGGCCGTCGGAGAAGCGAAACGGCATCGCGACGTAATCGGTTGCGCCTTCGTTCCGCAGGTCGCGCACCACCGGGAAGTCGAGCTTGCAGTCAGGATCCTCGATGCGCCGGCGCACACCCCCGGCGCCGCGAATGATCAGCGCAAAGGGGCTGTCGGCGAATCGCGGCAGGTGCAGGATATCGTGCGGCTCGGAGACGACCTTCACGCCCGGCGCGTCCTCGCGCCATACCAGCACCGTCGCGAAGATTTGCGGATGCAGGGTCGGGATGATCACCGTGCTTCGCGCCACTGGTATTCCGGTGCTGCGCAGAAAGTTGAAAAACTGCTCGGCCAGCTCCGCGCTCGAAGACGCCTTCCACGCCTCCTTGAGCAGCCAGTTGGCGAGCGGATTGCCATGCATGCCGCGCACGTCGGTAACGAGGAGAGGCGCCTCCTCGTCACCCTCGTACAAGGCGGAAATCTTGTTGCGGTAGAACGAGAGATAGCCGCGGATTTTCTCCGCTTCGCGGTAGGGCTCCTCGTATGCCCAAACAGCGTTCTCCGCCACCTGGTCGCCCACCTTCAGATTCCAATAACTCGCATTCCCCTTGAACGGGCAATGGGTCTGGAAATCGGTCTTGTGCAGCAGCTCCACGCGGACCTCGTCGGCCGGAAAATAGTAGGCTGGCGGCATTCGCGTTTCATGCACGATGATCGCGCGTGAAGAGTCGACGATCTGGGCACCATTGAACTCGACGCGAATCCGCTTTGCCGACGGCACGAAGCGGATTTCATAATCCTGCGGCTCCGGCGAGGAAGCGAGGCCTGAAGTCGGCCTTGATGTTGGCGCGTCTTTTCCCCGCATATTCAACCTCCGTTCAAATGGGCGGCCGATTCCCTCAGTTCAACCCGGCGAGCACGCGCACGTGCTGCACCACGCTGCGGCCGAGCGCGGAGAGCGCGTAGCCGCCCTCGAGCATGGAGACGACGCGGCCCTGCGCATGCCGGTCGGCAATCGCCTGCACCTGCTCGGTGACCCAGCGGTAGTCGGCGTCCTTCAGCTGCAGCATCGCCATCTCGTCCTCGATGTGGGCGTCGAAGCCCGCGGAGAAAATCACCAGCTGCGGGCCGAATTCGTCGAGCGCCGGCAGCCAGCGCTTTTCCACCGCTTCGTGAAAATGCTTCGAGCCGGCGCCCGCCGGCAGCGGCACGTTCACCATGTTCGAGGCCGGGCTCTCGGTACCGCTGTAGGGATAGAACGGGTGCTGGAAGGTCGAGGCCATCATCACGTGCGGATCGCCCTCGAAGATTTCCTCGGTGCCGTTGCCGTGGTGCACGTCGAAGTCGATGATCGCCACGCGCTCAAGCCCATGGGCGTGCACCGCGTGGCGCGCGGCCACGGCGACGTTGTTGAAGATGCAGAAACCCATCGGCCGCGCGCGGCAGGCGTGATGCCCCGGGGGTCGCACCGCACAGAATGCAGAACTTATTTTTTTCTGTAACACGAGATCGACAGCCAACACGGCGGCGCCAGCGGCGCGCAGCGCCGCGTTGAGGCTGTGCGGATTCATCGCCGTGTCCGGATCGAGGTGCACCGTGCCCGATTCGGGCGCGGCTTCGCGGATCGCGCGCACGTACTCCATCGGATGGACGCGCGCGAGCTGCTCGTCGGTTGCGAGCGGCGCTGCGTATCTTTGCAGGTGACTCTCGACGCCGGAGGCGATCAGCTGGTCCTCGATCGCGCTCAGCCGCGCCGGCTGCTCGGGGTGCCCCTCGCCCATGTTGTGCCTGAGGCAATCCGGGTGCGTGATGTACGCGGTCGTCGTCATAAGGCCATGAATCATAACGTATCAGGCGCCCTGTACCGGGTACAATGCGGCGATGCTGCTGAAGCGACAAATCCAGGCCGCCGGGCCGTCTCCGGTCGCACACATCATCGAGGCGGCAAGCCAGATCATCCTCGGCAAGGAGGCCCAGATCCGCATGGCGCTCGCCTGCATACTGGCGCGCGGGCACCTGCTGATCGAGGACATTCCGGGCGTCGGCAAGACCACCCTCGCGCACGTGCTGGCACGCTCGCTCGGGCTGAATTTCCAGCGCATCCAGTTCACCAGCGACATGCTGCCCGCGGACATCATCGGCGTTTCGGTCTACGAGCGCGACACCAGCAGCTTCAAGTTCCATCCCGGCCCGATCTTCGCGCAGGTGATCCTCGCCGACGAGGTCAACCGCGCGACGCCGAAAACGCAGTCGGCGCTGCTCGAGGCGATGGAAGAGCACCAGGTCACCGCCGAAGGCGAGACCCGCAAGCTGCCGCAGCCGTTCTTCGTCATCGCGACGCAGAACCCCTCCGATCAGGCCGGCACCTTTCCGCTGCCCGAATCGCAGCTGGACCGGTTTCTCATGCGCATCGAGCTCGGCTACCCGGACCGCAATGCCGAGCGCGCGCTGCTTTCCGGAACGGACCGCAGGGACCTGCTCGCCGGGCTGGATGCCTGCATGGCGCCGGGCGAACTGGTCGAGCTGCAGGGCAACGCCCAGCGCGTGCACGTCGCGCCCGCGCTGCTGGATTACGTGCAGGCGATCGTCGAGCACACCAGGCGCTCGCCCGAGTTCGCCGCCGGGCTCTCGCCGCGTGCCGCGCTCGCGCTGCTGCATTCGGCGCGTGCCTGGGCGCTGATCGAAGGCCGCGACAAGGTGATCCCGGAGGACGTCCAGGCGGTGCTGCCCGGCGTCGCGGGCCATCGCCTGCGTCCCGCGCACGACGCCACGCGCCGCATCGACGTCGGCGCGCTGCTTCTTGCGGCGGTGCCGATCCCCTGATCAATACCACCAGCCACCCTGCCGACGCGATCCAGCCGCGGCGGGACCTGCGCTGGTTCACGCCGGCAAGAATCGCCTTCGTCCTGCTGTCGGCGGCGCTGCTGCTCGGGCTCGGCTACCGGACCTACCACGCGGTCGAAGGCTCGCTGCAGGAACTGCGCGCCGCGACCATGAAGAGCCTGCTGGATGCCCAGGTGAACGCGCTGCGCGTCTGGGTGCGCGAGGAGATCGGCGATGCCGAGCGCATCGCGCGCGAGCCTGCGGTGCGCGCCGCGATCGCGGATCTGGCCGCGGTCGCGGAACGCAGGGGCGCGACGCGGGCGGAGTTATGCGCCGGCCCGGCCCGCGAGCGCGTCGAGGAAGTATTGCGCCCGCTGCTGCGCGAAGTCGGCGACTCGACTTTCAACGTCACCTCTGCCTCTGGCAGGCTGATCGCGACGCGCTACCCGGAATACTGCGGCCTGCAGGTAAGCGCGCGGTTCCTGCCGCTGCTCGCACCGGTGTTCGGCGGCGAATCGCGCTTCATCCGCCCGTTCCGCGACGCCGACCGTGTCGCTTCGCCGCCGCGGCTGCGCCAGGGCGAGGCCTTCGGCTGGATCGCCACCCCGGTGCGCGGCCCCGGCGAGCGCGTCATCGCGACGCTAGGCATCGCCGAGCCCGCGAACGGCGTGCTGTCCGCGATCCTCGCCGCGGCGCGCCCGGGCGAAACCGGCGACCTGTTCGCGTTCGACGAGCGCGGCGAACTCCTCACACCCAGCCGCTTCGGCTCGAACAGCCGCTTCGCCCTGCCCGGTGTGCGGCCCGAAGCGCGCGAGGGCGTCGCCCTGGAGGTCTACCGCGGCGACCGCGGCGCGGAGCTCGTCGGCGCCTGGCGCTGGCTGGAGGACTTCGGCCTCGGGGTGGCGATCGAGATCGAGGCAGAGGAAGCCTACGCGCCGCTGCGCTACCTGCGGTCCGCGTTCGGCATCGTGTTCGGCGCGCTGGTGATCGCGGTCGCCGCAGCCCTCTACTCGGGCCTCTCGGTGCTGCGCCTGCGCGGCGAACTGGGCGGGCAGCGCAAGCTGGGCGCCTACCGGCTCGAGCGCCTCATCGGCGAGGGCGGCCTGGCCAACGTCTATCTTGCGCGCCACGACCTGCTCAAGCGCCCCTGCGCCGTCAAGCTGCTCAAGCCGGCGCGTGCGAGCGACGAAATGATCGCGCGCTTCGAGCGCGAAGTGCAGCTCGCGAGCCAGTTGTCGCATCCGAACGTGGTCGAGATCTACGACTACGGGCGCAGCACCGACGGGCTGTTCTATTACGCGATGGAGTACCTCGACGGCGTCAATCTGGGCGAACTCGTTGCCCGCGAGGGCGCGGTCCCCGTGCCGCGAGCGATCCGCATCCTGCACCAGGTCTGCACCGGCCTCGGCGCCGCGCACGCGGCCGGCCTCGTGCATCGCGACATCAAGCCCGAGAACGTCATGATCACCCCGCGGGGCAACGAGCCGGACACGGTCAAAATCCTCGATTTCGGCATGGTGAAGAAAGTCGACACGGAACACAGCCGCGACCTGACGCGCGGACTTCGCATCTTCGGTACCCCGCTCTACATGGCGCCGGAGCGGCTGCGCAACCCCTCCGACGTGGATGCGCGCACCGACATCTACGCCCTGGGCGCGGTCGCCTTCTTCATGCTCTCCGGAAGAAAGGTCTTCGAGAGCAGCGACGACCTCGAGCTGACCAGCCGCATCCTGAACGAAGAGCCGCCGCGGGTCTCGCAGGCCGCGCCGCAGCCGATACCGGTGGAACTCGACCTGCTGGTGCAGGCCTGCCTCGAGAAGCGGCGCGAAGACCGCCCGCAACGCATCGGCGACCTGATCGAGGCGCTGGACGCGCTCGCCGCGGAAAACCGCCCGCCGGGCCCGTCTGCCTGAAGCCTGCCTACTGCCCGGGCGCGATCACCTGGATATGCTCGCGGCAGACGTTGAGGAACGGTGCGGCAATGATCTGGCGGCCGCCCAACTGCAATTCCCAGACTTCGGCATCCGTGACGGCGATGAATTCCTTCGCCTCGGCCATGTAGTCCGTGATCCTCGCGCCGGGAATCAGGTCGATATACCCCTTGATGCGGTAGGAGCCGGTGAATATCGTGACTCTGGTGCGGTTCGGGTCTGGGTGCATCGTTCGCTCCGTGTGCAAGATGAATGTAACTCAGGCCAGCCAGTCTAGCGCGAATGGCGGTCCCGGCATCAGGGCCGCCGCCCGGCCTTCACCGCAAGGAATTCGCCGTTGCCCACGGGCACGAGACTCGTAGTGAATTGCGGATCCGCTTCGACGAGCGCGATGAAAGGCGCCATTTGTTCCGCATGCGAGGTGGCATTGTCGACGACCAACAGGCCGCCGTACCGCAGCACCCGCTTCAGTTCCGGCCACCAGCCGGGATACTCCGGGCGCTCGGAATCGAGGAAGATCAGGTCGAAGGCGGCATCAGGAGAGCGCTTGAGCACCTGGCCCGCGTCGTCATGCACGAGGGAAATGCACGCCGCAAGGCCGGATCGGGCGAAGTTGGCCGACGCCATCCCCAGCTTCAGTTCGGACCATTCCACCGTCGTGACCGACCCGCCGGTGGCGCGGGCAGCACTCGCCAGCCAGAGCGTGGAGTAGCCGTTCGAGGTCCCGATCTCGAGAATTCGCCTGGCATCCGTGGCTTTCACGAGAATCGCCAGGAACTCGCCCGTATCCCGGGTGATATTGAGCATCCGCCGCGGGCGGTCGCTCGTCATCGCGTCGTTCCGCTGCCCGAATTGCTCGAGCTCGGCCAGCAATGCGGCGAGCGGCTCCGTCATTTCGCTTCGTGCATGATCACGATCAACTCACGTCCCGCCCTGTTGCTCGCGTCGCGCGGCCCGAGGTGAAGCGGCTTGGGCGCTGAGCGCTCCCATGTCGACCAGGGGTTCGAAAACTTCCCGATCGGGAAGTTTTCCTGGGATAGCCTGACACCCCGACCCGCCTCGCTCCGCGACATGAGGCTCTATGCGTCGGTTGGTCGAAGTCCATTGCGCTTTAACGTTCGCAGCCACGGGCGCGCGCCCGTAGGCAGATGCATCCCACCGCGCTCCCGCGCGCGTCCCGGTGCGCTGCGGGGTTATGCCGCAGACGCGAGACGATCTTCCCAACCGGGAAAGACGAGCACCGCCGGGTGGCACTTGAGGGCTTTCGCGAGCACCTTTGCGCGCTCAACACCTAGGCGGACACGATCGTTCTCGATTGCGGAAAGAGTGGCCTGCGGAATGCCCGTGCGCTCCGCGAGCTGGTTCTGGCTTAAGCCTTGCAGCTCGCGAACGATCCGTACGGACTCGCCGACCGACACGCTGATGCGCTTCTTCGCGGGGCGGAACTGGCTCATTTACGGCCTCCGATAATCATGCGGGGTGATCGAATCGACCTGAAATAACTGCTGGTCCGGTACGGTCTGGTAGATAACTCGCCATAGCAGCCCCAGGCGGCAGGATCGATGACCGTCCCACTTTCCCGACAGTGCTTCATCGTTGAAGCCTCTGATCTGCCGCAGCCCGGGCGGCCCGGACAGCATGGCGATGTCCTTCCACTTTTCGTACCGTTTGAGGATCTCCCTGGGCGCCGAGGACAGCTGTTTGTCGACGCGGCGGTGCTCCTCAATGTGCCACATACCGCATTGTGCCTATACCAAATATGGCATGTCAAGGCGCGCCAGATGTTGCGGCATAACGACTAGACGATCAAGCCGACGGTCGCAGCGGTGAGGCAGGTGGCGAGCGTGCCGGCGACGATGGACTTCAGGCCGAGCGAAACGATTTCCGGGCGGCGCTCGGGGCACATGGTGCTCATGCCGCCGATCATGATGCCGAGACTGCCGAAATTGGCGAAGCCGCACAGCGCGTAGGTCATGAGCAGGCGGCTGCGCTCCGAGAGCGCGGGCATGTTCGCGAGCTCGATGTAGGCCACCAGTTCGTTCAGCACGGTCTTGGTGCCGAGCAGCATGCCGGCGGCCTGCGCCTCGGCCCAGGGAATGCCTGCCAGCCAGGCGAGCGGCGCGAGCGCCCAGCCGAGAATTCCCTGCAGCGTATAGGGAGAAATTATCAAATTAAGAAGTGTAACCAAGGCCACGAACACGACCAGCATCGCGATGATGTTGACCAGCAGCTGCGCGCCGTCCAGCGTTCCGCGGGTCAGCGCGTCCATGCTGCTCGAGGACTCGGACTTGAGCTCGAGATGGCCGCCGGTCGCCTCGCCCTCGGGCGGCACCATGAGGAACGCGACCACCAGCGCCGCGGGCGCCGAGACGATCGATGCGATCAGCAGGTGCGCCACCGCGCCGGGGATGACTTTCCCCAGGATGCTCGCGTAGAGGAACAGCACCGTGCCCGCAATCGAGGCCATGCCGCCCACCATGATCGCGAACAGCTCGCCGCGCGAAACGCGCCCGAGCCAGGGCCGGACGAACAGGGGCGCCTCCACCATGCCGACGAACACGTTCGCCGCGGTGGACAGGCCGACCACGCCGCCGACGCGCATCGCGCGCTCGAGCAGCCAGGAAATGGCGCGCACCACCCTCTGCAGCACGCCCCAGTGGAACAAAAGCGCCGAGAGCGCGCTCATCACCAGCACGATCGGCAGCGCGCGGAAGGCGAGGATGAAATTCGAATTCGCATCGGTGACGGCAAACGGCGCCGGACCGCCCCCCAGGTAGCCGAACACAAGCGCGGTTCCTGTCTGGGTTGCTTTTTCGATTAAAGTCAAGACATCATTGAGCGCAACGAAGACCTCCTTGGCAAACGGCAGCTTGAGGAGCAGCAGCGCGAGGACCAACTGCAGCGCGAGGCCGGCCCAGACGGCGCGCCAGGGAATCGCCTTGCGCTTCTCGCTGAAAATCCAGGCCAGCAGCAGCAGTCCGGCAATTCCCGCCAGACCCTGGCTCACGAAGAAAAAATCCCCGCGGTCGTCGCCTGGATCCCCTCGGCCGCCGCGGCGGGATCCTTCGCATCGCGCACCGGCCGGCCGACGACGATGTAGTCGGCGCCGCTTCTGAAAGCCTGCGCTACGTCCACGGTCCGCTTCTGGTCGCCCATGTCGCCTCCCGCCGGACGGATGCCGGGCGTTACGACAAGAAGCTTGTCGCCATATCTTGATTTGATTCCGGAAGCTTCCAGGCCGGAGGCAATGACCCCATCGCAGCCGGCAGCGAGGGCACCGCCCGCGCGTTCGAGTACCAGTTGCCCGACCTCGCCCCGGTAGCCCATCTCCTCCAGGTCGCTCTTGTCGAGGCTCGTCAGGACGGTGACGGCGAGGATCTTCATCTCACCCTTCTCCCTCGCCGCGGCCTCCATGATGGCGCGGTTGCCGTGCACGGTGAGGAAGCTGAAGCCGCGGCCGCGCAGGTTGGCGACCGCGCGCCGCACGGTTTCCGGGATGTCGTAGAGCTTGAGGTCGGCGAACACCTTGTGGCCGCGCTGCAGCAGCCAATCGGCGAGCTCGTAGTAGCCGCCGGCGGTGGAAAGCTCCAGGCCGATCTTGTAAAAACAGACGGCGCCACCGAGTTTGTCCACCAGCAATCGCGCTTCGGCGACGGTGGGCACGTCGAGCGCGACGATCAAACGCTCGCGTCGAGGAATGGCGCGGGGAATTTCGCCCATCGTGGGGCGCTATGATACAGGGATGACCGAGATCTCCCTAAAATTAAAGGCATGAACATGGTCAAGCACACCGGCGGCTGCCACTGCGGGTGCGTTCGCTTCGAGGTCATGGCGCCGGCAAACATCGAGGTCGGCGACTGCAACTGCTCGATGTGCAGCAAAACGGGCTACCTGCACCTGGTGGTGCCGGCGTCGCGCTTCAGGCTGATCTCCGGCGGGGACGCACTGACGACATACCAGTTCAATACCAAGACGGCGAAGCACCTGTTCTGCTCGCATTGCGGCATCAAGTCCTTCTATGTGCCGCGCTCGCACCCGGATGGCTTCAGCGTCAATGCGCGCTGCCTCGACGAAGGCACGGTCGAAGGCATGACCTTCCGGAAAGTGGACGGCAGGAACTGGGAAAAACACTATCCCGCGGGCCGCGGGACGTATTCCGACGGCTGATCAGTAGTACTGCCGGATGTAGCCGTAGGCCCGGTCGAACAGGTCCTCGTCGGTATGCAGCTTGTATCGGAGGAGGGTCTTGCGCAGTTCACGCTGCACCAGGCGCTCGCCCTGCGAGGTCCGCTGCCAGTCGGGAAAGCGCACCTTCTTCACGATGTCGTCGATGTCCGCGACGATGCGCTCGACAACGATGTGGGTATTGCCGTTCTTCGCCTCGGTGAACAACTCCGTGAGCGCCTCTTTCGCTCGATCACGCTCTTCTTTCTGATCCACCTGCTTCTCGGCCTCGACCACTTCCTTGGCGAGATCGAGAATCTGCTTGAGGAACTCCAGGCTCGTCAGGAACCCCTGCTCGTGGCGTTCGCGGATCTTCTCCAGTCGCTCGCCGAGAGCCGTAAACTTCGAGTTGCCGAGGTGCTTGCGTAGGCGCGCCACCAGCTTGATCTCCACTTCGCGGGCCCGCTTGCCGGGGTCCTTGTCCTTCAGTATCTCCTCCAGCACTTGGGCATCCAGCACCAGGGTTTCGACGTCGTCGCGCACCGATTCGAGGTGCACGTTCTCATTGATCAGTTCGACGGTTTTCGCGCCGAGCGCGTGCCACAGGAGTTTTCCGTTGCCGCTTGGCGGCTTGACCGACTCATAGACCTGCGTGAGCCATTTGTAGTCCGTCTGCCAGGGGGCAAGGCAGGGATCTGGCGACAGCGCCTCCCAGATCGTGCCGAGCACCGAGTATTCGGCCGCAAATTTGTCGCGCGTGGCGTTGTCGGGCAGGCGCTGCTGCGCCGCTGAGAGGCCTTCGTAACCGCCGACCTTGCGGTCCACGCCCTTGAAGAAGGCGATGCACTTCTGCATCTGTACCGGGAGCGCCTTGCGCAGCTCCTCGATGTTCGAGACTACCTGCTGCACCGCCTTTTCGTCGAAGTCGAGCGCGCGCGCTACGTCGTCGAAAATGCCGATGTAGTCCACGATCAGGCCATGAGTCTTCTCCTGCCCGTAAGTCCGATTGGTGCGGCAGATGGCCTGCAGCAGATTGTGGTCCTTCATCGGCTTGTCGAGATACATCGCCTGCAGGATCGGCGCGTCGAACCCGGTGAGGAGCTTGGAGGTGACGATCACGAACTGGAGCGGATCTACCGGGTCGCGGAAGCGATCGAGGAGATTCTCTTCCTCATCTTTGTTGCGCGAGTGGACTTTCCATTCTTTCGGGTCGCCAGGCGCCGCGTGCATCACGATCGCGCTCGCC
>MEQQ01000021.1:0-298 GCA_001770285.1 Betaproteobacteria bacterium RBG_16_66_20
TTTCCGCGCTCGCTCGACTTTTTCCGCGCTCGCTCGACTTCTTCTGGCATCCGGGGACGACTTTCGAGCGGGTCGTCACTTCGAGCACGGTCGAGTTCTCCACCGGCATCTACGGCACGTACGGCCAGCTCGCGCTCACGCTGATCGCCGCCTTCCTGCTGCTGGCCGGCGTCGCCAACGGCTTCAACGCGCAGCACGCGATGATCAACGTCGTACGGCTCATCGCCCGCTCGCGGCGGCTGATGCCGCAGACCGCGGTGGTGGGCTCGAGCGCGATCGGGCTGATCAGCGGCAGCGG
>MEQQ01000021.1:494-8027 GCA_001770285.1 Betaproteobacteria bacterium RBG_16_66_20
CGGCTTCGGCTTCATCTACTATTTTTCGATCGGCGTGGCGATCTACCTGCTGTCGGTACGCCTGATGCCGGCCGGCAAGATCGACAAGCCGCAGGTACCGCTCTACGAGAAGGTGACGACCAGCATCTTCTTCGGCGCCGTGGCTTATCTCATCTACCTGCTCGGCTTCGTCGGCAGGGGCGAGCTGCGCGCGGCGGTCAATACCGGTGTCCTGATGCTCGTGGCGCTGATCGCGGTCTTTCTCTGGTTCAAGTACCGGCGCAAGGACCCCTTCCTCAAGGGCGAGTCGCTGTTCGGCAGCCTCCGGCGCGCGATCGAGACGCATGCCGAGATGACCTCCTACCTGACGCTGCTGCTCGCCACGCTCGGCATCATGATCGGCCTGTTCACGGTCACCGGCTTCATCAACCGGATGGGCGCGATGCTTCTCGACATCGGTTCCTGGAACATCGTCGCCATGGTCCTGATGGCCTTTGTCTTCGGCTGGCTGCTCGGCACCGGCCTGCCGCCGACCGCCACCTACATCGTCGGCGCGGTGATCATCGTGCCGCCGATGGTCAAGCTCGGCATCAATCCCTGGGTCGCGCACTTCTTCGTGTTCTTCCTGTCGGTCTGGGGCGAGCTCTCGCCGCCGACCTCGCTCACGGCGGCCGTCGCGGCGCGCATCGCCAACGCGTCGTTCATGCGAACCATGTGGGAGGCGCTGAAGATCTGCCTGCCGATCACGCTCATGACCTTCGCGATCTTCACGCGCTCGGAGATGGCGATAAAGCCCGGCTGGGGGCAGATCGGCGATGTCCTGGTGGTGACCACCGCCACCTGCGGCGTGGGATTCGCGATGTTCGGGCGATGCTTCGAGAACTGGCAGGCCGACGTCCCGGCGCGCGTGCTGTTCGCGGTGGTCTCATTGGTGACCCTGTTTCATCCGAACGACAAACTGATCTGGGGAACCGCCGCGGTAACCCTCGCCGCCCTGATCTGGGGCATCCGGCGCCACAACCGGATTGCGCCGCCGAAAGACGCGCCCGCTTCCGAGACCGGCGAGGTTGCCGTGGCGGGGCCGGCGGACCTTGACGACGTGATCGCCCAGGCGCGGCGCGATATCGGTTGACGAACGCTGCAAGGGCAGGGCCCGCGAGCTAGGCCCGCGCCGCTGATAACAGGGCAAAGGAGAAAGCGATGATCAGGATGTTGGTGTCGGTGCTGTGCGCGGCGCTTGCCGCCATCAGCGCGCCCGCGGTTTCTCAGCCGTATCCTTCAAGACCGATCCGCATCGTGGTGCCGTTCCCGGCGGGCGGCACCACGGACATTGCGGCGCGCATCGTCGCGCAGCGCATGCAGGAGTCGATGGGCCAGCCGGTGCTGGTGGAAAATCGCGGCGGCGCGGGTGGCACCATCGGTGCCGATGTGGTGGCGAAGGCGGCGCCTGACGGATACACGATCCTGATGCACAACGTCACTTTCCCGCTCGCCTCGGTGTCGCTTGCCCTGCAGAACCGCCTGCCCTACAACGTCGATACCGACTTCGCCGGTATCTCGATCGCGGTCAATGTGCCGCTGGTGGTTACGGCGCATCCCGGCGTTCCGGTGAAGGACCTGAAGGAACTCGCCGCGCTGCTGAAAAAGGACGCGAGCCTGAAGTACACCTACGGCTCGACCGGGCCCGGGTCGTTCATGAACGTGATCGGAGAGGCATTCAAGCGCGAAGCGGGCGTCGACATGACGCACATCCCGCTCAAGGGTGCGGCGCCGCTGAAGCAGGAACTGCTCGCGGGGCGGCTGCACGTCGGCGGCGACCAGCTCTCGTCCTCGCTCGCCGAAATCAGGACCGGCAAGCTCAAGGCGCTCGCGACCAACTCGTCGCGGCGCATTCCCGAGCTGCCCGAGGTGCCGACCGTTAGGGAACTGGGCTACCCGGCGCTGGAAGCCGACGGCTGGAACGGGCTGTTCGCACCGGCGAAGACGCCCAGGGAAATCATCGATCGGCTGCAGAAAGAGACCGCGGCCGCGGTACGCCATCCCGACAGCATGAAGCGCTTTGCCGACCTTGCCGCGGAGCCGGTAGGTTCCTCGTCTGCCGAGCAGGACTCGATCCTGCGCCGGCAGATCACGCAATTCCGGCCCATCATCCAGAGCATCAAGCTCGAGTAGCCGCTCGCGTTGCGGGTCAGGAATTTTCGGGTTTCTTGCGGTAGACGACCAGCACTTTGCCGATGTGCTGGACCGGCTGTGCATCCAGCCGGGCGCAGATCTCCGCCAGTGCGGCCTCGCGCGCGTGGCGCTCTAGCCCGCCGGCCCGCACCTTGATCAACTCATGCGCTCCGAGCGCGCGGTCGACCTCGGCAATCACCGCCGCGGTAAGCCCTTTTTCGCCCAGGTGAATGATCGGGTCGAGCGCGTGGGCGCGCGCTTTCAGCTTCCTGCGCTCGATGGGGGACAATCCATCCATGGCGGCACTTTAGATGGCGCGGACCAAGTCCAGCAAGCAGTGGCTGCAGCGCCACGTGAAAGACCCCTACGTGCGCAAGGCGCGCGCGGAGGGCTACCGCTCGCGCGCCGCGTTCAAGCTCATCGAAATCGCCGCGCGCGACCGGCTGCTCATTCCCGGGGCGAAAGTGGTCGACCTGGGCGCCGCGCCCGGCGGCTGGTCCCAGGTCGCGGTACAGAAGGTGGGTCCGGGCGGAAAGGTCATCGCGGTTGATCTGCTGGAAATCGCCCCCATCTCCGCTGTAACGGTGTTAGTGGGAGATTTTCGGCAGCCGGCGGTTCAGGCGCAGCTGGCGGCGGCCCTCGGCGGGCAGAAGGCCGACGTGGTGCTGTCCGATCTGTCGCCGAATATCTCGGGCATCGCGTCGGCGGACCAGGCGCGCGCGGCGGAACTGGTGCGCATGGCGATCGAATTCTGCCGCTCGCAGTTGAAGCCAAGCGGAGCCTTTCTTGTGAAGGTGTTTCAAGG
This sequence comes from Betaproteobacteria bacterium RBG_16_66_20, assembly GCA_001770285.1. Classification (GTDB taxonomy): domain Bacteria; phylum Pseudomonadota; class Gammaproteobacteria; order Burkholderiales; family SG8-39; genus RBG-16-66-20. The sequence goes on from MEQQ01000021.1 coordinate 3,451, forward strand.
TGATGAATTCAGCGGCGTCCTGCGGGAAATGAAGCGCGTTTTTCGCGCTGTCAGGACGATCAAGCCCTCGGCTTCCCGGGACCAATCCCGCGAAACCTATCTGCTCGCCAGGGGTCTAAAAACCGCTTGATATGAAAGGCTTTTTTGCAACCGCAAAACCGCGTAAACTGTTTGTTCGGCCACGTGCCGCGTAAGGAGCATCTCCTTGAATAACATGCTTAAAAACCTGGTCATCTGGCTCGTCATCGGGCTGGTGCTGATGACCGTGTTCAACCAGTTCAATACCCGCCAGGCGGCGCGCTCGCCGCTGGAATACTCGCAATTCCTGGAGGAGGTGAAGGCCGGGCGCATCGCCAAGGTGACGATCGAGGGCCGGCAGCTCAAGGCCACGACCACCGAGGGCAAGAGCGTGGTGAGCTATTCGCCGGGCGACATCTGGCTGGTTTCCGACCTGCTCAAGTACGGCGTCAAGGTGGAGGCGAAGCCCGAGGAAGAGCCTTCGCTGCTGATGAACATTTTCGTGTCCTGGTTCCCGATGCTGCTGCTGATCGGGGTCTGGATCTTCTTCATGCGCCAGATGCAGGGCGGGGGCAGGGGCGGTGCGTTCAGTTTCGGCAAGTCGCGCGCGCGCATGCTCGATGAATCCACCAACACCGTGACCTTCGCCGACGTCGCGGGCTGCGAGGAGGCGAAAGAGGAAGTTTCCGAGCTGGTGGATTTCCTGCGCGATCCGACCAAGTTCCAGAAACTCGGCGGGCGCATTCCGCGCGGCGTGCTGATGGTCGGCAATCCTGGAACCGGCAAGACGCTGCTGGCGCGCGCCATCGCGGGTGAGGCAAAAGTGCCGTTCTTCTCCATATCGGGCTCCGATTTCGTCGAGATGTTCGTCGGCGTCGGCGCGGCGCGCGTGCGCGACATGTTCGAGCAGGCGAAGAAGACCGCGCCCTGCATCGTGTTCATCGACGAGATCGACGCGGTCGGCCGCCAGCGCGGCGCCGGCCTGGGCGGCGGCAACGACGAGCGCGAGCAGACGCTGAACCAGCTGCTGGTGGAGATGGACGGCTTCGAAGGCAGCATGGGCGTGATCGTGATCGCGGCGACCAACCGCCCGGACGTGCTCGACCCGGCGCTGATGCGGCCCGGCCGCTTCGACCGCCAGGTGGTGGTGCCGTTGCCCGACATCCGCGGCCGCGAACAGATACTCCTGGTGCACATGCGGAAAGTGCCGCTCGCGCCCGATGTCAAGGCCGACATCATCGCGCGCGGCACGCCCGGCTTTTCGGGCGCCGACCTCGCCAACCTGGTGAACGAGGCGGCCCTGTTCGCCGCGCGCAAGAACAAGCGCCTGGTGGACATGGACGATTTCGAGATGGCCAAGGACAAGGTCATCATGGGCGCCGAGCGGCGCTCGATGGTGATGCCGGAGGAGGAGCGCAGGAACACCGCGTACCACGAGTCCGGCCACGCGGTCGTCGCCAAGCTCCTGCCCAAGACCGACCCGGTGCACAAGGTGACCATCATCCCGCGCGGGCGCGCGCTCGGCGTGACCATGCAGCTGCCGACGGAGGACCGCTACAGCCAGGACCGCGAACGGCTGCTCAACACCATCACCGTGCTGTTCGGCGGCCGCATCGCCGAAGAGTTGTTCATGCACCAGATGACCACCGGCGCCTCGAACGACTTCGAGCGCGCCACCGAGATCGCGCGCCGCATGGTCACGCAATGGGGCATGTCGGACACGCTCGGGCCGATGGTCTATGGCGAGAACGAGGGCGAGGTGTTCCTCGGCCGCTCGATCACGACGCACAAGAATGTTTCCGAAACGACGCTGCAGAAGGTCGACGCCGAGATCCGCCGCATCATCGACGAGCAGTACAAGCTCGCGCGCCGGCTGCTGGAGGAGAACCGCGACAAGGTCGAAACCATGGCCCGCGCGCTGCTGGAGTGGGAAACGCTCGACGCCGAGCAGTTGAACGACATCATGGCCGGCAAGCCGCCGCGCTCGCCCAAGGTGCCTGCCGCGGGCAATGCGCCCAGCGCCCCGAGCGACGGCGCGCAGGGCGCGGCCGCCCCCGCCGCGTCCGCCTGACCGGGGCCCTGCGCTGCGGCAGGTTTGCCCTGCCGCTGGACCGCCCGCTGCTCATGGGCGTGGTGAACATCACGCCCGATTCCTTCTCCGACGGCGGGAAATTCCTCGATCCGGAAGCAGCGGTCGCGCACGGCCGCCGGCTGATTGAAGAGGGTGCCGACATTCTCGATATCGGTGGCGAATCCTCACGGCCTGGTGCCCAGGCCGTTGCGGAGCAGGAAGAACTGGATCGGATTGTCCCCGTATTGAAGGCTCTGAAAGATGTTCCCGTTTCTGTCGACACGCGGCGGCCATCCGTGATGCGTGCGGTCCTCGCGGAAGGTGCGTCCATGATCAACGACATCGATGCGCTCGCGGCACCGGGCGCGCTGGCGGCGGTGGCGGACAGCGATTGCGGGCTATGCCTGATGCACAAGAAGGGCGACCCGGCCACGATGCAGCAGAACCCTCGCTATGAGGATGTGGTTGTTGAAGTTAAAGGGTTTTTGCAGGAAAGAATAAGAACCTGTGAGAGCAAAGGCATAAACCGCGACCGCATCGCGATCGACCCCGGGTTCGGCTTCGGCAAGACCGCCGAGCACAATCTCAGGCTGCTGAAGGCGCTTCCCGAGCTTGCCACGCTGGGGGTCCCGGTGGTCGCCGGCTGGTCGCGCAAGTCCAGCCTGGGGACGATCACGGGCCGGCCGGTGGGCGAGCGCCTCGCGGCGAGCCTGGCCGCCGCTTTGCTCGCGGCGCAGCATGGAGCGAAAATACTGCGGGTGCACGACGTAAGGGAGACACGCGACGCGCTGGCCGTCTGGCAGGCGTTGCAAAGCGCATGAGCAGAACGTATTTCGGCACGGATGGCGTGCGGGGAACCGTCGGGCAGGCCCCGATGACGCCGGACTTTGTCCTGCGCCTGGGCTACGCCGCGGGCAAGGTGCTGGCGGGGAAATTGAGCGGCAGCGATGGCCATCCCGCGGTGCTGATCGGCAAGGACACGCGGATCTCCGGCTACATGGTGGAGGCGGCGCTCGAGGCGGGATTTTCCGCCGCGGGCGTGGACGTGCTGCTGTGCGGCCCGCTGCCCACCCCGGGGGTCGCCTACCTGACGCGCGCGCTGCGGCTCTCGGCGGGGGTCGTGATCAGCGCTTCGCACAACGCATATTCGGACAACGGCATCAAATTCTTTTCGCGCGACGGCTTCAAGCTGCCGGATGCGGTCGAAGCCGAGATCGAACGCATGCTCGAGCAGCCGATCGGCTGCAACGAATCAGCTAAGCTCGGGCGGGCGCGCAGGGTGGACGATGCGCAGGGGCGCTATATCGAGTTCTGCAAGTCGACCTTTCCCAGCGAGCTGGACCTGAAGGGCATGAAGATCGTGGTCGATTGCGCGCATGGGGCCGCCTACGACGTCGCGCCGCAGGTGTTCCACGAACTGGGCGCGGACGCAATCTCGATCGGCGTGTCGCCCGACGGCTTCAACATCAACGATGCGTTCGGCGCGACTGCGACGGCAAATCTCGTCAAGGAAGTAACCAAACAGTCCGCGGACCTGGGCATCGCGCTGGACGGCGATGCAGACCGCGTGGTGATCGTGGACGGCGCCGGCAAGGCGTACGACGGCGACCAGCTTCTGTACGCGATCGTCAAGCACCGCGCGGCGAGAGAGAAGATTGCGGGCGTCGCCGGAACGCTGATGACCAATTTCGCGTTCGAGAAGGCGCTGGCCGGCATGAAGGTGCCGTTCGCGCGCGCGCGCGTAGGCGACCGCTACGTGCTCGAGATGCTGCGCGAGCGCAAGTGGCTGCTGGGCGGCGAGAACTCCGGGCACATCATCTGCTTGGACAAGCACACCACGGGGGACGGCATCGTTTCCGCGTTGCAGGTCCTCACTGCGACGCGCGAATCGGGCAGGACGCTCGCCGAACTGACTGCGGACCTCGCGATGTACCCGCAGGTGCTGCTGAATGTAGACGTGCCCAGAGGCTTCGACTGGAAGAAGCACCAGTCGATCGCCGATGCGCAATCCCGTGCCGAGCGCTCGCTCAACGGCCGCGGCCGCGTGCTCCTGCGGCCCTCCGGCACCGAACCGGTGTTGCGCGTGATGGTCGAGGGCGAGCCGCGCGAAGCCATTGAATCCGCTGCAAAATCCATAGCAGATACCGTCCGCAAGGCAGCCTCCGCCTAGACCTGGTTCGAGCCCGCTTGACGCTTTGGCGTGATTTCCATTATTCTGGAACTATGGAAATGATGCAGGCCGTTCAATCGCTCAGTGCGCTCGCGCAAGAGTCGCGGCTTGCGATCTTCCGTTTTCTCGTCGCGGCTGGCCCCGAGGGCATGGCCGCCGGGAGCATTGGCGAAAAGCTTGGCCTGCCGCCCGCGACGCTCTCGTTCCATCTCGCGGGACTGACGCGCGCCGGGCTCGCGCACAGCCGCCAGGAAGGCCGGTTCGTGATCTACAGCGCCGATTTCGAAGGCATGGGCCGTTTGCTCGCCTATCTCACCG
>MEQQ01000022.1 GCA_001770285.1 Betaproteobacteria bacterium RBG_16_66_20
GTCGCCTCGCGTGCACGCCGCGCTCGGCAAGGTCGAGCGCCACCGGCTGGTGCCGCCCGAGCAGCGCGCTCTGGCCTACCGCAACCATCCGCTGCCGATCGGGCAGGGACAGACCATCTCGCAGCCCTATATCGTCGCGCTCTCGACCGACCTAATCGCACCCGAGCCGCACCACAGGGTGCTCGAGGTCGGCACCGGCTCGGGCTATCAGGCGGCAGTGCTGGCGGAAATCGTTGCGCGGGTCTATTCAATTGAAATCGTTCAGGCCTTGGCCGTTACTGCAGAAAAGTCTCTCAAAGAACTTCAATATCAAAACATCGAAATCAAGATCGGGGACGGCTACCAAGGCTGGCCGGAGAAAGGTCCGTTCGATGGCATCGTGGTCACTGCCGCCGCGCCGCGGGTGCCCGATGCGCTGGTCGCGCAGCTGAAACCGGGCGGAAAAATGGTGATCCCGGTCGGCGCGCCGGGTGAGACGCAGGAGCTGCTGTTGATAACGAAGGACAGGGACGGGAAAAGCAGGCAGAAAAGGATACTGCCCGTGCGTTTCGTTCCGCTGGTGCCCGGGAAGTAGTGCCTAGAAGCGGCGCGTGAGCGTCATGGTCTGACCCTCGCGCCGCATCTCCATGCGGTTGAGGAAGGTGTTGCCGAGCAGCGCGACGGTGAGGCCCTGCTCGATCACGATGGCATCGATGTTCTGCAGCTCGATGGCGCCGATGCGCACGCGGTCCAGGCGCACGACGTACATTGCCGTGGGCCCGCTCGCGGTCTGCGTGGTGCCGGGCCGCCCCTTGCGGTAGTCGATGCGCAGCCGGTTGGCGTCGCTGGCGGGAATCGCGATTGCCGTGGCACCCGTGTCCACCATGAACCGGATCGCGCCGCCGTTGATCTGGCCGTCGACCATGAAATGGCCGCCTGCCCCGGCCGACAGCGTCACGCTCTGGCGGTCGGCGCCCGATGCGCTGGTGCTGTAGGTCTGGCCGCGCACCAGCACGCGGCGCTTGCCGCCCGCCTCGATGGTGGCGCGGTCCTTTTCCACCGCGATTACGGTGAGGTCGCCCAGCTTCTGGCCCACCTTCACGGTCCTGGGGGCGCCGCCGTCGATCGCGAGCACCGCCGCCTTGTCGCCGAATACGCCGACCAGCGTCACTTCGGCCGCGATCGCTGCCGGCGTGGCGAGCGCCGTCAGGCCCAGAAGCAACGCGGCAAGGGCACTAGAATTGCGGGTCATGAGGCCGGTGGCGATTTTCAGGCACGCGCGCAGCGAGGGACCGGCGTATTTTGCCACTTACCTCGAACGCCGGGCGATTCCCTGGAAGCTGTTCCCGCTCGACGAAGGCCGGGCGGTGCCGAAGGACGTGCGCAAATTCTGCGGGCTCGCCTTCATGGGCGGACCGATGAGCGTCAACGACGAGCTGCCCTGGATCAAGCCGATGCTGGAGCTCGCGCGCGAGGCGGTGCGCAAGGACGTCCCGACGCTCGGCCATTGCCTGGGCGGGCAGCTGATGGCAAAAGCGCTCGGCGGGGAGGTGACCCGCACCCGGGTCAAGGAGATCGGCTGGGGCCAAGTCGAGGTCGGGGACAACAGCGTCGCGCGCGAGTGGTTCGCTCCGGTGGCCGCGTTCGAGGCCTTTCATTGGCACGGCGAGACTTTCAGCATTCCGCCGGGCGCGACCCGGGTTCTCGGCAATGCCCACTGCGCGAACCAGGCGTTCGCCGTTGGCAGGCACCTCGGCATGCAGTGCCACGTAGAGATGACCGAGGAACTGGTCCGCAACTGGTGCCGCGGCGGCGCCGACGAGATCCGCGACAGCAAGGCGAGCCCCGGCGTGCAGCCGGCGGCGAAAATCGAAAAGAACCTCGCCGCCCGGGTCGCCGCGCTCCACAAGGTGGCGGACCGGGTCTACGACCGCTGGACCGAAGGGATCAGTCGCGGAAGTTGATGAACTGCAGCGGCAGGTCGGTGACCGATTTGCGCACCAGTTGAATCGCCGCCTGCAGGTCGTCTTTCTTCGCGCCCGAGATGCGCACCGCGTCGCCCTGGATCGAGGCCGCGACCTTGAGCTTCGCGTCCTTCACCAGCTTCTGGATCTGCTTGCCCTTGTCCTGCGGCACGCCGACCTTGACGGTCACCGGCCGCTTCACCTTGTCGCCTGAAATCTTCTCCACCGCACCGAGCTCCAGGCAGCGCACGTCGATGTTGCGCTTGGCCATGCGGCCGCGCAGGACGTCCAGCACCTGGCCGAGCTTGAAATCGTCGTCGGCGAACACCGTGAGGACCAGTTCGGCGAGTTCGACGCGGGCGTCCGAGCCCTTGAAGTCGAAGCGGTTGCTGATTTCCTTGTTGGTCTGGTCGAGCGCGTTTTTCACTTCCTGGCGGTCCACCTGCGAGACGATGTCGAAAGACGGCATGCCGGCGTCCTAGCGGTTCAGGCGCAGCAGCTCGTCGACCCAGCGCTGCGTGATCGATCTGAGCCAATCGAAATCGGCCGGGCTCTCGTACATCGCGTAGACCGCCAGGTGCAATGCCTTGCCGCGCACCAGGAACAGCGTGGTCGTGGAAAAAAGGTATTGCGGCTTGCTTGATTCCCAGAACGTGGCGCCCGGGAGCGGGGGCAGGCGCGTGGCCTGCAGCACCGAAACCGCTGCGGGTTCCTTTTTGAGCTCCGCGATCAGGTGCAGCTTGCCGAAGGGCTGGGTCTCGAGGAACTTGATGATATCGGTGGTTTGAACCGGCTTGCCCAGATCGTGCAGCGAATCGGACACGAACAGGGCGAACTGCGCCGGCGTGACGCGCTCGCGCTCCAGCCCTTTCGGGGTCACCGCGATCATGTAGCGCTGAGCCTCGAGCTTCTCCCCCGAGGTGAAGCGCCGCACGTCGGCATCCGACAACGCGAACAGCAGGATCCGGTTCGAGGCGGCGGTCAGCGTTTCCGAGAGGTCCTGCAGGCGCGGCGAAGCGAGCTCGGTGGTATCCGTGAATCCGGGCGGCGCATCGAGCACGATGCGCTCGATCCCGAGCCGCACCGTGAACGGCGCGGCCGCGGCCGGCAACGCGGCGAGCAGCACAAGCGCGGCGAGCCATTGCATTGCCCTGAGCGCGTCTTTCATCAGGACATCTTACGCCGGCGCCGCGCCGCGATCCGCAGCCGCAGCGCATTCAGGCGGATGAAACCCTCGGCGTCGGCCTGGTCGTAGGCGCCGCGGTCGTCGTCGAAGGTCGAGATCCGCGGGTCGAAGAGCGAATCGGTCAGGGACTCGCGCCCGACCACCATCATGGTGCCCTTGTAGAGCTTGATCCGGACCTTGCCGTTGACCGGCTTCTGCGATTCATCGATCAGAACCTGCAGCAGCTTCCTCTCGGGGCTGAACCAGTAGCCGTTGTAGATGAGGCGGGCGTAGCGCGGCATCAGGTCGTCCTTCAGCGCCAGCACCTCGCGGTCGAGGGTGATGGACTCCATCGCGCGGTGCGCCTTCCACATGATGCTGCCGCCCGGCGTTTCGTAGCAGCCGCGCGACTTCATGCCGACATAGCGGTTCTCCACCAGGTCCAGGCGCCCGATGCCGTGCTTGCCGCCCAGGCGGTTCAATTCGGTCAGCACCCCGGCGGGCGAGAGCTTGCTGCCGTCGATGGCGACGATGTCGCCGCGCCGGAAGGCGAGTTCGACGACCTCGGGCCTGTTCGGCGCCTTCTCGGGCGACACGGTCAGGCGCCACATCGACTCCTCGGGCGCGAAATTCGGATCCTCGAGGATGCCGCCCTCGTAGGAAATGTGCAGCAGGTTCGCGTCCATCGAGTAGGGCGCGCCGCCGCCGCGTCTTCCGCGCGCGCGTTTCTTGAAATCGACCGGGATGCCGTGCTTGTCGGCATAGGCGAGCAGCTTGTCGCGCGACAGCAGGTTCCACTCGCGCCAGGGCGCGATCACTTTGACTTCGGGCATCAGCGCATAGGCGCCGAGCTCGAAGCGCACCTGGTCGTTGCCTTTGCCGGTGGCGCCGTGCGCGATCGCGTCTGCGTTGGTCTTTCTTGCAATGGACACCAGATGTTTCGCAATCAAAGGACGCGCTATCGACGTCCCGAGCAGATATTCGCCCTCGTACAAGGTATCGGCGCGGAACATCGGGAACACGAAATCGCGCACGAATTCCTCGCGCAGGTCCTCGATGAAGATGTTCTCCTTGCGGATTCCCATCTTGAGCGCCTTGGCGCGCGCGGGCGCGACTTCCCCGCCCTGGCCGATATCGGCGGTGAAGGTGACCACCTCGCAGCCGTAGGTATCCTGCAGCCACTTGAGAATGACCGAGGTGTCCAGTCCGCCCGAGTAGGCCAGCACGACTTTGCTGTGCTCCCCGGTCGCCGCTTTCCTGATTCTCTTTTTTCCGGTCATTTGGATTTCACTTTTCCCAGAAGCAAGAATTCGATCAGCGCCTTCTGCGTGTGCAGCCGGTTCTCGGCCTCGTCCCAGACCACGCTCTGCCGGCCGTCGATCACCTTCGCCGCGACTTCCTCGCCGCGGTGCGCCGGCAGGCAATGCATGAACAGGGCGTCCTTGCGCGCCGCCTTCATCATCTCGGGATCGACCTGCCAGTCCTCGAAGTCGCGCTTGCGCGCCGCGTTCTCGGCTTCGAATCCCATCGAGGTCCAGACATCGGTGGTCACGAGGTGCGCGCCTTTCGCCGCCTTCATCGGGTCGGCGAACTCCTCGAAGTGGGTGCCGTGCACGCCGGCGCGCTCGGGCTCGATTTCGTAGCCGGGCGGCGTTGAGACATGGACGTTGAAGTCGAACAGCTCCGCGGCCTGCAGCCAGGTGTTGCAGACGTTGTTCGAATCGCCGATCCAGGCCACCGTCTTGCCCCTGATCGAGCCGCGCTGCTCGATGAAGGTGTAGACGTCGGCGAGGATCTGGCACGGATGGTACTCGTTGGTCAGGCCGTTGATCACCGGCACGCGCGAGCTGCCGGCAAAGCGCTCGATGATTTCCTGCTCGAAGGTGCGGATCATGACCAGGTCGCACATGCGCGAGATCACCTGGGCGGCGTCTTCCACCGGCTCGCCGCGGCCGAGCTGGGAGTCGCGGGTGTTGATGAAGATCGCGGTGCCGCCGAGCTGGTGCATGCCCGCTTCGAAGGAAAGCCGGGTGCGCGTACTCTGCTTCTCGAAGATCATTGCGAGCGTCCGGTCCTCCAGCGGCCAGTAGCGCTGGTAGCGCTTGAACCGGTCCTTGATCCAGCGCGTGCGCGCGAACAGGTGCTCGTACTCCGTGCGCGACAGATCGCGGAACTGGAGGTAATGCCGCACGCGCGGCTTCTTCGCCGGGGCCATGCCGTCTCAGCGCGCCGCGGCGGTCTTTGGCTGCGCGGTTTCCTGCGCCAGAAACGCCTTGACCAGGGGCACCAGGCGCTCTACCGCCTCGCGCCCCTCGGCCTCGCTGATCACCAGCGCCGGCAGCAGGCGAACGACGTTGTCGGCGGTGACGTTGAACACCAGTCCGGCGTCCAGGCCCATTTTCACCAGCTCGGCACAGGGCCGGTCGAGCTCGATCCCGATCATCAGGCCCATGCCGCGAACCTCGACTACGCCCGCGACACCGCTCAGCGCGGCTCTGAGTCCATCCTGCATCGCCTGGCCGACGCGCTGCGCGTTGGCGAGCAGGCCTTCCTCTTTCATCGTGTCCAGGGTCGTGACCACGCCGCACATCGCGAGCGGATTGCCGCCGAAGGTCGAGCCGTGGTTGCCGGGCTTGAACACGCCCTTCGCGCGACCGCCGACCACGCAGGCGCCGACCGGCACGCCCCCGGCGAGGCCCTTGGCGAGCGGCACCACGTCCGGCAGGAAGCCGGCGTGCTGGTAGACGAACCATTTGCCGGTGCGGCCCAGGCCGCACTGCACCTCGTCGGACATGAACAGCCAGTCGTTGCGCTCGCAGATCTCCTTCAGGCCCCTCAGGTAGTCCAGGCGCGAGACATTGATCCCGCCCTCGCCCTGGATCGGCTCGATAAACACCGCCACCACGTTCTTGTTGTGCGCGGCGACCTGGCGTACCGCATCCAGATCGTTCAGCGGCACGCGCACGAAACCCTGCACCAGCGGCTCGAACCCCGCCTGGATCTTGCGGCTGCCGCCGGCGGAAAGCGTGGCGAGCGAGCGCCCGTGAAAGGCCTTCTCCATCACGATGATCGCGGGCTCCGCGATGCCGCGGTCGTGGCCGTACTTGCGCGCGACCTTGATCGCGGCCTCGTTGGCTTCCAGCCCGGAGTTGCAGAAGAACACCTCGTCGAGGCCGGTGATCTCCGCGATCCGGTCGGCGGCGGCTTCCTGCAGCGGGATCTGGAACAGGTTCGAGGTGTGGATCACGCGCTGGATCTGCTCGCTGAGCGCGCGCACCAGCCGCGGGTGGTTGTGCCCGAGCGTGTTCACCGCGATCCCGGCGAGCGCGTCGAGATACTTCCTGCCTGCCTCGTCCCACAGCCATACGCCCTGGCCGCGCACGAACGCGACCGGCTGGCGGGCGTAGGTGTTCATGACGTGGCTCATGGCGTGGCTCCTTTGCCGGTCCCAAATGCAAAACGGCGGTCGCAGAACCGCCGTTTTCAGGATGGTAGCAGGGGGGGCGGGGGCTGTGAAGAGCCGGGAGGCCCGCTATCAACGTCGGTTCAGGCCGTCAGCTTTTCGCGGCAATCCGCCTGCTCGCGACCGGCACCGCCCATCGTCCCGTGATCGTGCCGGGCGTGATAGCGCCCGCGCCGCCGGGGCGGGCGGCAAGCTGCCGCCCCGAAATCTCAACCCGTCACGGCCACAGTTTTCCTGCCGCCAGCGCGGCGAGGAAGGTTCCAAGCGGCCAGACCTCGATCCCGGCCGGGGTTCTGAGACGGCGCGCGCCGCCGTACACCAGGATCCGCCGCACGACGTCGGGCAGTTCTGCGATCGCCGCGAGCCCTGCGAGTTGCGCCGGCTGCAGGCGCGCCGAGGTCTTCACTTCGATCGCGAGCAGTTCGCGGCCGCGCTGCAGGAGAAAGTCGACCTCCAGCTGCCGCGCCTGGGCGGGCGCCCAGTAGTAGAGGTCGTCGAACAGCGCGCGTTCCTCGGCGTAGCAGCGCAACAGCGTGTGGATCCAGCCTTCGAGCAGATGCCCTCTTTCCTCGGCGCTCGGAGGGTCGAGTTGCTTCTTCACCGCGCGCACGATGCCGGGATCGATCCAATAGAGCTTGGGGTGCTTGCGCTCGCGCACTCGCAGGCGCGCCTCGTAGGCGCGCAGGCGCGACGCCAGCAGCGTGTCTTCGAGGATTTCAACATATCCGTCCACGGTGGTCCGCGCCGTGCCCGCGTCCCTGGCGATGCCGGCGATGTTGATGACCTGCCCGTGGAACAGCGCGGCCACCGGCAGGAAACGCGCGAACCCCGGCAGGTTGCGCACGATGGACTCGGCGCGGATCTCTTCGCGCAGATAGGTCTGGACATAGGCGAGCAGCGTCGCGCGCCGGTCGCTCGAGCGCCAGGTGAGCGGCAGGCTGCCGAAGCGCAGGACGGTCTCCAGATCGAAATCCGCGCCCAGTTCCTGCGGCGTCAGCGGGAACATCTGCTTGCGCAGGGCGCGGCCCGCCAGCAGGTTGGTGCCAGCCGCCTTCAGCTTGCGCGCGCTCGATCCGAGCAGCGCAAAGCGCAGCCCGCGTTCCTCGATGAAGCGGTGGACCTCGTTGAGCAGCGATGGCAGGCGCTGGATCTCGTCGACCACGACCCAGCTTTGCCGCGGCAGCGCGTTCAGTTCGGCGGCGAACAGGGAAGGGTCCGCGAGCAGACTGTGGTAGAGCCCCTCATCCAGCAGGTCGATGCGGTGCGCGCCGGCGAGCTTCTCCCGCGTCCACGTGCTTTTGCCGACCCCTCTGGGGCCAAACAGGAAGAAGCTCGAGCGCGGCCGGGAAAGCAGGCGCGCATAGTCGAATCTGGACATGTGGCCGTCATAATACCATGCAAAATGACGGCACCATAGGCAGGTCCGGCGCGCTGCCCTTGCCGCGGCGCGTCCCGGTCGCCGCCGCGGCCTTCAGCCGATGCGTTTCAGCGACTTCTCCTCGCCGGGCCTGAGCACGCGTATGCAGGGCTGATAGCCCTCGTGGACGATGCCGTGCAGCTCGGTGCGCTTCTGCGAGCGCAGCAGGTTGGCGAGGTACTCGCTGATCTTGGGCGTGATCAGCTGGCCGGGGACCAGCACCGGGATGCCCGGCGGGTAGGGCACGATGCCGTCGGCGCAGACGCGGTGCGCGAGCGAGCGGTTGACGCGCTCCCGGTCGTCGAACACGGGAAGGAGCTCGCCGCCGCAGTAATAGGCGTCGCGCGGCAGGTAGCGCAGCCTGGTGAACGCCGGGATTTCGGGCGTGCGCACCAGGCGCCGCGGCGCGCGCTTCTCGCGCGAGATTCGCATCAGCGCATCGTACAGGCGCGATACCTTCGAGCGCGTGGTGCCGATCGTGAGCAGCAGGGTGATGGTGTTGAAGGTGCTTTTCTCGATCTGGATGTTGAAGCGGTCGAACAGCTCCTTCTGCAGGTCGTCCACCGTGTAGCCGCAGCCCGATACGTCCACCGTCACCTTGGTGATGTCCAGGCGGATGCCGTCGCCGCGCACCGCCTCGGGCAGCAGGTCGGCGAGCTCCAGCACGCGGAACGCGCCGGTGGTGTTGATCTGCTCGCGCAGCTCTTTCGCCAGCCGCAATGTGCGCTGCAGCAGCTTGTAGCCCTCCATCACCGCCTGTTTCCTCGCCACGTCCAGGCTCGCGATCAGGCCGTACTGCGGCGAGGTGGAGGTGTGCATGTTGAAGTTCTCGCGGAACAGGTGCTCCCTGAAGTCCGGATCGTTGACGTGGATCATCGAGGCCTGCGAAAACGCCGACAGCACCTTGTGCGTGGACTGCGTCGCGTAGTCCGCGCCCGCCTCGAGCGCGGTGGGGCGGAACTCGGGGTGGAAGCGCGCGAAGCCGTACCAGGCCTCGTCGATGATCACCTTGATGCCCTTGGCATGCGCCGCGCGCACGATCGGCTCCAGATCGTAGCGCAGGCCGTCGTAGGTACAGGAGGTCAGGATCAGCGCCTGTGCGTCGGGATGTTTTCGTATTTCCCTCAACAGAGTTTTTTTCGGAACCGGGCCATAAAGCCCGTACTTCCTGTTCAACGCGGAATCCAGATAGACCGGGTGCGCGCCGGAGAGCACCACGCCGTGGTGCACGCTCTTGTGGCAGTTGCGGTCGAGCAGCAGTTTCTCGCCCGGCGCGAGCAGGGTCTGGAAGATGACCTTGTTCGCGGTCGAGGTGCCGTTGGTGGCGAAGAATGTGCGCCGCGCGCCGAAGGCCTTGGCCGCCATCTGCTGCGCCTCGGCGATCACGCCCCGGGGTTCCATCAGCGAATCCAGCATCGGCACCGAAACCGACAGGTCGGCATCGAACACGTGGTCGCCCATGAATTCGTAGAAATCGTTCACCCAGGGGCTGCCGCGCAAGCTCTCCCCCGAGGAATGACCGGGGGTGTGCCACTGGTCCTTCGCCATCCAGACGTAGGTTTTCAACTGGTCGGTGAACGGCGTGCGCGCCTTTTCCTGGATCTGCGCGTTGAGAATGCGGTAGATGCCGCGGTAGTCGCGTTCCTCGCGGTAGAAATAGCCGTCGACCGCCTCGGTGAACAGGGCGTCGACCACGTCGTCTTCCTTTTCCTGCGCGATCAGGATGTAGACGTCGAGCTCGGGGCGGAAGCGCGTGATCCGCTGCACCAGCTCGAGCGCCGACATCTGCAGTTTCTTCCTGCCGCCGTTCTTCTTTCCCTCGGCAAGCGAGTAGAGCTTGTCGTCCACCAGCACGGCCTGGATATCGCCGTCAGCCTCGATCGCGGCGAGCGCTTCCGTGGCGGTGGCGACGCCGCTGAAGGTGATGCCCAGGGGATTGTCGAGCGAGCGGGCGGCTGCGTTCAGCCCTTTGACGATCTCGCGCAGGATGAGCGGTTCGTCCTCGATAACCAGGATCCGGCTAAGGGGTTTGGCCATGCGGGGTCAGTATAATTCCGCATGCCCGAGGCCAAGCTCGGAGAAACTGCAGCCGCTGTCGCCGTCGTCGAGTTCGTGATTCAGGGGGTGACGCTGGACGGCAAACCGTTCCGGCCGAGCGACTGGGCCGAGCGGCTGTGCGGCGTGATGGCCGCGTTTGGCGGCGATCATCGCATGCAGTACTCCCCTTACGTTCATCCGGTAACCGCTGCGGGGCTGCGCTGCGTGGTGGTGGACGTGCGGCTCGAGGAAATCGAGCCGATGGCTTACCGTTTCCTGATCGGCTTTGCGAGCGAAAACGAACTGAAGACCCGCGACGGGCGGGTCGCAGACCGTACCGAGCTCGCCAGGCTGCAGCGAGCCGGAGACACCCATTAAACGGGGGAGGGGCCCTGTTTTCCCTCCTGGGCCATCGCCTTGATGGCGTGGGCGAGGCGGCTCTTCTGGCGCGCGGCGGCGTTGCGGTGCACGATGCCCTTGGCGGCAGTGCGGTCGATCACCGCCTGCGAGCGCACCAGCGCGGCTGCGGCGGCCTTCTTGTCGCCCGAGGCGATCGCCTTTTTGACATCCTTGATCGCGCTGCGCGCCGCGGTGCGCATGCTCACGTTGTGGCTGCGGCGCTTGACGGCTTGGCGCGCCCGTTTGCGGGCGGATTTTATGTTGGCCATGTGTTTGTTCCAGCTTCGAAAAAGGCGCGAATTCTAGCATGAACCTCCTCCGCGCCCTAGCGACCGTGAGCAGCATGACCCTGCTGTCCCGGGTCCTCGGCTACGTCAGGGACGTGTTCATCGCGCGGGTCTTCGGCGCGGGGCTCGCGACCGACGCGTTCTTCGTCGCCTTCCGCATCCCGAACCTGCTGCGGCGCCTGTTCGCCGAGGGCGCGTTCTCGCAGGCCTTCGTGCCGATCCTCGCCGAGGTCCGCAACCGGGAGGGGCCCGAGGAGACGCGGGCGCTGGTCGACAGCGTATCCACGGCGCTGTTCCTCGCGCTGTTCGCGACGGCCGCCGTCGGCATGGCGCTGGCGCCGTTGGTGGTCTACGTATCGGCGCCCGGCTTCGCCGCCGAACCCGGCAAATTCGAGCTGACCGTGGCGATGCTGCGGATCACCTTTCCCTACATCGCTTTCATCTCGCTGGTGGCGCTCGCCGCCGGCGTGCTCAACACCTGGAGCCGGTTCGCGGTGCCGGCATTCACGCCGGTGCTGCTCAACGTCTCGTTCATCGTCGGCGCGGCCTTCTTCGCCGAGCGCTTCGATCCGCCGGTGCTGGTGCTGGCGTGGGCGGTTTTCGTGGGCGGCCTGCTGCAGCTTGCATGGCAAGTGCCGTTTCTGGTCAGGATCGGGATGCTGCCGCGCTGGCGCCTGGATCTGAAGCATCCCGGGGTCAGGCGCGTCCTGAAGCTGATGGCGCCGGCGCTGTTCGGGGTCTCGGTGAGCCAGATTTCGCTCCTGATCAACACCATTTTCGCCTCGTTCCTCGTCACCGGCAGCGTGTCGTGGCTTTATTACGCCGACCGGCTGATGGAGTTTCCTGCGGGCGTGCTCGGGGCGGCCCTCGGAACGATCCTCCTTCCCAGCCTGTCGAAGCACCATGCCAGCGGCTCCCCCGGGGAGTACAGCCGGCTCCTGGATTGGGGATTGCGCGTGACCCTGCTGCTTGCGCTTCCGGCCGCGGCGGCGCTGGCCGTGCTCGCGATGCCGCTGATCGCGACGCTGTTCCACTATGGCCGCTTCAGCGCCGAAGATGCGTGGATGACGCGCGAGGCGCTGGTGGCCTACAGCCTGGGGCTCGTAGGATTGATCCTGGTGAAGATCCTCGCCCCCGGCTTCTACGCCCGGCAGAACGTGGTGACGCCCGTCAAGATCGGCGTCGTGACCCTGGTCGCGACGCAGGCGATGAACCTGGCCTTCATCGGCCCGTTGCGGCACGCCGGCCTTGCGCTGGCCATCGGCCTTGGCGCCTGCTTGAACGCATTGTTGTTGTACTTGATGCTGAGAAAACAAGACATTTACGCGCCGCAGCCGGGGTGGCTGGGGTTCGCGCTCAAGATCGGCGTCTCGGTTCTCGCCATGGCGGCCGCGCTGTGGTTCGCGATGGGCCCGGCGGCGGCGTGGCTGCAGGCGGGCTGGCAATGGAAGGCCGGCATGCTGGCGGTGCTGGTCGCGCTCGGGATCGCAGTCTACGGCGCCTGCCTGTTCGCCCTCGGATTCCGCCTGCGCGACTTTTCCATCCGGGGCGCGAACTGATGGCCGGCCTGGAGCGATTCGCGGAAATGCTCTCGCGCGAGGACGGCAAGATCGAGCTGGCGAGCGCCTGCCTGCAGATCGCGGAGGACGCCTACCCCGGCCTGGATGTGGACGGTTACGTCGGCGAGATCGAGCGCTTCGCGAAGCGGCTGCGCGCGCGCCTTGCGCCGGATGCGGCGGCCGAAGACCGGGTGATCGCGTTGAACGAGTTCCTGTTCGACGACCTCGGTTTCAGCGGCAACGTGGACAATTACTACGATCCCCGAAATTCCTACCTCAACGAGGTCCTCGACCGGCGCACCGGGATCCCGATCACGCTTGCAGTGCTCTACATGGAGATCGGCCGGCGCATCGGCCTGCCGCTGGAAGGGGTGTCGTTCCCGGGGCATTTCCTGGTGCGCCTGCCGCTGCGCGGCGGCACGCTGGTGCTCGACCCGTTCTCCGGCGGCGTGCCGCAATCGGAAGACGAACTGCGCGAGCGCCTGAAGCGCGTGATCCCGCGCGACGCCGCGGGCGGCGTTCCGGTGGCCGAGCTGCCGCTCGACCAGTTCCTCGAGCCCGCCAGCAACCGGCAGATACTCGCGCGCGTGCTGCGCAACCTGAAAGGGGTCTACCGCGAGAAGGACCATCCCGAACGCCTGCTCGAGGTGCTCAACCGGATGGTCATCGTGGCGCCCGAATCGGCCGCCGAACTGCGCGACCGGGGCCTCGTCTACCAGCGCCTGGAGTGCTGGCGCCCGGCGCTCAAGGACCTGACCGACTACCTCGAGCGCGAACCCGATGCCGCGGACCTGGACGAGGTG
>MEQQ01000023.1:0-3845 GCA_001770285.1 Betaproteobacteria bacterium RBG_16_66_20
TGGCGGCTAGGGGGACCCGCCATGGTGATGGACATCCTGTCGTACGGGATCGGCACGCTGGTCGCGTTTGCGCTGTTCATCGGGCTGGTGTTCGTCTTCATTTCGGACATCACGCAGAAGAAGCACAGCGTGCTGCGCAATTACCCGGTCATCGGCCGGTTGCGCTACTTCTTCGAGCAGCTCGGCGAATACTTCCGGCAATACTTCTTTGCCGGCGACCGCGACGAGATGCCCTTCAACCGCTCGACGCGCGCCTGGGTGTACCGGCTGGCGAAGAACGAGGGCGGGATCCTCGGCTTCGGCTCGACCTACGACCTGCATCAATCCGGCGCGCTGATCTTCGTCAACCACCCATTCCCGGTGCTCGAAGAGGAGCGCCTGCCGACGCCGTCGCTGCTGCTCGGCGAGGGCTACGCGAAGAACCCGTTCGAGGCGCGCTCGATCGTCAACATCAGCGGCATGAGTTTCGGCGCCATCTCGGCACCGGCGGTGCGCTCGTTGTCGCGCGGAGCGGCGGTGGCCGGTTGCTGGATGGATACCGGGGAGGGCGGCCTCTCGCCCTATCACCTCGAAGGCGGCTGCGACGTCATCATGCAGATCGGCACCGCCAAGTACGGCGTGCGCGACGCGCAGGGCAATCTGAGCCCGGACCGCCTGGTCGAGCTCTCGAAGGTGGTGAAGGCGTTCGAGATCAAGCTCTCGCAAGGTGCGAAACCGGGCAAAGGCGGCGTGCTGCCGGCGAAGAAGGTCACTGCCGAGATCGCGCAGATCCGCGGCATCCCGGAGGGCCGCGATTCGATCAGCCCGAACCGGCACCGGGACATTTCCAACATCAACGATCTGCTGGACAAGATCGCGTACATCCGCGACCTGACCGGACGCCCGGTCGGGGTCAAGACCGCGATCGGCGGCTGGCGCTTCATGAACGAGATGGCCGATGCGGTGCACCGGCGCGGCCTGGAATTCGCGCCGGATTTCCTCGCCATCGACGGCGGCGAGGGCGGTTCGGGCGCCGCGCCGCAGGCGCTCGCCGACCACATGAGCCTGTCGATCGACGAGGCGCTGCCGCGCGTGGTCGATGCGCTGATCGAATCGGGCCTCAAACCGCGCGTGCGCGTGATCGCCTCGGGCAAGATCATCACCTCGGCGCGCGCCGCCTGGGCGCTCGCCACCGGCGCGGATTTCATCAACACCGCGCGCGGTTTCATGTTCTCGCTCGGCTGCATCCAGGCGCTGCGCTGCCACCAGAATACCTGCCCGACCGGCGTCACCACCCACAACAAGCGCCTGCAGCGCGCGCTGGTAGTCGAGGAAAAATACCTGCGCGTGGCGAATTACTGCAACGGCATGAACCGGGAGATCGACATGATCGCCCACTCCTGCGGCGTGCGGCATGCGAGGGAACTGCGGCGCGAGCACGTGCGCATCGTGCAGGCGAACCACCAGTCGATCGCGCTCAACATGCTCTACCCCTACCCGGAGCCGAAGGCCCGCATTCGCGCAGCCTGAGCAGCGCGGCTAGCCTGCCAGCCAGGAATTCCAGATCCGCCGCGCGGGATCGATCGACTCGCCGGCGGTGAGGCCGACCGGGCCGGCGCCGGAGCGCACGCACTCGTCGGCGGCGCAACCGTGCAGGTGGACGCCCAGCACGAGGGCCGCTTCGCCGGTGTATTTCTGCGCCAGCAGCGCGCCCAGGATTCCCGAGAGCACGTCGCCCATCCCGGCCGAGGCCATGCCCGGATTGCCGGAGGTATTGATGAACCAGTGGCCGTCGCGTGCCACGATGATGCTGCCGCTTCCTTTCAGGACTACGTGGGCATTGAGATTTCCGCGAAGGTTCCTCGCCGCGCCCAGGCGGTCCGCCTGAACGTCCGATGTCTTCAGCGCCAGCAGCCGCGCGGCCTCGGCCGGATGCGGCGTAAGCAGCGTGTCGGCCGCGCGGCGCGCGCAGGCCTTGCGCAGGTCCTCATTGCCGGCGATCAGGTTGAGCGCATCGGCGTCAAGCACGCAGGCGATGTCGCTCGCGAGCACCGCGCCCAGCAGCGTCTCCGCGCGCTCGCCCTGGCCCAGGCCCGGGCCGATGACGATGGCATCGAGGTCCAGTCCGAGCGCGTCGTCGGGATGACGCAGCATCAATTCCGGCGCGCCCGGATCGAGCGACAGCTCTTCGAGAAGACCGACATACACGCGGCCGGCGCCCAGCTTGAGCGCGGCACGCCCCGCAAGCAGCGCGGCACCGCCCATTCCCGCGGCGCCGCCGATCACCGCGAGGGAACCCGACATGCCCTTGTGGAAGTTCTTCGGCCGCGGTTTGAGAATGTTTGCGAACAGGGCCGGTCCAGCGACCCAACCATCTTCGGTCCTGGCTGAAGCACCCTTCAACGACAGGTCGGCAACGGAAACCCGCCCGCAATGGTCTGGACCATCGAGGGTCAGCAGCCCGGGCTTCAAGCCGATGAAGGTGATGGTGTCGGTGGCGCGTACCGCGGTTCCCAGCACGCGGCCGGTGTCGGAATCCAGACCGCTCGGGATGTCGAGCGCGAGCACCGGGCAGGATTGCGCGTTGGCGTAATGGACCAGCTTCGCGTAAGCGCCTTCCAGCGGACGCGCGAGCCCGATGCCGAACAGCCCGTCCACCACGAGAGACCAGCGCACGTCCCCGGGTATGTCTTCCATCTTCTCCGCCAGGGAAACGCGGACGAATTTGTCCTGCAGGATCCTTGCGACGATCTTCGCATCGCCGCCGTTGTTGCCGGGCCCCGCGAGCACCAGCACGTCCTTGCCCGTGTCCGGCAGCAGCGACATCGCCAAGTCCGCGGCGGCGGCGCCGGCGCGTTCCATCAGGCTGGGCGAGACATTGCCCGCCGCCTGCTCGATGCGGCGGATGTCCTGCGAAAGGTAGATCGGCTGTGCCATATCAGCAGGGTAGCCCTATTTCTTCGCCGCGCCCAGCAACAGGTCCGGCAGCCAGGTGGCGATTTGCGGGAACGCCGCGACGATCGCGATCGCGAGCAGCAGCATGCAGAAGAAGGGAATCGAGGCCATCGCGACGTAGTGGATGTCGCGCTTGCTCATGGTCTGCAGCACGAACAGGTTGAAGCCGACCGGCGGCGTGATCTGCGCGATCTCGACGAGCAGCACGATGAAGATGCCGAACCAGATCAGGTCGAAACCGGCCGCGCCGACCATCGGCAGCACGATCGACGTGGTCAGCACGATCATCGAGATGCCGTCGATCGCCATGCCCAGAAGAACGTAAATGACCGTCAGCGCGGCGATCAGGCCGTAGGGACTGACGTTCAGCGAGATCACCCAGGCGGCGAGCGCGCGCGGGATGCCGGTGAAAGCCATGCACGAGGACAGGAACGCCGCGCCCGCGAGGATGAACAGGATCATGCACGAAAGGCGCGTCGCTCCCATCAGGCTGGCCCAGAAATTGTTCCGCGTGAGCGAGCCGCTCCACCACGCGATGCCGAGCGCGCCGAGGACGCCGAAGGCCGCGGCCTCCGTAGCGGTGGCGGCGCCGGTAAACATCACACCCATCACGAAGGCGATCAGGATCAGGCAGGGGATGAGGTTGCGCGCGCGGCGAAAGCGCTCGCCCAGGCTGAGCTTTTCGACGGTGGCCGGCGTTTTCGCCGGGTTGAGCAGGGCCCAGACGACGATGTAGCCCGAGAACAGCGATACCAGCAGCAGTCCCGGCAAGACGCCGGCGAGGAACATCTTGAGTATCGAAACCTCCGCCGCGACCGCGTAGACGATCATGATGATCGATGGCGGGATGAGCAGTCCGAGCGTGCCCGCGCCGCAAAGGGAGCCGAGGCAGGTCTTTTCATCGTAGCCGC
>MEQQ01000023.1:3902-7086 GCA_001770285.1 Betaproteobacteria bacterium RBG_16_66_20
AGCCGCAGACGGCGGCGAAGATGGCGCAGCCGAAGATGTTGACGTGCATCAGCTTGCCCGGGAGCCAGCCGAGCCAGGGCGCGAGGCCGGCGAACATCTCTTCCGAGAGCCTGGTCCGGAACAGGATTTCCCCCATCCAGACGAAAAGCGGCAGCGCCGCGATCGACCAGGAGGCGCTCGCTCCCCAGTAGGACTGGAACAGATTGACCTCAGGGGGGCTCGAGGTGAAGAAATACAGGCCCGTCCAGGCGACCACGCTCATCGCCATCGCGATCCACAGTCCGCCGGCCAGCAGCAGCAGGAACAAGGCGAGCAGCACGCCCGCGATCGCGAGGGTGCTCATACCGGAAGCGGGGCGCCGGGCTGGGTCCGCTGCGTATCCTCGGCGCCGCGGTAGGCCGGCGTGCCGCCGCGCGCCAGCACGATGAAATCGTCCAGCACCGCGACGAAGAAAATGGCCGCGCCGAGCACCAGGCTGATCTGGGGTATCCAGATCGGGATCCGTATCAGGCCCTGCGCCACCTCGTCGAACTGCCAGCTCTGGTACACGAAACGCGCCGACGCCCACAGCAAGCAGGCGACGAATAGCAGCGCGGTGCCGAGCGCGATGATCTCGGTAAGGCGGCGTGCGCCGGGCGGGAGCCGGTCAAGCACCAGGCCGACGCGCACCAGCTCGCCGTGGCGGAAGGTGTAACCGAGAGCGAAGAACGCGCTCGCCGCGCACAGCCAACCGACGATGTCGTCCGCGCCGCGGAACAAGAAGCCGAGTTCCCGCATGGCGGCCTGCAGCAGCATCACCGCCGCGATGCTGGCGAGGCAGAGCGCGGCGAACGCGCCGCTCGCCGCGTAGAGGCGATCGAGGAAACGCCTCACGCGGCCCGCCGCGTCCTTCGGCGGCTATTTACCGCGGTAGGCTTTGACGATCGCCTCGCCGTCGGCGCCGGCGGCCTTGAGCCACTCCGCGGCGATGGTGTCGCCGATCTTGCCAAGCGCGGACATCAACGCGGCGTCGGGGGTGTGCACCGTCATGCCGTTGTCGGCAAGCCCCTTGTTGGCGCTCGCCTCGCGCTGCCTGGAGAGGTCCCAGCCGCGCTTCTCAGCCGCCGCCGCCGCGTCGGCAAGGATCTTCTTTTGCGCGCCGGTCAAGCCCTGGAAGACGCGGTTGTTCACCACCACCACGTTCTTCGGGTGCATGGCGTTGGTGGTGTAGTAGTTCTTGACGAATTCCCAAGCCTTGGTGGAGGTCCCGGTGGCCGAGGAGGTGATCATCGCGCTGATGGTACCGGTGGCGAAGGCCTGCGGCACCTCGGGCACCTGGATCACCGTAGGACTCGCGCCAAGCAGTTCGGCGAAACGCGCGGTGTAGGCGCTGTAGGTGCGGAATTTGACGCCCTTGAAGTCATCCACGCTCTTGAGCGGGTTCCTGGTGTACAGGCCCTGGCCCGGCCAGGCGACCGAGTAGAGCAGCTGCAGGCCGCGGCCCTCGAGCTTGCGCGTCAGCACCGATTTCTGCGCCTGGTACAGCTTCCAGGCGTTGTCGTAGCCGGCGGCGAGGAACGGCACGTTGTCGGCGTTGAACACCGGCTCCTCGTTGCCGAACTGCCCGAGCAGGAATTCGGCGATCGGCACCTGTCCCGTGGATACCGCACGCAGCATGTCGGGATGCTTGATCAGCGAGCCGTTCGAGTGCACGTTGATGTCGATCTGGCCGCCCGACGCTTTCTTCACGTCCTCTACGAACTGGCGCACGTTGATGGTATGGAATTCGCCGTCCGAGTACGGTGTCGGCATGTCCCACTTGGTCTGCGCCTGGGCGGTGCCGGCGAGCGCCAGCGCCGCGAAGCTGAGGAGAAGGGGCTTGAGTTTCATTGTTTTCCTTTAGATTTGATCCTTCAGAATCCCGGCCACATCATCGGCCAACGCGAGCGACGCTGTCAATCCGGGGGACTCGATGCCGAACAGGTTCACCAGCCCCGGGACGCCGTGCCCGGCCGGGCCCTGGACCACGAAATCCGCAGCGGGCTCGCCCGGCCCGGATATCTTGGGGCGGATGCCCGCATATCCCGGCGCGAGCGCGCCGTCCGGGAGCGCCGGCCAGTAGCGCCTGATGGCCGCATAGAAACGGTCGGCGCGCCGCGGGTCCACCGCATAGTCCGTCTTACGTCCAATGCGTTCCACCCATTCGACGTCGGGACCGAAGCGGGCCTGACCCGCGAGGTCCAGCGTCACGTGTACGCCGAGGCCGCCGGGCTCGGGCACCGGGTAGACGAGGCGCGAGAAAGGCGGCCGGCCGGTGAGGGAATAGTAATTGCCCTTGGCATAGAGCTCCCGCGGGATCTTGTCCGGGGGAAATCCGGCGATCAGGCGCGCGACGCTCGGCGCCCTTAGTCCTGCGCTGTTAATCAGGGTTTTCGCAGTTATTTCCGTGGGTGCTTCTCCGCCTACGTGAAGAACAAACTTCCCGGAAGAAAAACTGCATCCGATCAAAGGACTTTTCAGCGCAAGCATCGTGCCCGCTGCCTCGGCGTCGCCGAGGTAGGCCAGCATCAGCGCGTGGCTGTCGATGATCCCGGTCGAGGGCGAATGCAGGGCCGCCACGCAGTGCAGCGCCGGTTCCATGCGCAGCGCCTCGGCCGCCGGAATTTCCACCACGTCGGTGACGCTGTTCTGATGCGCTTTTTTCAGAATTTCCCTTAATTCGGGAACCTGACCTTCATGCGTCGCAACAATCAACTTCCCGCAGCGCCGGTGCGGCACGCCGTGCCCGGCGCAGTACTCGTATAGGCGGATGCGGCCCGCGATGCAGGCGCGCGTCTTGAGCGAGCCTTTCGGGTAGTAGATGCCGGCGTGAATCACTTCCGAGTTGCGCGAACTGGTATGGGTTCCGATCGCGTCCTCGGCCTCCAGGATCACGACTTCGCGCCCGGCCAGCGCGAGCGCGCGCGCGATCGCGAGTCCGACCACGCCCGCTCCGACCACCACGCACTCGACGCGATCCATGGGCGCTATCCGTGCACCACTTTTCTGAACAGCGTCCGTTCGGCGACGAACGAGCAGGCGCCGAACAACGCGATGGCGTACGCCATCGGGCGCACGGTGCCGTCGAATGCCGCTGCAAGCGCTGCGCTCACCAGCGCTCCGAGGCCGAATGGCAGGCTGCCGAGCAGCGAGGACGCAGAGCCCG
>MEQQ01000023.1:7198-13684 GCA_001770285.1 Betaproteobacteria bacterium RBG_16_66_20
TCCGGCCGCGAGCACGAGTGCGGCGCCCAGCCGCACCATGCGTTCTAGCCCCAAGCGCGGCACCAGCCGGCTGCCGGCATAGCCGCCGCTGATCTGGCCGAGCATCACCGCGGCGAACAGCACGCTGAACGCGGTCGGCGTCAGCTGCAATGCCTGCACCATTGCCAGGGCCGAACTCGAGACGAAGGCAATGATTCCCATCTGCGCGAACAGCATGGTGGCGAGCGCGGCGCGAAAGCGCGCGTCCCGGAACAGCTCCGCGTAGCTGGCGGCAATGCGGGCCGGCGCGACCGAGGGCCGCTCGGACGGGGCCGTCTCGCGCAGGCCGAGGGCTACCGCGGCGAGCAGCGCCAAGGCGATCGCCGCGAAAACCCAGAACACCGCCGGCCAACCCCGCCAGGCGAGCGCCTGCGCGCCGATCAGCGGCGCGGCGACCGGCACGATGCCGAAGACCGCCATCATCCGCGCCAGCAGGTGCGCCGCCTGCTCGCGGGCGTACAGGTCGCGTACGATCGAGCGCGAAACCACCGGCCCGCTCGAGATGCCCACGCCTTGCGCGAAGCGCAGCAGTACCACGGACTGCAGCGAATCTGCCAGGGCGCCGCAGACGCTCGACGCGAGGAACAGGCCGAGCCCGGCCAGCAGCACGGGCTTGCGGCCGAAGCGATCCGAAATCGGACCCCAGGCGAGCTGCCCGACGGCGAGGCCGAGCAGGTACCCGGTGACGGAATGCTGGGCGGCGCCGGGCTCGGCTCCCAAGGCGCCAGCGAGCACCGGAACCGCCGGCAGGAACATGTCCATGCCGAGCGCGGATAGCGCGATCAGAACGCCGAGGAGCAGCGTCAAGGGGAAGGAAGCCTGGGGTGCCGCCACTTGGAGCGCGATTGTAAGGGCTAGGCCCCGGTTTCGCGCCGCCCGCGCGTCCCGCTGGCTATAATACGGCGCTCCCTTGACCCGTCCCCAAGATCCGTTTTCTAGAACGACAAGCGCTTGAACCTCTCCGCGATTTTCTCCAAGACCGGCAAGGGCGTGCAGGAAGCGTCCGGCAAGACCAGTCACCTGTCGCGTGCCGACCGGTCGGTACTGTCCGCGATCGACGGCAAGACGGCGCTTTCCGAGGTGCAGAAGAAGTTCGAAAAGCTCGCCGCGCCGAAATTCGAGGCGCTGATCCAGCAGCTCGACAAGGACGGCTTCATCCGCGAGGTGTCCTCAGGGGCCCCGCAGCCTGCGGCACCCGCCAGCCGACCCGCGACTCCGCCGCCGCGGGGGGCGCCGCCGCCCAAGGCGCCGGCCGCGGATAGCGGCGAAGACAGCGGGCTCGATTTCACCCAGGCAATCAAAGTGCCGCCCAAGGCGCCTGCCGCCGCCCCGCCCAAGGCTCCGCCCGTAGATCTCGCGGCAGCGTCCCGCGCCGAGACCGAACGCAAGGCAAAGGATGAGCAGGCGTTCGACTACAAAGCAAGGGCGGAAGCCGAAGCCAAGGCAAAAGCAGAAGCCGAGACGAAGGCGCGCGCGGCGGCCGCCGAAGCCCGGGCCAGGGCAGAAGCCGAAGCGAAGGCGAGGGCCGCGGCGGAGGCAAAAGCGAAGGCGGAAGGCGAGGCGAAAGTCCATGCCGACGCCGACGCGAAGGTCAAGGCAGCACGCGAAGCGGCGATTCGCCTGGCGACCGAAGCAAAGGCTAAAGGGGACGCGGCGGAGGAGCGCGCGCGCAGGGAGGCCGAGGACAAGGCGCGGCTCGAGAGCGAACTGAACGCGAAGCTCGCCGAGGAGCGCAAGGCGCGCGAGGATGCGGAGCGTCGCGCGCGCGATGCCGCGGAAACGGCGCGCAAGGAACTTGAAGAAAAGGCCAGGCGGGACGCCGAGGAGCTGCGTGAGCGGCTCGAGGCCGAGATGAGGGCCAAGCTGGAGGAGGAGCGTAAGGCGCGTGAGGCGGAAGACCGCAAGCGGCGCGAGGAGGAGGACCGCAAGCGGCGCGAAGAGGACGAACGCCGCCGCAAGGAAGACGAGGCGCGCCGCGCCAAGGAAGAGGCCGAGCGCAAGGCACGCGAAGAGGAGGACCGCAAGCGGCGCGAAGAGGATGATCGCCGCCGCAAGGCGGACGAGGAGCGCCGCGCCAAGGAAGAGGCCGAACGCCGCGCCAAGGAAGAGGCCGAGCGCAAGGCGAAGGAAGAGGCCGAGCGCCGCGCCCGCGAAGAGCAGGACAGCAAGCGGCGCAAGGAAGAAGAGGAACGGCGCGCGCAGGAGGACGCAGACCGGCGCAAGCGCGAGGAAGACGACCGGCGCAAGCGCGAGGAAGACGACCGGCGCAAGCGCGAGGAAGACGACCGGCGCAAGCGCGACGAGGCCGAGCGCAGGGCGAAGGAGGAAGCCGAGGCGAAGGCGCGCGCGGCGCAGTCGGCCGCGTTCCCGGCGATCGAGCCCGCATCCATGCCGCCGCCGGCTGCGCCTGCACCGGCAGCACCGCCGCCGGCTGCTGCGGGCGCCGGGGATTTCGGCGATTCGCTGCTGGCGGATCTCGATTCGTTCGGCAAGCGCGAGGAGGAAGAGGCCAGGGCGAAGGAGGAATCCGAGCGCAAGGCGAAAGAGGAGGCTGCGCGCCGGGCGAAGGAAGAGGCCGAGCGCAAGGCGAAGGAGGAGGCGGAGAAAACGCGGCGCGCGGAAGAGGACCGCCGCCGCAGGGAAGAAGAGGAACGGCGCGCGCAGGAAGACGCCGAAAGGCAGGCGCGGGAGGAGGAAGAGCGGGCCAAGCAGGAGGAAGAGGACCGCAAGCGCAAGGCGAAGGAAGCGCTTGCGGCCAAGAAGGCGGAGGAGAAGGCGGCGCGCGCGGCGACCGCGAAGGGTGCCGCAAAAAGCGACGACGACATCGGGGTCACGGACGACGACCTCGACATGGACGACGTCAAGCGCGACCACAAGGCCCTGGCGAAAGGGACGCGCAAGGCGGTCCACGAGGCCGAGCACCCGACGTTGCCGCCGGTGGCGGCGCGCCGGCCTAAGAAATGGGGCAAGCCTGCGGCGATCGCGCTGTTCGTGTTGCTGGTTGGCGGCGTCGGGCTGCTGAACGTGATGCCGGTCTCGACCGCGGAATACGAAAAAGCGGCTTCGGAAGCGATGGGCGTGCCGGTGAAAGTCGCCTCGGCGCGGCTCTCGGTGATCACCGGAGTCGAGATGAAGTTCGAAGGCGTAACCATCGGGGACGGCGTCAAGATCCGCCTGGCGCGCGGCTACCCGGAGGTGGGTTCGCTGTTCGGCGGCAAGAAAGCCTTCAGCCGGATTGAGCTCGAGGGCGCCTCGATTTCCCAGGCCCAGCTCGCCGACGCCGTGCTCGGCAAGGTTGCCGGGGAAAATTTCCGGGTCGGGCGGATCGTGATCAAGCAGGCGAAGTTCGATGGTCCGCTTGCGCTGCCGGCACTCGACGTGGAGGCGACGGTTGCGGGCGACGGCTCGCTGCAGTCGGTGACGGCGCGCGGCGGGGACAAGCTGAGCGTGCAGCTGACGCCCAAAGGCGGCGATATCGGCTTCGAGATCAGCGCCGGCAGCCTCGCGCTGCCGTTCGTGCCGGCCCTGACCCTGTCGGATTTCGGGATGAAGGGAACCGCCAACCGCGGCGGCGTGGTCACATCGGAGTTCGACGGCCGCGTTTTCGACGGCGTTATCAACGGCACGGCGAAGATCCGCTGGGGCGCCAGCTGGACGGTGGATGGCGAGGTGCGCGCGCGCGCCTTGAAGGTTGCGGTGTTCGCCCCGGCGCTGGTGTCCGAGGGCAAGGTCGAAGGGCGCGCCGCCTATTCGATGAGCGGATCCGTTCCCGCAAGCCTGTTCGAGAGCGCCAAGTTGCAGGGCGATTTCAAGATCGAAAAGGGCGTCCTCGGAAGCTTCAACCTGACGCGCGCGCTGCAGACCGGCGGCGCGCAGAGCAGCGGCAGGACCGAGTTCTCCGAGTTGACGGGGCAGGCGCTCTACGACAAGGGCGCGGTCCAGGTGCGCAATGTGTCGATCGCGGCCGGCGCGATGAATGCCGGCGCGACTCTCGATATCGATGCCATCGGCGGGCTCTCGGGGCGGGTCGTTGCGGACGTGAAGACGCCCAACCAGACGCTGCGCGCGACGCTGAACGTTTCGGGTAAGGTGACCGATCCGGTGGTCAGGAAGTAGCTTCTGGTAAAATTCCGCTTTACCGGATGGACCCGAGGTAGATGTCCGCTGTCCTAAAGTTCCGCGGCGCGCGCGCGCTGTCGGATTTCCGCCTCGCCAAGCTTTTACCCGAACTCAAGAGAGCACATTCCGCGGTCGAGGGCGTCGCCGCCGAATTCTGGCATTTCGTGGAAGCCGATGCGCAGCCGGGCCCGGACGAAAGACGCGTTCTCGAACGGCTGCTGCGCTATGGCGCAGACCTGGAAGGCGAGCATTCGCGGGCGGCGCTGTTCCTCGTGGTGCCGAGGCTGGGCACGATCTCTCCCTGGTCCTCCAAAGCGACCGACATCGCGCGCAACTGCGGATTGACGCACATCCGGCGCATCGAGCGCGGCATCGCGTATTACGTTTCCTCCGGCGCATCGAGTTCGGCGGACAGCCATGCGCGCATCGCGCCGCTGCTCCACGACCGCATGACCGAGAGCGTCCTTGCAGCGCTGGACGAGGCGCAACAGCTGTTCCGGCATGTCGCGCCGCGGCCGCTTGGCCGCGTGCCGCTGCAGCAGCTGGAGGAGGCCAATACGCGGCTCGGCCTGGCATTGAGCGAAGAGGAGATCGCCTACCTGCGCAATGCCTACCGGCCGCTCGGCCGCGATCCAACGGACGCCGAACTGACGATGTTCGCGCAGGCGAATTCCGAGCACTGCCGCCACAAGATCTTCAACGCCGACTGGATCGTCGACGGCGTGAAAATGCCCCAGTCCCTGTTCGGCATGATCCGGCACACGCACGCCGCGAATCCGCAGGGCACGGTGCTGGCCTATGCCGACAACGCGGCGATTCTTGATGGCTCCGTTGCACAGCGTTTTTATCCGGATAAGGATTTTATTTATCGGAAGAATTCCGAAAAAACACATCTGGTCGTCAAATGCGAAACCCATAACCATCCGACCGCGATCGCGCCGTTTCCGGGCGCGGCGACGGGCGCGGGCGGCGAGATCCGCGACGAGGGCGCCACCGGCCGCGGCGCGAAACCCAAGGCGGGGCTGGTCGGCTACTCGGTGTCGAACCTGCGCATTCCCGGGGCGGTGCAACCCTGGGAGGGGGGCGACTACGGCCGGCCTGGCCGGATCGTGTCGGCACTGCAGATCATGACCGACGGCCCGATCGGCGCGGCGGCGTTCAACAACGAGTTCGGCCGCCCCAACCTGGCCGGGTATTTCAGGACCTTCGAACAATCGGTCGGCGGCGCGCGCCGCGGCTATCACAAGCCGATCATGCTTGCCGGCGGCGTTGGAAATATTCCCGCCGACCAGTGTCTGAAAAAGGATTTTGCGGAGAAAACCTTGCTGATCCAGCTGGGCGGACCGGGAATGCTCATCGGCATGGGCGGCGGTGCGGCGTCCTCGATGCGCGCCGGCGCGAATGCCGAGGACCTCGACTTCGACTCGGTCCAGCGCGGCAACGCCGAGATCCAGCGCCGCGCGCAGGAGGTGATCGACCGCTGCTGGCAACTGGGCGCGGGCAACCCGATCCTGTCGATCCATGACGTGGGCGCAGGCGGGCTGTCGAACGCCATGCCCGAGCTGGTGCATTCGGCAGGCCGCGGTGCGCGCCTCGAGCTGCGCGCCGCGCCGTCGGAAGACAGCGGCATGTCGCCGCGCGAGATCTGGTGCAACGAGGCGCAGGAGCGTTACGTGCTTGCGGTGGCGCCGGAAAGCCTGAAGCGGTTCTCGGATCTCTGCGAGCGCGAGCGCTGCCCGTTCGCCGTTGTGGGCAAAGCGACCGCTGACGGCCATCTCTTGGTGTTTGATCAGAAATTCGACAACAACGCCGTCGACATCGATCTTTCGATCGTTCTCGGCAAACCACCGAAAATGCTGCGCGACGTGAAGCGCGTCGCAGCGCGCCTCGAGCCGCTGACGCTTGAGGGCATCGAACTCAGGGAAGCCGCTTACCGCGTGCTGCGCCATCCCGCGGTCGCCGGCAAGGGCTTCCTGATCGCGATCGGCGACCGGACCGTCGGCGGCCTGTGTTCGCGGGACCCCTGCGTGGGTCCCTGGCAGGTGCCGGTCGCGGATTGCGCGGTCACCCTGCTGGACTTCGAATCGTATTCTGGCGAGGCGTTTGCGATCGGCGAGCGCGCGCCGCTCGCGCTGATCGACGGCCCCGCCTCGGGGCGCATGGCGGTGGGCGAGGCGCTCACCAATCTTGCCGCGGCGAGGGTCGGGGCCTTGGACCGGGTCAAGCTCTCCGCCAACTGGATGGCGGCCGCGGGATCGCCCGGCGAGGATGCGGCGCTGTTCGACACGGTGCGCGCGGTGGCGCTGGAGCTCTGCCCGGCGCTCGGGG
>MEQQ01000024.1:0-10525 GCA_001770285.1 Betaproteobacteria bacterium RBG_16_66_20
CCCAGCGTCTTCCTGATCCCGAAACGCATTTCGACGCCGGCCCATTCCCGATCGGCCCAGCGCAGGCGGGCATCCGGGTCAGGCTGGTAGCGGCGCACCGTGATGCCATGCACGGCGATCCTTCTTTCGTCGAGGAGCGAGCGTACCTCCCGCAGGTAGGCGTGCAGCGCGCCGGGCGGCACCAGGCATTCGATCGCGCATTCCGGCGCCCCCGTGACCGGTCCTTCCGTGATGTTCAATGCCACGGGCGCCGCCGCCGCCGCCGCGCTGCGCTGCAGGGACTCGACGCACAGCGTCACGCTGTAGAGCAGCCCGATCACGCCGTGGCCGCCCACGGCGAGGCGGAAAAGTTCGCCGTTCGTATCCCGGTCGGCGCGCTTCAGTTCGCCGTCGGGCGTGAAAAGAGCGATTGCGGCGATGTGCGCGGAAACCGGCGCGCCGTCCGGGCCGGCGGCCGCCTGCGACACCGCTTCGCCGACGGTGGCCGGCAGGCCGCGCATCCGGGCATAGGCGTCGATCGAAATGGCGTGCTGCGCGAGGTACCGGGCGAGCTCGGTCCAGGGCGTTGCCGCCTGCAGTTCGAGCC
Organism: Betaproteobacteria bacterium RBG_16_66_20; assembly: GCA_001770285.1. GTDB lineage: Bacteria > Pseudomonadota > Gammaproteobacteria > Burkholderiales > SG8-39 > RBG-16-66-20. Next base: position 587 of record MEQQ01000024.1, read on the forward strand.
TGCCGCGCGCGGCGTCGAAGCCAAGCACACGGTCCATGCCCGAGCCATCGAGCGTGAGCGTGCACTCGCGCGCCTGCCTGAGCGCGTCGCGCAGGTCGCCCGCGGAGCGCACTCGGACGGTCGGCGCCCGCTGCGGCGAGGTCAGGTCGTATCCGGCGGGAAGCGTCAGCGTGGCGTACATGGCGGTCTCCGGCTGCAGTAGTTGTGGGGCGTATTTTTTTCACGATGCCTGATGCGGCGCAACCGCAACGGGAGACGTATCGGAATCCGATACCTGAGGTAGCTAAACGGTGGGCAGGAATTCGAATCCGCTGTATGGCCGGTCGAGCGCGCCTTGCGCGGCCCGTACATCGACACCGTTGACGCGCGCCGCGGGCGGACCGCGCCGTGCCCACGCGATGACCGCATCGACCGCGGGCGGGGCGCCCTGCAGGACTGCTTCCACGGTCCCGTCGCGCCGATTTCTGACCCAACCGGCGATACCGTTGGCCAGGGCCTCGGTGCGCAGCGCGTCGCGGTAACCGACGCCCTGAACCCGCCCTGCGATCCGCAGGTGACATGTCACTGCCATGAGAGGGGATTCTGCCTTGGGTGCCGCGTGAAGCGCTTTGCGCTACGTGATAAGCTAACCGCGAATAACAGCAGGGGATATTACATGCGCGCTGCGTTGCTGGTTATCGCCGGACTCGCCCTGGTCGGGTTCATCGCCGTTTCCTTCATCCTGCCGCAGATGGCCGGGACCGAAGCCAAGGAGGCGGCCCAGGCGCTGATTGCGGGCGCGGATGCGCCCAAGCAGCAGGTCGCCGCCGCGGCGGAGAAGGCGGGCAACCTCGCCGGCGCCGGGAACAACATCAAGGTCGCCTCCAGGAGCGATCCCAAGTTCGGCGAACTGAAATGGATCGTCGAGGCGAATGGCGCGATCCGCGGCTGGAACGAAAAGAACGCCATCGAGATCTCGGTGACGCCGAACCTGAAGGATGGCAAGGTGGCCTGGATCTGCCGCGGTTATCCGAATGCGACCATGCCAGCGGCCTGCGGCGGCCGGGGCTGAGGCTCAAGGTCTGGCCGCGCTTACCGCGGTCAGGATTGCCTGGATGATCGCGGCCGGCTCGGGCGGGCAGCCCGGAACGGCAACGTCCACCGGGATCACGTTGGCCACCCGGCCGCGGCTCGCGTAATTCTCGCCGAATATCCCGCCGTCGCAGCCGCAGTCGCCGATCGCGACCACGAGCTTGGGCTCGGGCGTCGCATCGTAGGTGCGCTTCAGCGCAGTTTCCATATTGCGCGACACCGGGCCGGTGACGAGCAGCATGTCGGCGTGCCGGGGACTGGCGACGAACTTGATGCCCAGTCCCTCCAGGTTGTAGTAGGGATTGTTGAGCGCGTGGATCTCGAGTTCGCAGCCGTTGCACGAGCCGGCGTCCACGTGCCGGATTGCGAGCGCGCGCCCGAGGAGCTTCAGCACCTCGTCGTTCAGCCGGCCGGAGACCTGCCGCAGCGATTCGTCCGCGGCGGGCGGGCGTTCGCTGATGATTCCGGTGCGGGCGATCTGGAAAAGGATCTTCTGCATGATTACAAATCCGCTCCCGCATAGGACAGGTTGAACGACTTGTTGATCAGCGGGAAGTCCGGGACGATGTTGCCGATCACCGCGTGCTCGAGCGCCGGCCAGTTCTGCCACGACGGGTCGTGCGGATGGCAACGCCGCACCCGGCCGCCCCGCCCAGCCTCCAGCGCGACCAGCACCTCGCCGCGCCAGCCCTCGATCCAGCCGATGCCGAAGGCGCCCTCGGCCGCCTCCCCGACCGGGGTCCGCAACGCTCCTTGAGGAAGATGCTCCAGGATCAGGCGCTGCAGCCGCAGGGATTCGAACGCCTCTTCGAACCGTACTACGATGCGCGCCGCGACGTCGCCGTTGCGATGCGAGGCGATCCTCGGCTGCAGCTCGTCGTAGGGCGCGAAACCGGGGTGCACTCGGGCATCGATCGCATGGCCGCTGGCGCGCGCCGCCAGGCCCACGATTCCGAGACGGGCAGCGGTGAGCGGCAGCAGCCGTCCGGTGGTGATGCAGCGGTCCTGCAGGCCGGCATGGTTGTAGTAGATCGAACGCAGCGTGCGCAACTCGTCCTTCAGCCGCAAGGCTTCGGCGATCATGGCCTGCGCCGAGGCGCTGTCGACATCGCAGGCGACGCCGCCCGGCACCACGCGGTCCATCAGGTAGCGGTGGCCGAACGCGCGCGCGTTGCTGCGCAACACGTCCTCCTTCATGCGCCAGAACTGGGTGAAGCCGAAGGTCAGGGCGCAGTCGTTGCCGAGGTAACCGAGATCGCCGAGGTGGTTGGCCACGCGCTCGCGTTCGAGCAGCAGCGCGCGAAGGTGCAGCGCGCGCGCACTGGGGCGCACGCCGGCCATGCCTTCGAGCGCCATCGCATAGGCCCAGGCATAGGCGACCGTGCTGTCGCCGGACACGCGCCCGGCGAGGCGCGCGCCATCTTCGAGCGTCATCGACTCGAAGCGTTTCTCGATCCCCTTGTGCTTGTAGCCCAGCCGCTCCTCCAGTCGCAGGACCTTCTCGCCGACGATCGAGAAGCGGAAATGCCCCGGCTCGATGGTGCCGGCATGCACCGGGCCCACCGGGATCTCGTGCACGCCTTCGCCTTCGACCCTGACGAACGGGTAATGGTCATCGCCGGGCGCGAAGCTGCTCGCGAGCGCGAAATCCCTATGTAGCGGGAATACGCCCTCCGGCCAGGCCCCGTGCCGGAGCCACTTGCGCCGATCTGAATTGCCCTGAGGAATCACCCCAACCAGATCGTGGGCCGCCCGCTGCATGCGGGTCGCACACGCGAACAGGTCCGAGAGATCCGGATATGTCTGCGTCGCGTCGGCCAAGTGCAGTTCGAGGCAGACCAGCCCCTCGTACAGGACCAACAGCGCCCTCACGCAGAAGCCCTGACCACGGTCGCGCTCGTCGCTCGCCCAAAGCGCGGCCAGCCGCCCGCCGGCGCCTGCCGCCGCTTCACAGCCCGCGCGCCAGCGCGGCGCATCCACCTCGGCGCGCCAGGCGGGCACCGCACCGGCGAGGGGCAGGAGCTGAATTGCGGGGAGCACCGGCGTCATGGCGTCATCCGCGCATCTATCCGATCAGGCGCGCCGCCTGGCGGTACCAGTCGACGAGGTAAGGCGGGATGTAGACGCCGAGCATGAGCACGATCGCCAGATGCACGAACACCGGAATCAGCGCCGGCGGATGCGGCAGCCGGCGGGCGGTGGTCGCGCCGAACACCATCGGCTGCACCTTGCCGAAAATCGCGGCGAAGGCGACGCCCAGCGCAACCAGCAGGAACGGCGTCGCCCAGGAATGCTCGTGCATGGCCGTCGTCAGTACCATGAATTCGCTGGTGAAAACGCCGAACGGCGGCATGCCGAGAATCGCGAGGCTGCCGAGCACGAGGCCCCAGCCGATGGTCGGGTTGCTTTCGATCAGGCCGCGGATCTCGTCCATGTTCTGCGTTCCGGTCTTCTGCGAGGCATGGCCGACGGTGAAGAAAATCGCGCTCTTGGTGAGCGAATGCACGGTCATGTGCAGCAAGCCGGCGAACGCGGCCACCGGGCCGCCCATGCCGAAAGCGAAGGTCATGATGCCCATGTGCTCGACCGAGGAGTAGGCGAACATGCGCTTGATGTCCTTCTGCCGCGAGAGAAAAAACGCCGCGACGACCACCGAAAGCAGGCCGAAGCCCATCATCAGGTTGCCGGAAAAGTTGCGGTCCAGTGCGCCGTCCACCAGCACTTTGCTGCGTACCACCGCGTAAAGCGCAACGTTGAGCAGCAGGCCGGAGAGCACCGCGGACACCGGTGTCGGACCCTCGGCGTGCGCGTCGGGGAGCCAGTTGTGCAGCGGCACCAGCCCCACCTTGGTGCCGAAGCCGACCAGCAGGAACACGAAGGCGAGCGAAAGCACGGTGGGCTCGAGCTGATGGCGCACCTCGTAGAGGTGCGTCCACAGGAGCGAAGTGCCGCCGGGGCCCAGAACCTTTTCGGCGGCGAAGTACAGCAGGATCACGCCGAACAGCGCCTGCGCGATCCCGACCGAGCACAGGATGAAGTACTTCCACGCTGCCTCCAGGCTTGCCGGCGTGCGATACAGGCTCACCAGCAGCACGGTCGAGAGCGTTGCGCCCTCCAGCGCGACCCACAGGATGCCGACGTTGTTCGACAGGAGGCACAGCACCATGGTGAAGGAAAACAGCTGGTACATGCTGTGATAAAGGCGCAGCCGGGCGGAATTCACGCGCCCGTGGTGCTCCTCGATGCGCATATACGGCCGCGAGAACAGCGCGGTCGTGAAGCCGACGAACGCGGTGAGCGCGACCAGGAACACGTTGAACGGGTCGACGAAGAACTGCTCCTCCAGCGCGACCATCGGGCCGTCGGCGACGACTTTCGCGGTGAGCAACGCGGCGGCGCAGAAGGTCGCGAAGCTCATGGCCGCGTTGACCTCGGGCGCCCAGCGCTTGTGGCCGACGAGCGCGAGCACCAGGCCGCCGAGCAGCGGGATGCCGAGGACGAGGGCGATTTCCAAGTCAGTCTTCCTTGAGCTTTTCCATGTGCCGGATCTCGAGGCTGTCGAACTGCTCGCGGATATGGAAGAAGAAAATGCCGAAGATGAAGGTCCCGACCAGCACATCGAGCGCCACCCCCAGTTCGACCACCAGCGGCATGCCGTAGGTCGCGCTGGTGGCGGCGAAGAACAGGCCGTTTTCCATCGCCAGAAAACCGATCACCTGCGGCACCGCCTTGCGGCGCACGATCATCATGAGGAAAGACAGCAGCACGCTCGCCAGCGCGATGCCGAGCGTGGAGCGCGTCAGGGTGCTCGCCATCTGGGAGATCGGCGCGGCGAGCGCGAAGGCGAAGATCGCGAGCCCGATCCCGATCAGCATGGTGGTCGGTATGTTGATCAGCGTTTCGACGTCCCATTTCACGTTCAGCCGGTCGATCAGCCGGTGCAGCACCCACGGGATCAGCATCACCTTGAGCAGCACGGTGAGGGCTGCGGAGAAATAGAGGTGGGTCTGGCCGGTGGTGTGCGCCACGAGGAAAGTCGACGCGGCGAGCGCGACGCCCTGCCAGGCGAACAGGTGGATCAGCGTCAGGATGCGCCGCTGCGACAGCATGGCGAACGCGATCAGCAGCAGGAACGCAGCGAGCAGGTTGACCAATTGGCTTGCGAGCGACATGGCGGGATCAGCCGCTTACCAGGAAATGGATCAGCATGCCGAGCACCCCCAGCAGGAAGGCGCTCGACAGGAACTCGGGTGCGAGGAACAGGCGCAGCTTCGCGAGCAGCGTCTCGAGCAGCGCCAGCCCCGCCCCGGCGAGGGCGAGCTTCGCCAGCAGCGCCGCGAGCGCGACCGGGAGCGCCGCCCAGTTGCCGGCCTCGGCGATCCCCCAGGGGACGAAGAACGCGAAACCGATGGTCATGTAGGCGAACAGCTTGATCGCCACCGCCCACTCGATCAGGGCCAGGTGGCGCGCGGAATACTCCAGGATCATCGCCTCGTGCACCATGGTGAGCTCCAGGTGCGTGGTCGGGTTGTCGATCGGGATGCGGGCGTTTTCGGCAAGCAGCACCATCAGGAATGCGACCGCCGCGAAGGCGAGGCTCGGGTAGATCGCGAACTCGCGGTGCGCGAGCGTATCGACGATGGTCGCGAGCTGCGTCGAGCCGCTGATGAACGCGGCGGTGAACAGCGTCATCAGCATTGCGGGCTCGGCGAGAAAGCCGATCAGCATCTCGCGCCTTGCGCCCAGGCCGCCGAAAGAGGTGCCGATGTCCATCGCGGCGAGCGCCGAGAACACGCGCGCCAGCGCGAACACGCCCACCAGCGCGATGATGTCCGCGGCCGGCGCGAACGGCAGGCCGGTCGCGAGCACCGGCACGATTCCGGCCGCCAGCCACATGCATCCGAACAGCACGTAGGGCGTGAGGCGGAACAAGGGCGATGCATCGCGCGCGATCACGGCATCCTTGTGCAACAGCTTGGCGAGCGTGTAATAGGGCAGCAGGACCGAAGGCGCCGAGCGGTTCTGCAGCCAGGCGCGGCACTGGTTGACCCATCCCATGAGCAGCGGCGCGGCGAGCACCACCAGCACCGACTGCAGGATCTGGAATGCGATTGCCGGGGCGGAGTTCATCGGCGCAAATTCATCGCACGAACACCAGCAGCCCGATCAGGGTGAGGAAGCTGTAGAGCAGGTAGATGCTGATCCTGCCCCTCTGCAGCAGCCCGATTTTCGAGGACAGGTAGCCAACCAGCCGCGCCACCGGCAGATACAGCAGGTACCAATGCCGGTCCTCGATCTTCAGCGAGAAACGCGGCGCCCGATCGTCCGGCGCGGGCATGTGCCGCTGCATCAGGAAAACCGGGCCGAAGACGTGCCGGATCGGCTGGCCGAACGCATCCGCCGTATCCTGCATGCGCGAGGTCTGGTCCGGAAAGCCGCAGTCCCATGGGTCCGCGAATCGCACGCGGCCGTGGTAGAAGTGGCGCACCAGCAGGAACGCGAGCAGCGTAACCCCGATGATCACGATCAGGAAAATGACCGGGCTGTAGCTCGCCTGCGCGGCTGCCGTGGGTACCAGCCACAGCCAGTTCGATTCCAGCGCCTCGTTGGACAGTCCCTGCCCGGTGAGCGAGACGCCGACCCGGTTCAGCATCAGGAGGAATGAGGTCGGAAACAGGCCCAGCACGAAGCAACCCGCGGCGAGCCAGGCCATGCCGAAGCGCTCCATGTTGCCGGCATCGTGCCCGTAGCCGCCGGCAGGCGCCGCCGCATTGCCGGATTCGCGCGGCCGGCCAAGGAAGGCGATGCCGTACACCTTGACAAAGCACATGGCAGTGAGCGCGCCGGCGAGCGCCAGTGTCGCCGCGAACAGCGGCAGCAGACTGCGCACCACGCCGTTTTGCAGGACCGGTGCCTGCAGTGCGGTCTGGAAAGTGAGCCACTCGGAGACGAAGCCGTTCAATGGCGGCAGCGCCGAAATGGCCAGCGCGCCGATAAGGAAATAGAACGCGGTCTTGGGCATGGTGCGGATCAGGCCGCCCATGTCGTTCAGGTTGCGCAGCTTCGTCGAATGCAGGATAGAGCCCGCGCCGAGGAACAGCAGTCCCTTGAACACCGCATGGTTGAGAGTGTGGTAGAGCGCGGCGATCAGGCCGAGGGCCCCGGCCGCAGGGTGGCCGAAGCCAATGAACACCATCGACATTCCCAGGCCGAGCAGGATGATGCCGATGTTCTCGACCGAGTGATACGCGAGCAGGCGCTTCAAGTCGTGCTGCATCAGCGCATACAGCACGCCGAACAGCGTCGTTCCGGCGCCTACCACCAGCACCAGGATTCCCCACTCCCAGCGCACGCCGCCGATCAGGTCGTAGATCACCCGCACCATGCCGTAGATCGCGGTCTTGATCATGATCCCGCTCATCAGCGCCGAGACCGGGGAAGGCGCCGCCGGGTGGGCCTCCGGCAGCCATGCGTGCAGCGGAATCATCCCGGCCTTGGCGCCGAAACCGAAGAACGCGAGCAGGAACGCCACCGTGGACCACAGCGGCGTAAGCCCGGCCGCGCGCAGCGCGTCGAACGTGTAGTCGCCCTTGCCGCCGTGCATGACGCCGAAGCACAGCAGGATCGCGAGCGCGCCGAGGTGGGCGATCAGCAGGTAGAGGAACCCGGCGCTGCGGATCGCAGGCTGCCGGTGGTCGGTGGTGACCAGGAAGTAGGAAGAAAGCGCCATCGTTTCCCACGCCACCATGAAAAGGTAGGCGTCGTCGGCAAGGATCACGAACGCCATGCTGGCGAGGAACACGTGGTACTGCAGGCCGATGAGGGCGAGCCTGCCGGCGGTCTCCTCGCGGAAATACCCGCTCGCGTAGACCGAGATCCCGGTCGCAACCGAGCCGAGCAGCATCAGGAAAAAGCCCGCGAGCGGATCGGCGCGCAGGTGGAACGGCAGATCGGGCAATCCCAGGGGGAGCGTCATCTGCTCGGCCGGGGACCACACCGCCTGCAGGCCGAACGCGGCGAGCGCCAGGCCGGCAAGGGCGCCCAGCGGAAACGCCAGATGCCTCGCGAAGAACGCGTTGCCCGGGGAAATCAGCGCGAGCAGCGCAATCGCCAGCCAGGCGACCGCGACGTAGAGCGATCCCAGCAGCGGGGCGCTATCCACTTGATTTCAATATCATTTGACGCGCATGCCGGGCTGCGCCCCGGAATCCGGCGAGAGCAGGAAGATGCCGGGCCCGTCGCCCGAGGCGGCGAGGATCATCCCCTCCGATACGCCGAACTTCATCTTGCGCGGCGCGAGGTTCGCCACCAGCACCGCGAGCCGGCCTTCGAGCTTCTCCGGCGCATAGGCCGACTTGATCCCCGCCAACACGGTGCGCGTCTGCGCGGCGCCTGCGGCGTCGGCGCCCACATCGAGCGTCAGCTTGAGCAGCTTGTCCGCCCCTTCCACGTGCTCGGCCTTGACGATCCTCGCGACGCGCAGATCGACCTTGTTGAAATCGTCCATCGTGATCTCGTTGTCCACGGCCAGCTCCTTGGCTGCATGTTGCTGCTTCTCCGCATGCCGCTGCGGCGCGGTCACTTGCGGTACCGATTCGATATCGAACAGCGCGTCGAGCTGCTTTTCGTCGACACGGGTGATCAGATGGCGGTAGTCATTGATTCGATGCTTGTGAGACAACACCGTGGCCGAATCCGCCCATTTCAGTTCCGGTATGCCTAGAAACTTTTCGACGTCCGTTGCTAACTTGGGGAGTATCGGCTTCAGGTAGATCGTGAGAACCCGGAACATGTTGATTCCGATTGCGCAGACGTGCTTCAGCTTCTCCTCTTGCCCTTTCTGCTTGGCAAGATCCCACGGCTTTTGCTCGTCCACGAATTGATTCGCAAGGTCAGCGAGCCTCATGATCTCCCGCAATGCTTTTCCGAATTCCCTCTGCTCGTACAGATCGCCGATTTCACCCGCTTTCGCTTGAAAATCGCCCAGCACATGGTCCTTGCTGGTCCCAAAAATACTGGCCCCGAAATCAAATACCCGTTGCGGTAGTTCCAGTTCTCCGGCAAATCGCTTTGTGACAAAAGCGGCACAACGGCTCGCGATGTTGACGTACTTGCCGACGAGGTCGCTGTTGACGCGCGCGACGAAGTCGTCGGGGTTGAAGTCGACGTCCTCGACCGCGGCGTTGAGCTTGGCGGCGATGTAGTAGCGCAGCCACTCGGGGTTCATGCCGAGCTCGAGGTAGCGCAGCGGGCTGATTCCGGTGCCGCGCGACTTGGACATCTTCTCGCCCGAGACGCCGATGAAGCCGTGCACGTAGACATGGTCCGGCACGCGGTAGGGCGCGCCGGCGAAGTGCAGCATCGCGGGCCAGAACAGGGTGTGGAAGTAGATGATGTCCTTGCCGATGAAGTGGATCTGCTCGGTGTCCTCGGCGGCGAGGAACGCTTCGAAGGTCCTCGGTTCGCCGTTGGTCCGTGCCTGGCCGGAATCGAAGTACTTCTTCAGCGCGGCGAGATAGCCGATCGGCGCGTCGAGCCAGACGTAGAGGTACTTCTCCTCGGCGAGGTCCGGGATGCGGATGCCGAAGTAGGGCGGGTCGCGCGAGATGTCCCAGTCGCCGAGGGCCTTGTCGCCCTCGCCTTCGAGCCACTCCCAGGCCTTGTTCACCACCTGAGGCTGCAGCCGGCCCGGCACTTCGAGCCAGTCGCGCAGGAACGCAATGCATTCCGGGTGCGAGAGCTTGAAGAAATGGTGCTCGGAGGACTTCAGCACCGGCGTCGCGCCCGAGAGCGTCGAATAGGGATTCTTCAGCGCCGTGGGCGAGTACACGGAACTGCAGTTCTCGCAGGCGTCGCCGTACTGGTCCT
>MEQQ01000025.1:0-11033 GCA_001770285.1 Betaproteobacteria bacterium RBG_16_66_20
TAGAGCGCCTCAAGACCGAGACCGACGACGGTCTCATGGACTGGGCGCTGCTGCTGCTCGATCAGGCCATGCTCGCCGAGGGTGGACAGATTCCCGACCCGGCCGCCTTCGTCAAGCGCATGAACCGGATGCTGGCGGAAGATCGGCCGAAGAACTAGGCGCCGCGTTCCTCAGCCCGCATCTCAACCCACGTCGCGCCTGAGGACGCGACCCGGCCGCGCGCCGGTCGGTTTGCCGTCGCGCCACGTGATCGCGCCGTTGACGATCACCGCCTCGATGCCCCTGGCCGGCTGGATCGGGCGCGCGAAGCTCGCCGCTTCGTCGATCGTGGCGGCGTCGAAGACGCACAGGTCGGCGAAGGCGCCTTGCTGCAGCACGCCGCGGTCCTTGAGGCCGAAGGTGCTGGCGCTGAGGCCGGTCATCTTGTAGACCGCGGTCTCGAGCGGGAACAGGCCGAGGCCGCGCGAGTAGTGCCCCAGCACTCGCGGGAACGTTCCCCAGAGGCGCGGGTGCGGCGCGGCGTCGTGCGGCAGGCCATCCGACCCCACCATGGTGTGCTCGAAGGAAAGAACGCGCTGCACGTCGGCCTCGTCCAAGGAAAAGTAGATGGCGCCGGCCGGGAGCAGCCGCAGCACCGCCTGCCGCTTGTCGATGCCCATCTTCGCCGCGACGTCCTCCAGGTCCATGCCGCCGAACTCGGGATGCGGCGTGGACCAGGTGACCAGCACCTTCGTGGCCACCAGCGTGCGTTCCCATGACAGGATGGTGGAGGAGGCGCAGTAGGGATAGCAATCCAGGCCGATCGATTGGGAGGCCATGCGCGCGGCGATCAGCGACAGCGTTTCCTTCGAGCGGCCGTGGTTCGGCAGGCCCACGACCTTGTGGTGCGACACCACCACCGGCACGCGGAGTTCGCGGCCGATGCGGAAGGTCTCTTCCAGCGAATCGGTGACGTGATCGCCCTCGTCGCGCATGTGGGTGCAGTAGAGGGCCTTGCGCCCGGTGAGCGGCCGGCAGACCTCGATCACTTCCTCGGTGGGCGCCGCGCGCGCCGGCTCGTAGTAAAGGCCGGTGGAAACGCCGATCGCGCCCGCGTCGAGGGCCTCGCGGACCATGGCCTGCATTTGTTCGATTTCATTCTTCGTTGCAGACCGGTCGAGATCGCTCATCGCCACTACCCGCATCGTGGTGTGGCCGACAAGCAGAGCGGCGTTGGTGGCGGCAGGACTGCTCTCGAGTTGTTCCACATAGGACTTAAAGCTGGCAAAGCGGTACCAACTCGTGTCTCCGATAAGGTCAAGCGGAGGCGGCACGGCCCGGTCGCCCAGCACCAGAGGCGCGAGCGACACGCCGCAGTTGCCGGCCACCACCGTGGTGACGCCCTGGCTCGCCTTCGGCGCCATCTCCGGCGCGGACAGCATCAGCCGGTCGTCGTGCGTGTGCGCATCGATGAAGCCGGGCGACACGACCTTGCCCGAAGCATCGATATCGACAGCCGCGCGATTACCGTCCAACGAACCGATGGCCGCGATCCGGTCGCCGCGAACGCCCACGTCGGCGCGGTAGCGCGGCGCGCGGCTGCCGTCCACGACGGTGGCGCCGCGAACGATCAGGTCGAAACGTTCGCTCAAGGCAGGCTCAGCGGGGCCGCGCCGCGCCGGCCCCCGCAATGCGGCCGAACACCGAGCCGTTGGTAAGTCCCGTGCCGCCGGGATAGTTGAACCAGAAGATGCCGCCCACCAGCTCACCCGCGGCGTACAGGCCCGGGATCGGCCCGCCGTCGGCCGAGAGCACCCGCGCCTCGGTATCGATCTTCAGTCCGCCGAAGCTGAAGGTGATGCCGCAGGTCACCGCGTAGGCCTCGAACGGCGGCGTGTCGATGGTGTTGGCCCAGTTGGATTTGTTGATGGCCAGATCCTTGGTGCACCTTCCGTCCTTGATATTGGGATTGAACGGGATGTCGGTGCGCACCGCGCGGTTGTAGGCCTGGATTTCCTGCAATGCATTTTCTTTATTTGTATCTTCAAGCTTTCCAACCAGTTCCTCCAGCGTGTTGCCGGTCCTCTTCGTCACCTGCCGGATCTTGTACTCATCGCGCAGCTGCGCCTTCACCTTGGCGTCGAACACCTGCCAGGCAAACTGCCCGGGCTGCGCCAGGATCACCCGGCCGTACTTGGCGTAGGTGTAGTTGCGAAAGTCCGCCCCTTCGTCCACGAAGCGCTTGCCCTCGGCGTTCAGGTAGATGCCCCAGGGGTAGGAGTGCTTCTGGAACTGGTCGCCGATCGCCAGGTCGCCGAACTCCGGCGCGTTCCTCTCCCAGGCCACCGCGTGGCAGCCCGACCAGTTGCCGGTCGGCGCCGCCCCCGCGGCAAGCGCCATGCGGATGCCGTCGCCCGTGTTGAAGCGGGTTCCCCGCACCTTGGCCAGCTCCCAGCCCGCCCCCAGGTAGCGCGTGCGCCACTCCGGGTCGGACTGGAAGCCCCCGCAGGCGAGGATGATCGATTTTGCATGCAGGGATTTCGTTTTGCCGTTGTGTTTGACAACTATTCCAGTAACCCCGGAATCATCGCTCAACAATTCCTTGGCACGCGCCTCGTACCAGATTTCGACGCCCTGCTTGCGCGCGATGCCCGTGAGCGAATCCACCAGCCCCGGTCCGCCGCCCACCGCCTCCAGCGTGAGCCCGCCCCAGAACTTGAACCGGCCCCCGATGTTGAACGCCTGCCGGCCCCAGGCGGCGGTGAAGCGCACGCCTTTGCTGCGCATCCAGGCCACCGTGTCCAGGCTGCGTTTGACCAGCACCTCGGTCAGGTCCGGATCGCAGCGGTACTCGGTGACGCGCGCCATGTCGTCTAGGAACTGCTCTTCGCTGTAGCTGCCGAAGTCGCTGCGCGCAATTTCCTCTTCGCTCAGGTCCGGAATCGCGCGCTTCAGGTCCTCGACCCCGTTGTAGGCCACCCGCATCAGGCCCGCGGTGAAGCGCGAGTTGCCCCCGGACTCCGCTTCGGCGGCGCGCTCCAGAACGAGAATTTTCTGGTTGAATTCGGCGGCCGCAAGCGCCGCGCAAAAGGCCGCGTTGCCGGCGCCTACGACAATGACATCCCAGGTATCCGCTGATCCGGTCATCTAATCCGCCTTGATCTTCGCGGTGCGCACGACCTTGCTCCAGCGCGCCTGTTCGTTCTTGATGAACGCGGCGTACTCGGCGGGCGTGGAGCCTACCGCCTCGGCGTCGTCCGCCGAGAACCGCTCGAGTACTTTCGGGCTCTTTGCCGCCTTCGCCGCTACCATGGCGAGGCGCTGGATCACCGCCTCGGGTGTTTTCGCGGGCGCGTTGATGCCGTACCACTGCGTGGTTTCGAAGCCCGGGTAGCCCTGTTCCGCCACCGTCGGCACCTCCGGAATGGAGTGCAAGCGCTTGGCGGCTCCGACGGCGATGACGCGCAGCTTGCCGGCCTTTACGTGCGGCATGAGCGGCGGCGTGCCAGCCGCCGTCGCCTGAGTGCGCCCGGCGATGAGGTCGGTGAGGTTGGGGCCGGTACCCTTGTAAGGCACGTGCTGGATGTCGATCCCGGTGGTCTGCTTGAGGTACTCCATGGCGAGGTGGCCCGCGGAGCCATTGCCGGCGCTGCCGTAGTACATCCTGCCGGGCTCCTTTTTCGCCAGCGCGACGAACTCGCGCAGGTCCTTCGCCGGCACGGCTTCGTGCACCACGAATATGGACGGCACGATGGCGAGCAGCGACACCGCGGCGAAGTCCCGGTCGGTGTCGAACGGAAGCTTCGAGTACATGTAGGGGTTGACCGCGAGCGAGCCGATGTGACCGATGATCAGGGTGTAGCCGTCCGGCTCGGCCTTCGCCGCTTCGAGCATCGCGACGTTGCCGCCGCCGCCGGGCTTGTTGTCGACGACGATCGGCTGGCCGAGGCCTTTCTCCATTTCCGCCGCCACGGAGCGCGCCACGATGGATGAGCTGCCGCCGGGGGCGAAGGGCACGACGAGGCGAATGGGTTTTAGCGGAAAGCTCTGTGCTTTCGCCGTCTCACAGAAAAGCAATACCAGCGTGAAAAGAAAAAATCTCATCAGAACTGGTACTTCCTCAAACCCCCGTCCACGGGAATGACGGCTCCGGTGATGTAGCGCGCGCGCGGCGAGGCGAGGAACACGGCGAGGTTGGCGAGGTCCTCGGGCTGGCCGTATTCGCCGACCGGGATCTCGTGCTCGGACTGCCACTTGCGAAACTCGGGCGAGTAGTTGCGCAGGATCTGCTCGCTGATGATGCGCCCGGGCGGGATGCAGTTCACCGTGATGCCGTGCTTGCCGACCTCGCGCGACAGGCCCTTGGACCAGGAGTGCATCGCCGCCTTGGCGCAGAACGCGCCGTTGAGGCCCTCGGGCTCGGACTTGCCGGTGATGCTGATGATGCGGCCCCACTTGCGCGCCATCATCTGCTCGAGCAGCCGGTGGGTGAGCTGGCGCTGGCGCGTGAAATTGAGGGTCATCGCCTCGTCCCACTGCGCCTCGCCGGTGTCGAGCTTGAATTTGCGCGATCCGCCCGCGTTGTTGACGAGGATATCCACCCCGCCCAGGCCCGCAAGCGCGGCGTCCGCGATGGTTCCGGGCGCCTGTTCGTTCATGAAGTCGCATTCGATGATGACGAGCTTCGCGCCGACCTCGTCCTGCAGCGTCTCGAGGAGCGCGCGGCGGCGCGCGACCACGGCGAGCTGCACGCCCTCGGCGGCGAGGGCCCTGGCGATGGCGCGCCCGATGCCGGCGCTCGCGCCGCTGACCAGCGCTGTCTTGCCTGAGAGCTGCAGGTCCATGGCGATCTGTATCGCGAACGGAAATCTATTGCAAGAAAAATGCGAATATGGATTGTATTGCCGCGGACCGCTTACTTCTGGCCGAGCACGGGCGGATGCCAGGCGAGCGGCAGCGGCCCCGGCGCGCGCAGCACGCGGATCATGCGCATCGCCGCCTCGCGGCCGTCGTAGTAGCGCGGCATCAGCACCGTCTCCGAGAAGCCGAGCGCGCGGTAGAAGCGCCGCCCGGCCGCATTGTCGGCGCGCAGTTCGAGATGCACGCTCGCCATGCCGGCGGTGAGCGCCGACTCGATCAGCCACTCGACCAGCCGCCGGCCGATGCCGCGCCGGCGCTGCATCGGCTGCACCGCGAGCAGCACCAGGTGCGCGCGCTCGTCGCCGAAATCCATGATCGCAAACCCGGCCAATGCGGGGCGCGTACCGGCGACGTAGGTCGGGCGTTCGCTCGCCGCGAGCACCACCGACTCACGCCGCCGCATCGCGCGCCGGACGCTCGCCGGATCGTAGCGCCAGCCGAGGCCCGACTCGATGTGGTCGCGCGACATTTCCGCGATCGCCTGCGCGTCGCCAGGCTCGGCGATCCGGATCGTGACGGAGACCTTCTCTTTCTTCACGCGGAAGATTGTGCCATGATTATTCGTCCGCGAAACGCGCCCGGATGCAAACTGCGCGCTGTGGGCGGGCTTTTGCCCCTATTGTCGTGAAGCACAAACCCAATTTCATCGTCATCCTGATCGACGACCTGCGCTACGACGAGTTCGGCGCCGGCGGGCATCCTTATATGAAGACGCCGCATATCGACCGCGTCGCGGCCGAGGGCGCGCTGTTCGAGCGCGCTTTCCACACCACGCCGATCTGCTCGCCCAACCGCGCCTCGATCGTGACCGGGCAGTACGCGAGCCGGCACGGCATCATCGACAACGTGGCGCGCGATGCGATGAGCCACCGGCTGCCGAACTACCACCTCGCGCTGCAGCAGCTCGGCTACGAGACGGCGCATATCGGCAAGTGGCACATGGGCAACGACGGCAAGCCGCGCCCGGGTTACGACTACTGGGTGGCCTACGACGGCCACGGGCGGCTCTACGATCCGATGCTGAACATCAACGGCAGCTATGAGCAGCAGAAGGGTTATGTCACCGATTTGATGAATGATCTTGCCGTCCGGTTCATCAATACACCCCGTCAAAAACCGTTTTCATTGTTTTTCGCGCACAAGGCCGTCCATCCGGACGCGTTCCAGCACGCCGACGGCACGCTCGATCTCGACCAGCAGGGCGGCTACCAACCGGCCGCGCGGCACAGGGATCTCTACAAGGGCTGCGTATTCCCGAAATTGCCGAACATGCTGTCGCCCGCGGAGGTGGTGAAGAACAAGCCCGCCTGGAAGGATGCATTCGAGATCAAGGGCAATCAGAAGTCGCAGGCGATTCTGGCGTCGCTGCACGCCGGCGACCAGGAGGAGATCCGCCTGCGCGCCGCGATGATGGCCTCGGTGGACGAGGGCGTCGGCATGATCCTCGAGACGCTGGAGAGGAACGGCGAGCTCGACAACACCTGCATCGTGTTTCTCGGCGACAACGGCTATTTTTTCGGCGAGCACGGCCTCGGGCCCGAGCGGCGCTTCGCGTACGAGGCGGGAATCCGGTCGCCATTTTTGGTTCGCTTTCCGCCCCTTATAAGACCCGATACCAGAAAAAAAGAACTGGTGATCTGCCAGGACATCGCGCCGACGTTGATCGAACTCGCGGGCGGCAGGCCCGGCCCGCAGGTGCAGGGGAGATCCCTGTTGCCTTTGTTTTCCAGGAATTTCAGGAAGAGTTCCTGGCGCAAATCCTTCCTGGTGGAGTACTGGGCCGAGCAGGCGATGCCGTGGCTGGTCGGGATGACGTACAAGGCGGTGCGCACCGACCGCCACAAGCTGATCCACTGGGTGAACCGCGGCAGCGCAGCGGAACTCGACGAGCTGTACGATCTCGAGAAAGATCCCTTCGAGCTGAAAAACCTGATCGCGAGCCGCGCGCATGCGCCGCTGCGCGAGAAGCTGAAGAAGGAACTGAAGCGTCTCGTCGCCGAGGCGGTGGGCCTCTAGTTGTCGGGGCGGGTTTGGACTAGTATGTAGGCGGACCCTCGTGGAGATGGGAGGCGGGCCATGCAAGTCAAAGAGATCCTGCGCGTCAAGGGCAACCGGCTGATCACCGCCGATCCGGGCGGCCGCGCGGTGGACGCGGTGAAGACCATGGCGGAGCAGAACCTGGGCTCGCTGGTGGTGCTCGAGCAGGGGCGCATGACCGGGATGCTGACTTTTCACGAACTGCTCGCGGCGCTCGCCAAGCGCAGCGGCGCGCTCGGCGAACTCAAGGTGAGCGAGATCATGCAGCGCGATCCCGTCACCGCGTCTCCCGAGATGGAAGTGAACGACCTGCGCCGTACCATGCTCGACACGGGCGCGCGCTACCTGCCGGTGGTGCAGGACGGCAAGCTGCTCGGCGTAATCTCGTTCCGCGATGTTGCCAAGGCGGTTCTCGAGGAGCAGGATTTCGAGAACAAGATGCTCAAAGGCTATATCAAGAACTGGCCGGCCTGAGCCGGCCGGTGATTCGAACTGGCCCTCTGATTCCCTGAGACGACGCAACTTCCTGCTGGGCGGCGCGGCGCTCGCCGGCGCGGCTGCGCTGGCGGCGTGGCGCTTTTGGCCCGGAACGGGCACCTTCTACTGGCCGGATCAGGGCTTCTGGAATCCCTGCCTCGCGGGCCTGCCGCGGCATCTTTCCCGGCACGAGCTGGTCAAGGCGGCCTGGGAGGGACTCGACCCTGCGCGCGTCTGGGATTGCCACACCCACCTCGTCGGCACCGGCGACTCCTCGAGCGGCATCGTCATCAACCCGCGCATGAACAGCGCGCTCAACCCCGCGCATTACGCGCGGCGGCTGTTCTTTCTTAACGCCGGCTGCGCCTACGACGTGGAGGGCGGAAGCGTCGATCGCGCCTACGTCCGGCGCATGCTGAACCTGATCGACGGCATGCGCCGCGGCGCGAAGCTGCTGCTGTTCGCCTTCGACCGCAGCTACGGCGAAGACGGCAGGCACGACCCGGACCGTACCGCGTTCTTCGTTCCCGACGCCTACGCGCGCGAGACCGCGCGCGAGAATCCGCGCGTCTTCGAATGGGCCGCCTCGATCCATCCCTATCGAACCGACTGCGTCGCGGCGCTGGAGGAGGCGAAGCGCGACGGCGCGCGCGCGGTCAAATGGCTGCCCGCCGCGATGGGCATCGATCCCGCCTCGCCGCTCTGCGACAGGTTCTACGAGGCCGCGGCGCGCCTGCGCATGCCGCTCATCTCGCACGGCGGCCTGGAGCGCGCGGTGATCGGCAACGACATCCAGGAACTCGGCAACCCGCTGCGCCTGCGGCGTGCGCTCGATGCCGGCGTGCGCGTCGTAATCGCGCATTGCGCTTCGATGGGCCAGGATCGGGACCTGGACAAGGGACAGAATGGTCCTTACCTGGATAGTTTCGTGCTTTTCACGCGTTTAATGGAAAGCAGCAAGTATGAGAAAACCCTGTACGGCGACATTTCCGCCATGACGCAGGCGGCCCGCGCGGCACCGGCGCTCGCGAAAGTGATCGAGCGCGAGGATTGGCACCCGCGGCTCCTGAACGGCTCGGACTACCCGCTGCCCGGCGTCATGCCGATCTTCTCGGTCGACTACCTGGTCTCGCTCGGACTGGTAGCGGAATCGGCCAAGACCGTGCTGCAGGAAATCCGCGCGCACAATCCGCTGCTGTTCGACTTCGTTCTCAAGCGCCACCTGCGCTCCGGCGGCAAGGCGCTTTCAAGCAACGTCTTCGAGACCCGGCCGTTCTTCGAGGCGGCCTAGCAGCCCCAAAGCCCCCCGCGATAGGGGCGCAGGGGCGGGCCCGGCCAGGGGCAGGGGCCGAAGCCGCGGTACCAGCCGGGGCCGTACCAGTAGATCTGCGAATTGCGGTCGCGCCAGCGGATCTCGTTGATCTGCGCGAGCTGCAGCAGCGAAAAACCCAGTGTTCTCATAGCCCTATGCTAAGCTTTTCCGATGTCCGGCAACAGCTTCGGCACGCTTTACTGCGTCACCTCGTTCGGCGAATCGCACGGGCCGGCCTATGGGGGCGTCGTGGATGGCTGTCCTCCTGGTTTGGAATTAAAAAATGAAGATATTCAAAAGGAGCTTGACCGCCGGAAGCCCGGCAGCTCGCGCCACGTCACGCAACGCCGCGAGAGCGACACCGTCGAAATCCTTTCGGGCATCTACGAAGGCAGGACCACCGGCACCGCGATCGGTTTTCTGATCCGCAACGAGGACCAGCGCCCGAAGGACTACAGCGCGATCGCGGAAAAATTCCGTCCCGGACACGCGGATTACACCTACTGGCAGAAATACGGCATCCGCGACCCGCGCGGCGGCGGACGCGCCTCGGCGCGCGAGACCGTGATCCGGGTCGCCGCGGGCGCGATCGCGAAGAAGTGGCTGGCGGAACGCTACGGGGTCGTTGTCCGCGGGTATTTGTCGCAGTTGGGCCCGCAAAAAATAGCCTTTAAGGACTGGCAATCGGTAAATGAAAATCCGTTCTTCTGGCCCGACGCAGCCGCGGTGTCCCAACTCGAGAAATTCATGGATGCGCTGCGCGAGAGCGGCGACTCCTGCGGCGCGCGGGTCAACGTGGTGGCCGAAAAGGTGCCGGTCGGCTGGGGCGAACCCGTCTACGGGCGGCTCGATGCCGACATCGCGGCGGCGATGATGTCGATCAATGCAGTCAAGGGCGTGGAGATCGGCGCCGGCTTCGCCTCGGTCACGCAAAAGGGCAGCGAGCACGGCGACGAGATGGCGCCCAAGGGGTTCCTGTCGAACAACAATGGCGGCGTGCTGGGCGGCATCTCGACCGGGCAGGACGTGACGGTCTCGATCGCGCTCAAGCCCACCTCCAGCATCCGGCTGCCCCGGCGCACCATCGACGTCCAGGGCCGGCCGGCAACGGTCGAGACCACCGGGCGCCATGACCCCTGCGTCGGCATCCGTGCGACGCCGATAGCGGAGGCGATGCTCGCCTGCGTCCTGATGGACCACGCGCTTCGGCATCGCGCGCAATGCGGCGAAGTGACGCCGCCGACGAAGATTGGCTAGGAAAACGCTTAAGAATCAATTAGAGTAGCGTTCCAAACCTCCTCGCGAGAGGTATAAAAAGATGAGCAACAAAGGGCAGCTCCTACAAGACCCGTTCCTGAACGCGCTCCGCAAGGAGCATGTCCCGGTTTCGATCTACCTGGTCAACGGCATCAAGCTGCAGGGCCAGATCGAATCTTTCGACCAATATGTGGTCCTATTGAAGAATTCAGTGACCCAGATGGTCTACAAACACGCGATCTCCACCGTCGTTCCGTCGCGGGCGGTCAACCTCACGGTTGAGCCAGGCCCGGGCGCCTAGCTTACGCGCGAGGCGACGAACCGGTGCCCGCAGATTCGCCCCAGTCCGCCCTGATTGCCCGATAACACTGCCGCTACCGTCCGCAGGGCCGCCGATCCGGCCGCTGCCGTCCTTGTTTGCCTGGATTTCGGCGACGACGGCTACGAAGACGGCATCGCGGAGATCACGCGCCTCGCGACAAGCGCGGGCGCGCGCCGCAGCAAGTTGGTGCGCGGCAAGCGCCAGCGCCCCGACTCGAAGCTCTACGCCGGCAGCGGCAAGGTCGAGGAGATCGGGCTCGCCGCCGATGAATTGAACGCGGCGACGGTGATCTTCAACCACAGCCTCTCGCCGGGCCAGCAGCGCAACCTCGAGAAGGAACTCGGCCGCAAGGTGCTCGACCGCAGCGAGCTGATCCTGCGGATCTTCGCGCAGCGCGCGAAGACCAACGAGGGCAAGCTGCAGGTGGAACTGGCGCAGCTCGAGCACCTGTCGACGCGGCTGGTGCGCGGCTGGACCCACCTCGAGCGCCAGAGAGGGGGTCTGGGCAAGACCGGCGGCCCGGGCGAGAAGCAGATCGAACTGGACCGGCGCATGATCGCGGCGCGCATGCGCATGCTGAAGGAAAAACTGCTGCAGCTCGGCCAGCGGCGCGAGGTGCAGAGGCGCGCGCGCTCGCGGCGCGACGTGTTTTCGGTCGCGCTGGTGGGCTATACCAACGCGGGCAAGAGCACCCTGTTCAACGCGTTGACGCACGCCAACGCGCACGCC
>MEQQ01000025.1:11039-12635 GCA_001770285.1 Betaproteobacteria bacterium RBG_16_66_20
TACGTCGCGGACAAGCTGTTCGCTACGCTCGACACCACCACGCGCAAGATCTGGATAGAGGGTGCAAACCCTGACGGGCGCGGGTTGCAGGTGGTGCTGGCCGACACCGTCGGCTTCATCCGCGACCTGCCGCACGGGCTGGTGGCCGCGTTCCGCGCCACGCTGGAGGAAACGGTGCGCGCCGACCTGCTGCTGCACGTGGTGGACAGCGCATCCCCCGCGCGCGCGCGCGAGGCCGAGGACGTCGACAAGGTGCTGGCCGAGATCAAGGCCGACACGATCCCGCAGCTGGCGGTCTGGAACAAGACCGACCTGTCGGGCCTTGGGACGGGGGTGGAGCGCGATGAATATGGTAGGATTTGCCGCGTTCTCGTGAGCGCGAGCACCGGTGCCGGATTGCCCGGATTGCGCGCCGCGATTGCGGAAGCAGCGCGGCCGCAGAAGCAGGCCGCGCCGTATCCGGATTCTTCTTCGAACCCTTCTTCAGAACTGGCTTTGTAATGTCGCTGAACGACCCGAACTGGGGGCGCGGAGGCGGAAACCGCGGCCCTGGCGGAGGCAACCAGGGGCCGCCCGACCTCGACGAGCTCTGGCGCAACTTCAACCGCAAGCTGAACGAGCTGTTCGGCGCCAAGCGGTCCGGCTCCGAGCCGCCCTCGCGGCCGCCCTCCAACGCGCGCATCGGCGGCGGCGCGGGCCTGATCGGCGGCATCCTCCTCGCGATCTGGCTGGCAAGCGGCTTCTACATCGTGGTCGAGGGCCAGCGCGGCGTGGTCCTCACCTTCGGCAGGTTCGCCGAGGAGACCGGCTCGGGCCTGCGCTGGCGCATGCCCTGGCCGATCCAGTCGCACGAGCTGGTGAACCTCGCGCAGGTGCGCACGCTCGAGATCGGCTACCGCAACAACGTCAAGACGCGGGTGCTGAAGGAATCGCTGATGCTGACCGACGACGAGAACATCGTCGATCTGCAGTTCGCGGTGCAGTACCTGGTGCACGACGCCAAGGACTGGTCGTTCATGAACCGCAAGCCCGACGACACCGCGATGCACGCGGCGGAAACCGCGATGCGCGAGATCATCGGCAAGAGCCGCATGGACCAGATCCTGTACGAGTCGCGCGAGGAGATCCAGATCCGCGCGCAGCAGCTGATGCAGCAGATCCACGACCGCTACAAGACGGGCATCACGGTCAGCCGGGTGACGATCCAGAGCGCGCAGCCGCCCGAGCAGGTGCAGGCGGCGTTCGACGACGCGGTCAAGGCGGGCCAGGACCGCGAGCGGCAGAAGAACGAGGGCCAGGCCTACGCCAACGACGTGATCCCGAAGGCGGCCGGCGCGGCATCGCGGCTGATGCAGGAGGCCGAGGGTTACAAGCAGCGCGTGATCGCCAATGCCGAGGGCGACGCGTCGCGCTTCAAGCAGGTGCTCGCCGAGTATTCCAAGGCGCCCGGCGTGACGCGCGAGCGCATCTATATCGATACCATGCAGCAGATTTTCAGCACCACCTCGAAAATCATGATGGACTACAAAGGCGGCGGCAACCTGCTGTACCTGCCGCTCGACAAGCTGCTGCAGCAGGCGGGCGCAGCGACGCAGT
>MEQQ01000025.1:12650-31409 GCA_001770285.1 Betaproteobacteria bacterium RBG_16_66_20
CCGTCGCCCGAGCCGGCGCCCGCGACCGAGCCGACGCCGCGCTCGCGCGAGGCGCTGCGCGAGCGGGGCAGGGGAGAGCGGCAACCATGAAGGCGTTGGGTCCGATCCTCGCCGCGTTCGCCGCGGTCCTGGTGCTGGCGAGTTCCGCGCTGTTCACCGTGGACCAGCGCCAGAATGCGATCGTGTTCCAGCTCGGTGAAGTCAAGGACGTCGTCACCAAGCCGGGACTGTACTTGAAGTGGCCGCTGCTGCAGAACGTGCGCCACTTCGACATGCGCATCCTCACCTTCGACGATCCCGAGCCGCTGCGCTTCATCACCTCGGAGAAAAAGCCGGTGCTGGTGGATTCCTTCGTCAAGTGGCGCATCATCGACGTCAAGCAGTACTACGTCTCGGTGCAGGGCGACGAGTTGCGTGCCGCCACGCGCCTGAAGCAGACCATTTCGGGGGGGCTGCAAGCCGAGTTCGGCAGCCGCACCGTGCACGACGTGGTGTCCGGCGAGCGCGACAAGATAATGGCCGACGTGCGCGACAAGGCCGACCAGGACCTGCGGCGCATCGGCGTCGAGATCGTGGACGTGCGCCTGAAGCGCGTCGACCTGCCGCAGGAAGTCAGCGAGTCGGTTTACCGCCGCATGGAG
The DNA here is from genome assembly GCA_001770285.1 of Betaproteobacteria bacterium RBG_16_66_20. Taxonomy (GTDB): domain Bacteria; phylum Pseudomonadota; class Gammaproteobacteria; order Burkholderiales; family SG8-39; genus RBG-16-66-20. The sequence continues at coordinate 13,292 of MEQQ01000025.1, forward strand.
GCGGAACGCAAGCGCGTCGCGAACGAGCTGCGTTCGACCGGTTCCGCGGAAGCCGAGCGCATACGGGCGGATGCCGAGCGCCAGCGCGAGGTGATCCTCGCCGAGGCCTATCGCGACGCGCAGAAGATCAAAGGCGAGGGCGATGCCAAGGGCGCCGGCATCTACGCGCAGGCGTTCTCGCAGAACGCGGAGTTCTATTCCTTCTACCGCTCGATGGAGGCCTACCGGTCGAGCTTCAAGGGCAAGTCGGACCTGCTGCTGGTCGAGCCGAACTCGGATTTCTTCCGCTACCTGAAGGACGCCTCCGGCAAGGTCGGCGGCAAGAAATAATGGGCCATGGGCACCACCCTACTGATGGCGCTCGCCCTGATGCTGGTCATCGAGGGACTGCTCCCGTTCCTCGCGCCTAACCTCTGGCGCGAGACCTTCCGGCGCCTGATGCAGCTGTCCGACGGGCAGATCCGGTTCTTCGGCCTGACCTCGATGCTGGCCGGATTGTTCCTGCTGTTTCTTTCCAGACTCTAGGGGACCTTGCCATGCGCTGGCTGCTTCCGGAGCACATCGAGGACATCCTGCCCGACGAGGCGCTGCGCATCGAGACTCTGCGCCGCCGCATTCTGGATTTGTTCATGGAAAAGAAATTTGAACTTGTCATGCCGCCGCTCGTCGAGTTCACGGATTCGCTCCTCACCGGCACCGGGCACGACCTCGACCTGCGCACCTTCAAGCTGGTGGACCAGCTCTCGGGCCGGATGATGGGCGTGCGCGCCGACATCACGCCGCAGGTGGCGCGCATCGACGCGCACCTGTTGAACCGCAAGGGAGTGACCCGCCTGTGCTACTGCGGCAGCGTGCTGCACGCGCGCCCGGCGGGCCCCGGGGCGACGCGCGAGCCGATCCAGATCGGGGCCGAAATCTACGGCCATGCCGGAATCGCGAGCGACCTCGAGATCCAGGGGCTGCTGTGCCGGGCGCTCGCGGCCGCCGGCGTCAAAGGTGCGCGCATGGATGTCGGGCACGTGGCGGTGTTCCGCTCCCTGGTGCAGGCGGCCGGGACAGGCGCCGGGCTGGAAGGGGATCTTTTCGAGGCCCTGCAGAAGAAAGATCTGCCCTCGCTCAAGGGGCTGACCAGGAAGCTCGATGCGAAAACGCGCGCTGCGCTTCTGCTCCTGCCCGAGCTTTACGGGGATTGTTCGGTTCTGGAAGTCGCAGGCAAGAAACTGCCAAGACTTCCGGAACTTCAAAAAGCTCTCAGCACCCTTCGGGCGCTCTCGGATGCCTGCCCGATCCCGGTGAGCTTCGACCTCGCCGAGCTGCGCGGCTACCACTACCACTCCGGCGTCGTGTTCGATGCCTACTGCGACGGGGTCAGCGGTGCGGTCGCCAGGGGCGGGCGCTACGACGAGGTCGGCAAGGCGTTCGGCCGGCCGCGGCCCGCGACCGGGTTCTCGATCGAACTGAGGAGCCTTGCTGCGGCTGTGAAACCGAAGAAAAAGAAAAAATGAAGGACATCGCACGCAACGTCGTCGTCATCGGCACCCAGTGGGGCGACGAGGGCAAGGGCAAGCTCGTCGACTGGCTCACCGACCGCGCCCAGGGCGTGGTGCGCTTCCAGGGCGGCCACAATGCCGGCCATACCCTGGTGATCGGCTCGAACAAGACCGTGCTGCACCTGATTCCATCCGGCATCCTGCGCGGCAACGTCGATTGCTACATCGGCAACGGCGTGGTGCTGTCGCCGCAGGCGCTGGTGCAGGAGATGGACGAACTGGAGGCGGCCGGGGTCGCAGTCGCGAAAAGGCTGCGGATCTCCGAGGCCTGCCCGCTGATCCTGCCCTACCACGTCGCGATCGACCAGGCGCGCGAGACCGCGAAGGGCGGCGCCAACAAGATCGGCACCACCGGGCGGGGCATCGGCCCGGCCTACGAGGACAAGGCGGCGCGCCGCGCCATCCGCCTGCAGGACCTGCTGAAGCCGGTGCGCTTCGCCGACAAGCTGCGCGAGCTACTCGATTTTCATAATTTTGTTCTTGAGAAGTATTACGGGCAAAAACCTTGTGAACTGAAAAAAATCCTGGACGAAACGCTTGCCCTCGCGCCGCGCATCGCGCCGCTGGTGGCCGACGTGCCGCGCGCGCTCTACGAGGCGAACCGCGAGGGCAAGAACCTGCTGTTCGAGGGCGCGCAGGGCTCGCTGCTCGACATCGACCACGGCACCTATCCGTTCGTCACCTCCTCCAACTGCGTCGCGGGCGCGGCTGCGGCGGGCGCGGGCGTCGGCCCGCAGCACCTGCATTACGTGCTCGGCATCACCAAGGCCTACACCACGCGCGTCGGCGAAGGTCCGTTTCCGACCGAGCTGTCGGACAACGTCGGCGAGCGCCTGCGCCAGCGCGGCCAGGAGTTCGGCGCCACCACCGGGCGGCCGCGGCGCACCGGCTGGTTCGACGCGGCGGCGATGAAGCGTTCGATCCAGCTGAACGGCGTCTCCGGGCTGTGCATCACCAAGCTCGACGTGCTCGACGGCGCCGAATCCCTCAAGATCTGCGTCGGCTACAAGGTGGAGGGAAAAGTCAGCGACATCCTGCCGGTAGGCGCCGAGGAACTGGCGCTGTGCCTGCCGGTTTACGAGGAAATGCCCGGCTGGCGCGAGAGCACCGTCGGCGTGAAGGCGCACCACGGATTGCCCAGGGCCGCGCGCGACTACCTCGCGCGCATCGAGGCGCTCTGCGGCGTGCCGATCGACCTGATCTCCACCGGCCCCGAGCGCGACGAAACCATCGTCCGGCGCCACCCGTTCGACGCATCCTGAAGCAGGTTTGCGTTTCCTTTCGTTCCGTTTCCGGTGGCAGCGGCGCAGGATCTAGTCATCGAGCATGACGCGCTCTACCGCGCCTGACAGGGTCGCATCACCGATCGATATGAACAGGTGGCGGTCGGTTACCGAGAGGTCGAACGCGGTCCGGCGCTCCAGGTGCCGCGCGAGGCCGGCGATGATTTCGCGGTCGATCGCGTACAGCTCCAGCGCCTCGGCGCGGTGGATCCTTTCGCCGGCGAGCTGGCGCTGCAGCTGCGCCGGGTCCTTGTGGGTATAAACAACGACGCGCGGCGCGGCCTTGGCGGCCTTGTGCAGGCGCGCCGCATCGGGCGAGCCGATGTCGATCCAGGCCTTGAGCGCCCCGGTCAGGTCGCGCACCGAGAGCGCCGGCTCCTCCGGGTCGGAAATGCCGCGCGAGAAGCCGATGCCCTCGGCGAACTCCAGGCAGTAGGCGAGCACGCGCGTGAGGAGGTATTCCTCCGATTCCGACGGATGCCGCGCGACCTTGAGTGCCAGCGCTTGATACACGCCGCGATCGGCGTCCGAAAGCTGAATCGAGAAGTTGTAGATTGTCGCGCTGAGCGCCACCGGAAATCCTGCAAACGCGACGCTCGGATGGATTAAACTACTGGTGCCGAGGAAGGGACTCGAACCCCCACAGTGTTGCCACCGCATGGACCTGAACCATGTGCGTCTACCAATTCCGCCACCTCGGCAAGGGGGCGGATTTTAGAGTCCCCGACCATCCATGTCAAAGAAGAAACACGCAAAATCCACTCGGCAGACCGCCGCGCCATCCGATTCCTGCGGCGAGGATATCCTCGCCGCGCTCGAGCGCGCCGGCGCGCCGCTGACGCGCAAGGAACTGATGGCAGGCCTCGCCGGCATCGACCGCGCACGCGTCGGCATTGACCGCGCACGCGCGGTGTTCGAAGCGTCGCTCGCGGAACTGGAGAAGTCCGGCCGGGTGGTGCAGAACCGCGCCGGCAGTTTCCTCGCCGCCAGGCGCATCGCGGTGATCGCGGGGCGCATCGAGGGCCATCGCGACGGCCACGGCTTCCTGGTCCCGGACGACGGCGGACCGTCCGTCTTCCTGCCGCCCGCCGAGATGCGCCAGGTGCTGCACGGCGACCGTGCCGCGGTGCGCGTCAGCGGGCAGGATCCGCGCGGCCGGCCCGCGGGCACGATCGTGGAAGTGCTCTCGCGCAGCAATCGCCGCATCGTCGGCCGGCTGCACAGGGAACACGGCGTGCTGTTCCTCGTGCCCGAGGACCGGCGCATCGCGCTGGACATCCTGATCCCGCCGGACCAGACCGGGCAGGGCAAGCCGGGCCAGGTGGCGACGGTCGAGCTGGTGGCGCAGCCCTCCAAACATGCGCAACCGATCGGGCGCGTCGCCGAGGTGCTCGGCAACTACACCGATCCCGGCATGGAAATCGAGATCGCGCTGCGCAAGTTCGACCTGCCGCACGAGTTCTCGAAAAAGGCACTGGCGCTCGCGCGCGCGATGCCGGACCAGGTCCGGCCCGAGGACAGCAAGGGCCGCAGGGACTTGAGGGACCTGCCGTTCGTCACCATCGACGGCGAAACGGCGAGGGATTTCGACGACGCGGTGCACGCGGTGCGCGAGCCGGCCGGAAAGGATGCGGGCTTCCGCCTGCGCGTCGCGATCGCCGATGTCAGCCACTACGTGCGCCACGGCGATGCGCTGGATAGCGAGGCGCGCGAGCGCGGCACCTCGGTCTACTTCCCGCGCCGCGTGATCCCGATGCTGCCGGAGAAGCTCTCCAACGGGCTGTGCTCGCTCAATCCGGAGGTCGACCGTCTCGCGATGGTCTGCGACATGGCGATCACGCCGGCGGGGAAGGTCGCACGCTACGAATTCTATGCGGCGGTGTTCCGCTCCCATGCACGGCTGACGTACACCGCCGTTTGGGAAATGATTTCGAAAGGGAAAGCGAACCAGAATCTGCAAACCCTGCATGAAGTCTACAAAGCCCTGTCGCAGGAGCGCAACCGCCGCGGCGCGATCGATTTCGAGTCCGTGGAGACGAAGATGGAGTTCGACCCGCACGGCAAGATCCTGCGCATCGTCCCCGAGCCGCGCAACGAGGCCCACCGGCTGATCGAGGAATGCATGCTGGCGGCGAACGTCTGCGCCGGAGGGTTCCTCGCCGGGCGCGCGCATCCGGTCCTGTACCGGGTGCACGACGTGCCGGCGCCGGAGAAAGTGTCCGCGCTGCGCGACTTCCTTGCCGAGCTCGGGCTGAAGCTGCCCGGAGGGGAGAAACCCGAACCCAAGGACTACGCGCAGATCCTCGCGAAGATCAAGCCGCGGCCGGATTTTTCCCTGTTGCAGACGATCCTGCTGCGCTCGCTCAAGCAGGCGGTCTATACGCCGGAGAACGTCGGCCACTTCGGGCTCGCGTACGACGCCTACGCGCACTTCACTTCGCCAATCCGCCGTTATCCGGATCTGCTGGTGCATCGAGCGATAAAAGCGCTGCTTTCAAATCAGGAATATTCCGGAATCGACTGGGAGGCAATTGGCCGGCATTGCTCGGAGACCGAGCGGCGCGCCGACGATGCGAGCCGCGATGTCGAGAACTGGCTCAAGTGCTTCTACATGCAGGACCACGTCGGCGGGATTTACGACGGCACCGTCACCGGCGTCACGGCCTTCGGCCTGTTCGTCATGCTGGACCAGTATTACGTCGACGGCCTGCTGCACATCTCCGAGCTCGGGCGCGACTACTTCCGCTTCGAGCCCACGCGCCACATGCTGCTCGGCGAACGCACCGGCAAGCGCTACCGGCTCGCCGACCGCATCAAGGTGAAGCTGGTGCGCGTCGACCTGGAGAGCCGCAAGATCGACCTCGTCCCTGCATGAGCCCGGAATGAACATGCGGCGCCAGCGTGAACCCCGAGTCGTGTTCGGCTTCCACGCGGTGCTCGCGCGGCTGCGCGCCGACCCGAAATCGGTAATCGAGATTTTCCTGGACGAAGGCCGCAACGACGCCCGCGGCAGGGATCTGGTCGCTGCGGCCGAGCGTAGCGGCGTGCGCCTGATGCGCGTTCCGACCAAGCGGCTTGACGGCTTCTACGGGGGCGGACGACATCAGGGCGTGGTTGCCAGGGTTGAAGTCAAAAGCGCCGTTGAAGATCTGGATCAGCTTCTCGAAACGATCGAAAAGCCCCTGTTGCTCGTTCTGGACGGGATTACCGATCCGCACAACCTGGGCGCCTGCCTGCGCGTGGCCAACGCTGCCGGCGCGCACGCCGTCGTTGCGCCGAAGGACAGGGCGGCGGGCATCAACCCGACCGTGTCCAAGGTGGCGAGCGGCGCGGCCGAGGTGACGCCCTATTTCATGGTGACCAATCTCGCGCGCACGCTGGCCGATCTCAAGGACAGGAACATCTGGATCGTCGGCTCTGACGAGCGCGCCGAAAAAAGTCTGTTCGAAGCGGACCTGCCGGATTCCATTGCCTGGGTCCTGGGCGCCGAGGGCGAGGGCATGCGCCGCCTGACGCGCGAGAGCTGCGACCTGCTGGCGCGCATCCCGATGGGAGGGCAGGTGGAGAGCCTGAATGTCTCGGTGGCGGCGGGTATTTGCCTGTTTGAATCGGTGCGCAGGCGTGCCTCATGACTACGCTCAAGGACAAAGTGCTCTTCGTTACGGGCGCGAGCCGCGGCATCGGCCTCGCGATCGCGCTTCGGGCTGCGCGCGACGGAGCGCGCGTCGCGATTGCGGCGAAGACGACAGAGCCGCACCCGAAATTGCAGGGAACGATTCATTCGGCGGCCGCGGAGATCCGGCAAGCCGGGGGCGAAGCCTTGCCGATCCAGTGCGACATCCGGATGGCGGACCAGGTGGAGGCGGCGGTCGCTCGAGCCGCCGGCGCATTCGGCGGCATCGACATCTGCATCAACAACGCTTCGGCAATCAGCCTGACCCCGACGCTCGAGACGCCGGTCAAGACATTCGATTTGATGAACCAGATCAACTATCGCGGCGCCTGGCTCGCGAGCCGCGCATGTTTGCCGCATCTTCTCAAAGCCGCGACGCCGCACATACTCAACCTTGCGCCGCCGCTCAACTTGAATCCGCGCTGGTTCGGCCCGCACACCGCCTACACGATCGCCAAGTACAACATGAGCTTGCTGGTGCTCGGCCTGGCCGAGGAATTGAAGGGCCGGGTCGCAGTCAACGCGCTTTGGCCGCAGACGACGATCGCCACCGCCGCGATCTGGAATCTGGGGGGCAAGGAACTGGTCAAGCACTGTCGCCAGCCGGAAATCATGGCCGATGCGGCGCACGCGATCCTGACCAAGGGCCTCGATCTGACGGGCAGATTCCTGATCGACGAGCAGGTGTTGCGTGGCGAGGGCGTCCAGGATTTCGCCCGCTATGCCAGTACGCCCGGCGAGCCTTTGAGGCGAGACCTCTTCCTCGACGCCTGAATCGCGGGCGTCATGATCCCGCTTGTGCATTACCCCGGAAATCCCATATAATCCGCGCCCTTGCGCTTTTTCGGAAGCGCCAATCCTTGCCGCACCGCTAACGCATGGCGGGTGGCTTACCCATAAGGAGATTCCCGGCATGCGGCATTACGAAATCTGTTTCATCGTCCATCCGGACCAGAGCGAGCAGGTGCCCGCGATGGTCGAGCGCTACAAGGGCATCGTCGCGGCGCGCAACGGCAAGGTGCATCGCCTGGAAGACTGGGGCCGGCGCCAGCTGTCGTACCCCCTCGCCAAGGTGCACAAGGCGCACTACGTCCTGATGAATATCGAGTGCGACGGCGAGACCATCAACGAGCTCGAGCATTCGTTCCGCTTCAACGACGCGGTACTGCGCCACCTCACGGTCAAGATGACCAAGGCGGTGGTCGATCCCTCCCCGATGATGAAGGAGGAGAAGTCCCGGTCGATGATGGAGCGGGCCGCGGACACGAGAAGCCCGGACGCGAGGCCCTCCGAGGTTCCAGCTGCGGCTCCGGCTCCAGCCGCAGTTTCGTCCGCGCCGGCTTGAGCGATCCCGCGAACCGGGTCGAGATCTCGGGCGTGGTCACCGGGTTGCAGGCGCTGCGGCACACGCCGGCCGGGGTTCCGGTCATCGAGTTCCGCCTCAAGCACGCCTCCGAGCGCGCCGAAGCCGGCGCCCTGCGCAAGGTGAATGCCGAAATCGACGCGGTCGCATTCGAAGCCCAGGCGCTGCTGCTCGCGGCCGGGTTTTCCAAGCCGGCGCTGGGGCGGCTGCTGAAGGCCGAAGGATTCTTGTGCGCCAAGAGCCGGCAATCGAAGAAGCCGGTGCTGCACGTAACCAATATCGAATTCATGTAAGGAGTTTGAGATGGCTCCACCGAGACGTGGCAAAGGCAAGTTCAAGGGCAAGGGCAAGGACAAGAAGGACCGGGGACAGCGGGCGCTGTTCCGGCGCCGCAAGTTCTGCCGCTTCACCGCCGAGAAGATCGAATGGGTCGATTACAAGGCGATCGACATCCTCAAGGATTTCATCAACGAGAACGGCCGCATCATCCCGGCGCGGATCACCGGCACCTCGGCGGGCTACCAGCGCCAGCTCTCGACCGCCATCAAGCGCGCGCGTTTCCTCGCGCTGATGCCGTACACCGACCTGCACTGAGGCATAGAGGAGAAATGCAGCCATGCAAGTGATCCTGATGGAGAAGCTGGCGAACCTCGGTGAACTGGGCGATGTGGTCAAGGTCAAGGACGGCTACGCGCGCAACTACCTGATTCCGCACGGCAAGGCCAAGCGCGCCACCGACGAGAACCTGAAGGCCTTCGAGTCGCGCCGCGCCGAGCTGGAGAAGGCGCAGGCGGCGGCGCTGGCGCAGGCGAAGGAACGCGGCGCCAAGCTGGACGGCCTGACGCTGAAAATCGCGCAGAAGGCGGGCGTGGACGGGCGGCTGTTCGGTTCGGTGACCAATTACGACATCGTCGAGGCGCTCAAGGCGCAGGGCATGGAGATCGAGCGCTCGCAGGTGCGCATGCCGGCCGGGCCGCTCAAGCAGGTGGGCGAGTTCCCGCTCCAGATCGCGCTCCACACCGACGTCGTGGTCACCATCACGGTTGCGGTGATTGGGGAAACCTGATTTGGATTAGACTGCGCGGATAATGGCTCGTGTCCCGCAGTCTCAGGCATTCCGCAGCGAGCCAGCTGATCCGCAGCTGCTCGCGCTGAAGGTCCCGCCGCACTCGGTCGAGGCCGAGCAGTCGCTGCTGGGCGGGCTGCTGCTCGACAACCAGGCGTTCGACAAGATCGCCGACCTGGTCGCGGCCGATGATTTCTACCGCGACGACCACCGCCGCATCTACCGCCACATTGCGCGCCTGATCGAGCAGGCCAAGCCGGCCGACGTGGTCACGGTCGCCGAATCGGTCGAGGCGAGCGAAGACAAGGACCGCGCCGGCGGCCCGGCCTACCTGGGGTCCCTCGCGCAGAACACCCCGAGCGCGCTCAACATCCGGCGCTACGCCGAGCTGGTGCGCGAGCGCTCGGTGCAGCGGCGCCTCGCCCAGGTCGCCACCGAGATCGCCGAATCCGCGCTCAGTCCCTCCGGCAAGGAGGTCGGCCAGCTGCTGGACGAGGCCGAATCCCGCATCCTGGAAGTGGGCGAGAAAGGGCAGCGCGGCACCCAGGGCTTCGAGGAGATCCAGCCGGTGCTCGCGCGCGTGTTCGAGCGCATCGACCACCTCTACCACCAGGAGAACAAGTCCGACGTCACCGGCGTGCCGACCGGCTTCGTCGACCTGGACGAGAAGACCGCCGGCCTGCAGCCGGGCGACCTGATCATCGTCGCCGGCCGCCCGTCGATGGGCAAGACCGCGCTTGCGCTGAATATGGCTGAACACGTCGCGGTCGATAACGGATTGCCGGTGGCGATCTTCAGCATGGAAATGAGCGCCACGCAGCTCGCGATGCGCCTGCTCGGCTCGATCGCGCGGGTGGACCAGCACAAGATGCGCACCGGGCGGCTCGCCGACGAGGAGTGGAGCAGGCTGTCCACCGCGATGGAGCGCCTGCACAACGCGCCGATCTTCATCGACGAAGCGGCGGCGCTCAACGCGCTGGAATTGCGCGCGCGCGCGCGCCGCATGCGCCGGCAGTGCGGCAGCCTCGGCCTGGTGATGGTCGATTATTTGCAGCTGATGTCGTCGGCGAACCAGAACCAGAACGAAAACCGCGCCACCGAGATCTCCGAGATCTCGCGCTCGCTCAAGGCGCTCGCCAAGGAGCTCGGCGCGCCGGTGGTGGCGCTGTCGCAGCTCAACCGCGCGCTCGAGACCCGCAACGACAAGCGGCCGATGATGTCGGACCTGCGCGAATCGGGCGCCATCGAGCAGGACGCGGATCTGATCCTGTTCATCTACCGCGACGAGGTCTACTTCCCGGAAAAGATGGAATCCAGGGGCCTTGCCGAGGTCATCATCGGCAAGCAGCGCAACGGCCCGATCGGAAAAGTCGACCTGACGTTCCTGGGCGAGCACACCCGGTTCGAGAACCGGGCGAGAGAATACCGGTAGGCAACTCGACAAGGGGCGGCCATGGCGGAACCGACGATCGCGCAGAAGTCCCCGTTCGCAGTGGAACTGGCGCCGGGCGATTACTGGTGGTGCGCCTGCGGGCAGTCCAAGAGCCAGCCGTTCTGCGACGGTTCGCACAAGACGACCGAATTTACGCCGATCAAGTTCACCATGACTGAAGCGCAGAAGGTCTGGCTGTGCGGCTGCAAGCGCAGCGCCGGCAAACCGTTCTGCGACGGTTCACATAAAAAGCTGACGTAAGTTACTTCTTGGTGGCGCTCCAGCGCCCTTCGCTGCCGTTGTCGCCGCGGAAGCCGCCTTCCATCCTGCCGCCGGTGATGCGGCCGGTGTAATCGCGCCGCACGCCGTTGTTGTCGACGTAGGCGAAGCTGATGTTGAAGCCGCGCAGGCGCGCTTCGCGCAATCCGCCCTGGCTGTGGCCCAGGCCGACCGTGCCCTCGATTTTCTGGTAGCGCTGCTCGAAGGAAAGTTCCGCCTTGTCGCCGCCCGTCTCGAGCGTCCAGCCGCCATTCACGTTCGCCGGCACCACCCAGAAGTAGGCGCGCCGTCCGTCCATGCTGGAGGTCTCGTCGGCTTCCCAGTCGTCCATGGTGAAGGAGTGCGATACCACGCGCGTTCCCGGGCGCATCGACAGGAGCGTGGGCCGCAGCTTGAGATTGAGCCCCGGCAGCAGGTACATCGTGACCACGGTCGCCTGGCTGAAGTCGGTGGCGAAGATGTCGCCCTGGATGATGCGCGCCTTGCCCGCCACGCCCGCCTTCTCGGCATTGCCCTGCGCGTGCTTCGCCATCTCCGGGTTGTACTCGATGCCCAGCGACCGGGCGCCGAATTTCTTCGCCGCCGCGATCGCGATCTTGCCGTCGCCCGCACCGAGGTCCACCACGTAGTCGTTCGGCGTCACCTGCGCCATGCGCAGCATCCGGTCCACCACTTCGTCGGGCGTCGGCACCCAGATCACGTCCTTGCCGGCCTGGCCGACCTGCGGCTCGTAGGCCTTCTGCGCGTGGGCAGGCAGCGTCAACAGGAAGGAGGCCGCGAGCAGCGCGGCCAGGTTCAATGGAAATTTCATGCGCTGAATCCCCAGGAAAAAGTCTCGAAAAAAGGCCGGCAAGGCCGCAAAAGGCTCGCAGCCTAGCAGAAATACGTGAATCAGAGCGCTTCGGCGGCGAAATCCGCCAGGCGCGAGCGCTCGCCGCGCGCGAGGGTCACGTGCCCGGCGTGGACCCAGCCCTTCATGCGGTCGACCACGAACGACAGGCCAGAGCTGCCCTCGGTCAGGTAGGGCGTATCGATCTGGGCGATGTTGCCCAGGCACACGACCTTGGTGCCGGGGCCGGCGCGGGTGATCAGCGTCTTCATCTGCTTGGGCGTCAGGTTCTGCGCCTCGTCGATGATCAGCCATTTGTTGATGAAGGTTCGGCCGCGCATGAAGTTGAGCGACTTGATCTTGATGCGCGAGCGCACCAGGTCGCGCGTCGCGGCGCGGCCCCATTCGCCGCCCGATTCGTCCGAAGCATTGAGCACGTCGAGGTTGTCCTCGAGCGCGCCCATCCAGGGCTGCATCTTTTCCTCCTCGGTGCCCGGCAGGAAGCCGATGTCCTCGCCGATCGGCACCGTGACGCGCGTCATGATGATCTCCGAGTAACGCTTCTCGTCCAGCACCTGGGTCAGCCCCGCGGCGATCGTGAGCAGCGTCTTGCCGGTGCCCGCCTGGCCGAGCAGCGTCACGAAATCGATCGCCGGATTCATCAGCAGGTTGAGGGCGAAATTCTGCTCGCGGTTGCGCGCGTTGATGCCCCAGACCGAGTTCTTCGCGTGCGTGTAGTCGCGCAGCGTCTCGAATACCGCCATGCGCCCGGCTTTTTCCTTGACCAGGGCGTGGATCGGCCGCTCGCCGGATTCGTCGTAGACGAACTCGTTCACCTGCAGCTGCGGCACCAGCGGCCCGCGGATCCGGTAGTAGGTGTGGCCGTCCTTTTTCCAGGACTCCATGTCGCGGCCGTGGCTCTCCCAGAACGCGGCGCCGAGCTTCTGCACCCCGGTGTAGAGGAGATCGGTGTCCTCCAGCACCTTGTCGTTGAAATAATCCTCGGCCGCGAGCCCCAGCGCGCGCGCCTTGATGCGCATGTTGATGTCCTTGGACACCAGCGTCACGCCGCGCGCAGGATCCTTCTTCTGCAGGTGCCGGACCACCGACAGGATCTGGTTGTCGGTCTTGCCGGCGGGCAAGGTCGCGGGCAGATCGCCGTTGATCGCCTCGGTCTGCAGGAACAGGCGCCCGCCGGCCGAGGGTCCGCCCTCGCGCGTCCGGATCGGCAGGCCGGCGGTGATGTCGCCGCTCTTTCCCGAGACGATCTCGTCGAGGAAGCGGCTCGCCTGGCGCGCGTTGCGCGCCACGTCGGAGATGCCCTTCTTGTGGCTGTCGAGCTCCTCCAGCGTTCCCATCGGCAGGTAAAGGTCGTGTTCCTCGAAGCGGAACAGGCTCGCCGGGTCGTGCATCAGCACGTTGGTGTCGAGCACGAACAGCTTCTTGACCTTGGATTTTCGGGGGCTGCGGGGCTTCTTCGACATTGCGCCTTCGGTGGAGGACTCTGCTACTTCGGCCTGCTCGACATCATAGGGTTTTAACAAAGTTCAATACCTCCTCAACGTGGCCGGGAACCTTGACGCCGCGCCATTCGCGCGCGATCGCCCCGTCGCCGTCCAGGACGAAGGTGCTGCGCTCGATGCCGCGGACCTTTTTGCCGTACATGTTCTTCATCTTCATCACGCCGAACAGCGTGCAGACCTTCTCGTCGGCGTCCGACAGCAGCTCGAAGGGGAATTTCATCTTCGCCTTGAAGCCCGCGTGCGATTTCAGCGAATCGCGCGAGATGCCGACCACTTCGGCGCCCGCCTTGGCGAATTCCTTGTAGCGGTTGCGGAAATCCGTGCCCTCGACCGTGCAGCCGGGGGTGTTGTCCTTGGGGTAGAAGTACACGACCAGCTTCTTGCCGTGCAGGTCGGAGCGTTTGAACGTGCCGCCGCTGGTCGAAGCCAGGGAGAAATCCTTGACCGCTTTACCGGGCATGCAACGGGTTGGCCGACCAACTTGTTAGCAAACCGCCTCAGCTAAATTTCGCAACGCATTCATTGAACACGTTTTTTGCAGCGGCTGCAAGCGGCTGACCGGGAATTCCTAGAGGGTTGATTTCAGGGCCTTTTCCGCTTTCGCTCCGCGGTCTGTGCTTTCGACTTGAGCGGCGATCCAAAAGGGTATTTGCCATTTCAGCCTGCAATGTTCGACCGGGCTCTGTTTTTCAGAACATAGCCCTCATGACATACGCGGACCCCACCAATGGTTTCGGGGGCGTCGCAATAACTTTCGAATCCGGCGATGAACTCGAAGCGGTCCCGGAAGCGGGACAGGAGATCGGCCCGATTGAAGAGCCGTATGGGATAGGACGCTCCATAGATCCACTCCGGCACGGTCTGCACGGCAATGCGGGTCTTCGGCGCGTCGATGAACGCGGTCCGATCGAAGATCACCCATTGAAAGTTGCCTGTGAGAATCGAGTCGAGGACGACTTCCGGTTCCCGGAGATAACCGATGGAACCGGAAAAGAGAGCTGTGTTCGCTCCCGTAACCGCCTGCGCCTCGGCTATCGAATCATGGAACGACAGCCGGCCGTCCGCGAACATTTCCTTCCCGCAAGCTACGAAGTGCGGCTGCTCGACAATCGCCCATCTGATCTCCTTCAACGCGGAGAGGAATTCCCGTGTCTGGAAATACGTCGTCCCAAGGGATCCCCCGAAATCAACGAGGCGCAGTCTATTTCCATTTTCGACGCCGATTCTCAAGAGGAAGGCAAGCAGCGGAAACGGATGCTGAATCCGTTTGAACAATACGGCGTCGCGCTCATATGCCGCTTCCCCCCTTTTGACCTTGAGCAGGGAATCCCTGACTTTGCCGAGAATGCGGGCCGCGTCATAACCGGTGGAATCGCGTGCTGCGTCTTCCCAGGAAAGATAGTCGCCTGAATACGCTCCACCGCTACCGTTCTTGCTGGTCATTTATGATGAAGCACAGACTCATTTGCCGAAGCTGCCATAATACGTGCGACCTGTTCAAACTTCATCAAGTCGATCATGGCAAACGCCGAGTCACCAAAGCAATCTGCGGCGTTGCCGCGGAATGATGCTGAGGCGCACAGGAAGCTGGGCAAAGTGTTCCAGGAGCAGGGTCGTCTAAGCGAGGCCGAGGCCAGCTACCGACGGGCGCTGGAGATCAGACCGGATTACGCCGAGGCACATTACGACCTGGCTAACGTCCTTAGGGATCTGGGCCGGCAAGTCGAGGCGGAGGCCAGTTACCGTCGTGCAGTGGCGATCAAACCGGATTACGCCCAGGCGCATAACAACCTCGGCAACGTCCTCCAGCGGAAGGGCCGGCAGGACGAGGCCGAGGCCAGTTACCGACGGGCGCTGGCGATCAGACCGGATTTCTTTCTGGCGCATAACAACCTGGGCAATACCCTCCGGCAGCAGGGCCGGCCAAACGAGGCCGAGGCCAGTTACCGACGGGCGCTGGCGATCAGACCGGATTTCTTTTTGGCGCATAACAATCTGGGTACCGCCCTCGGCGACCTGTGGCGGCTAAACGAGGCCGAGACCAGCTACCGACGGGCACTGGCGATCAAACCGGATTACGCCGAAGCGCATTTCAATCTGGGCAACCTCCTTCCGTATCTGGGCCGGCCAGTCGAGGCCGAAGCAAGCTATCGACGGGCACTGGAGATCAAACCAGATTTTGCCGCAGCGCATAGCAACTTGCTTTATCTGCTGGCATATTGCGGATTGGGTACGAACGAGCAATACCTCCGGCAGGCGCGAAGTTGGGAGATCAATGCCATTCCCCCGCCAGAGCGGGAAGCGGCCAGGAGAAAATTGTTTCCCCATGTGCCAAGAGACGGCAGAAAGCTCCGCATTGGGTATGTATCGGGAGATTTCAGACTTCACGCGGTCAGCTATTTCATAGAGCCGGTACTCGAGCACCACGATCGAAACCGGGTCGAAGTATTTGCGTACTCGACCGCTGACAAACAAGACGAGGTGACACGAAGAATACGCGGGAAGGTAGATCATTGGCACGATATCACCTGGATTTCAGACGTGGCGGCCGTGGATCTCATCGGCAGGCACCGGATAGACGTGCTGCTTGACCTGGCGGGGCATACGGGGGGCAATCGCCTGGGAATCTTTGCGCGCCGCGCCGCTCCCGTGCAATGCGGTTATCTTGGGTATTTCGCCTCAACCGGTCTTACGGAGATGGACTATTGGATCGGGGACGCGATCGTGACACCCGAATCCCACGACGAGCAATACAGCGAATTGGTGTGGCGGCTGCCACGTGTATGGGTAAGTTATGCCGGGTCCGAAGACGCTCCCACGCCTGTTTGGCAGCCGGCCTCGGACGGCAAGGTATGGCTGGGCAGCTTCAATCACCTTGCCAAGATTACCGACCGTACCATCGGCCTGTGGACCAGAGTGCTGCGTCAAATTCCGCGTGCCTGCCTGCTGTTGAAGACAAAGGAATTGGATGATTCGGCAAGTCGGAAGCGAATTCTTTCGGCATTCAAGGCCCAGGGAATTTCGGAAGCGCGCATCGAGTTGATGGGGCGAACGGCGGATTGGAAAGCGCACATGTCGATGTATGACAGGCTCGATATTGCGCTCGATCCGGTAGGCGGAATTGGCGGTGCGACAACGACCTGCGACGCTTTGTGGATGGGTGTTCCGGTTGTTACTTTGGCCGGAGGCAGGTACGGTGAACGCATGACCAGTTCCATCGTCACGGCGATAGGGCATGGCGATTGGCGTGCGAATGACGAAGGCGATTACGTCGAGAAAGTCGCGAGCATCGCGGCAAACCCTTCACTTAGAACGCAGCTGCGCTCCTCACTCAGGGACTCGGTTCGTCGTAGCGCGTTGTTCGATGCACAAGGATTGGCGCGTGCATTGGAGAATGCTTTTGAAGGCATGCTCGATCGATCGGCTGCTTGGCAGATTAGTAAAGTGCGGTAAGTTCCGGAAGATATTCGTGCGAATCGGAATCTATCGACATTACTCGCCGCTCGTCGGCGGGGGCTTTCATTACGAGATGATGGCGCTGAATGCCTTGAGTGAGATTGCACAGCAGAGTGCCGACGAGTTTGTTTGCATCACCAATCCCGACGAAGATATCGAATGGCTGGCGACGCAGGGCGGTTTGGCATATCGGGGTCTTCCGATCCAGACTTTAAGCGGACGACCCGAGGCAACGCAGCCGCTGGAAGCGTTTCTTGGCAACAAGCCTACGGCAGGGCGCGAGTACGATGCAAATCAGCTCCTTTTTGATCCGTTCGGCGCCCGCGCTGTCCGCAAAGCCGGATTAGACCTCATTATCCAGCTTAGTTTTCATCCGTTCTGCTTTGGGTCCCTCAAGCCCTTCATCGTCCCGATATACGATTTAAATCACCGCCTGCATCCGGAATTCCCGGAGGTCAGCGCCTTCGGGGAAACAAATTTGCGTGATTATGTATTCACGAACATGTGCAAATATGCGACCTTCGTGCTGGTTGATTCGGAGGTCGGGAAGTCACATGTACTCAGGTTTTATGGTGATCACATCGACGCGGACCGCATCAGGATACTGCCGTACTATCCGCCATTCCGTCGCAGTGGCATGCCCGGCGCGCAGGAACTTGAGCGGGTTTCGACCAAGTATCGCTTGCCGCCGCGGTATTTCTTCTACCCGGCGCAGTTCTGGCGCCACAAGAACCACGAACTGATCGTCCGGGCGCTGCGCCTCATTGCCGATGAGCGCGCGGAAGATGTCAGAGTGGTTCTTTGTGGTAACTATGCGGACTATTTTCGCGCGCTCAACATCAAGCGGCTGTCGGAGCTGGCCAATGAATTGCGGGTAGACGATCGCGTTGTTTACCTTGGCAAAGTCCCGGACGAAGACATGCCGGCTCTCTACCGGCTGTCATGCGGACTGGTCATGCCGACTTTTTTTGGACCTACCAATCTCCCGCCGCTGGAGGCGTGGCATTTCGGTCGTCCCGTAATCACTTCGAACATTCCCGGGATTCGAGAACAGATCGGGGAGGCGGGGCTTCTGGTCGACCCGCGCTCGCCTCAGGAACTCGCCAGGGCAATGCTGCGCATATGGCGCGACGAGGCGTTGGCAGCGGAACTCGCGGAGCGTGGGAAACGCAGGCTCGCCGAATATGGCTGGGAGGATTTTGTCAACCGCCTGGCCGAAATTGTCACGGAAGCCTGCGGACGCGTGCGCGAGGGGCGCACGCCGCGTTACCCGGAAATTGCGTTATGAGTCATCCATGATCGAGCGTGTCGAATTTGACGGCGTCCAGTTTGCGCTCATCGTGCGAAGCAGCTTTCGTGAAGCCGGCATTCACTTCTTTACGCCCGGCCATTTTTCCCAGCAGCTTGCGTCCATGCGTCACGCAGCCGGCCATGTGATCGAGCCGCATGTCCACAACCCCGTGCCGCGGGAAGTGCATTACACGAACGAAGTTCTCTTCATTCGCCGCGGCCGGTTGCGCGTGGACTTTTACAGCAGCGCCGGCGCCTACCTCGAAAGCAGGGAACTCGGGCCGGGCGATGTGATCTTGCTCTCGACGGGCGGGCATGGATTCGAGGTTCTGGAAGAAGTGGAAATGATCGAGGTAAAGCAAGGCCCATACGGG
>MEQQ01000026.1:0-1021 GCA_001770285.1 Betaproteobacteria bacterium RBG_16_66_20
CGTGAAAGCCGGAAAACTGAGCCATCCGGAACTGCCCAGGTTCTGATTTCTTGGATTCCGAATTGTCCAAAGTGTTTTCCGATCAGATCAGGGCCGCCGCGGCCGATCGGCGCGCACTGCGCTTGCGCGGCGGCGGCAGCAAGGATTTCTACGGCAACGAGCCGCGCGGCGAACTGCTCGATACGCGCAGCCAGTCCGGCATCGTCGCCTACGAGCCGACCGAACTGGTGGTGACCGCGCGCTGCGGCACTTTGCTTTCCGATCTCGAACAAGAACTTTCCGCGCAACGGCAGTTGCTTGCGTTCGAGCCGCCGCATTTCGGCGCCGGGGCGACGATCGGCGGCTGCGTCGCGGCGGGGCTCTCGGGGCCGCGCCGCGCGAGCGCCGGCGCGCTGCGCGATTTCGTGCTCGGGTTGAAAATCGTCGACGGGCGCGGCCAGCTTCTCGGCTTCGGCGGCCAGGTGATGAAAAACGTCGCGGGCTACGACCTGTCGCGCCTGCTCGCCGGTTCGCTCGGCACCCTCGGGCTGATCCTCGAGGTCTCGCTCAAGGTGCTGCCGCAGCCGCGCGCCGAGATGACCGTAAAGCTCGAGCTGCCGCAGGCCAGGGCGCTCGAGAGCATGAACCGCTGGGCCGGGCAGCCCCTGCCCATATCGGCGAGCGCCTGGACCGACGGTGATCTCGCGCTGCGCCTCTCGGGCGCGGCGAGCGCCATCAAGGCCGCGGCGGAGAAACTGGGGGGCGAGGTGGTAGAGCCGGTCCAGGCCGGGCGCTACTGGTGCGGCATCCGCGAGCAAAGCGACCCGTTTTTCGCCGGCGAGACGCCGCTGTGGCGCCTTTCGCTGCCTTCGCATGCGCCGCAGGTCGAGCTGCCGGGCGCGCAGATGATCGAGTGGGGCGGCGCGCTGCGCTGGCTGAAGACCAATGCCGAAGCGGCCACCGTGCGCGCCGCGGCCGCGCGCGCGGGCGGGCACGCGACGCTGTTTCGCGCGGCGGACAAGTCGGCCGGCGTGTTCGCGCC
>MEQQ01000026.1:1113-9995 GCA_001770285.1 Betaproteobacteria bacterium RBG_16_66_20
CGTGACGAGTTTTTTCTTCAACGATTCGACGGCTGCACGCGCCTGGCCCGCGAATGCGGTGGCGGGGTATCGGGCGAGCAGCCGGCCGTACAACTGGATGGCAAGCGCGGGCTCGCCGGCTGCGCCGGCTTTGTGGGCTGCTTCGAACAGCAGCTTTTGCTGCGCGAGGTCGTTTGAAGCCGCCGGCACGGCTTGGTCGGGAGTTGCAGCCAAAGGTGCGGGCAGGGGCGCGGCGGGGTTCGGCTTCGCCGCCGCGGTGGTTGCCGCCATGAATTTCGCCAGGCGTTCCTCTTCCGCGCGCTGGCGCGCCTCCCACTCGCGCAGGCCGTGCCGGACGAGCCATGCGGCCGCCGCCGCGATCGCGAACAGCAGCAGCCAGAACACGCTTTTCATCCGCAAAGTATAGCGAGCAAAGACAGGCAGACGCCGCGTGCAGACCCAGCTTGCAGATTTCATCCGCGATACGCCCGAGGGGCGCGAGGCCGACGCCATTCTCAGGAAGTGCGTGCATTGCGGCTTCTGCACCGCGACCTGCCCGACCTACCAGCTGCTCGGCGACGAACTCGACGGGCCGCGCGGGCGCATCTACCTCATCAAACTGGTCCTCGAAGGCGCGGTGCCGACGGCGAAGACGCGCCTGCACCTGGACCGCTGCCTGAGCTGCCGCTCCTGCGAGAGCACCTGTCCCTCGGGCGTGCAATACGGGCGGCTGGCGGACATCGGCCGCGCGATCGTCGAGGACAGGACCGGCCGGGGTCCGATGGAGCGGTTGCAGAGAACGGCGTTGGCGTTTGTATTGCCAAAGACCGGCTTGTTTTCCTTTCTTCTGCTGTTGGGACGGTTGACGCAATGGTTCCTTCCCGAATCTCTGAAAAAAAACATCCCGGAAAAAAATGAACCCGCAGGGGCGTGGCCCGCGCCGCGCCACCAGCGACGCATGCTGGTGCTTGCCGGCTGCGTGCAGCCCGCGCTGGCGCCGGCAATCAACGCCGCGGCGGCGCGCGTGCTCGACCGCAATGGAATTTCGCTGATCGAGGCGCCGGGCGCCGGCTGCTGCGGCGCGCTGCGTTTCCATCTGAACCAGCAGGAAGCGGGCGCAGACGACATGCGGGCGCTGATCGATGCCTGGTGGCCGTCCATCGAGCGCGGCGAGGTCGAGGCAATCGTCATGACGGCCAGCGGCTGCGGGTCATTTGTCAAGGAATTTGCCCATCATCTTCGTGCAGACCCCGGGTACCGCGGCAAAGCGGAACGGATTTCGGCGATGACCAAGGATCTATCCGAAGTTGTCCCGGAAAACGCAATCCGGAAGAAAACCAGCTCGGGCCGGGTCGCCTTCCAGTCCCCCTGCTCGCTGCAGCACGGCCAGCAGCTGCGCGGCAAGGTGGAGACGCTGCTGCAAACGGCGGGCTTCGAACTCACGCCGGTCGCCGACGGGCATTTGTGCTGCGGCTCGGCCGGCAGCTATTCGATCCTTCAGCCCGAACTCTCGGGCAAGCTGCGCGAGCGCAAGCTCTGCGCGCTCGCCGCCGGCGATCCCGGCGTGATCGCCAGCGCCAATATCGGTTGCCTGGTCCACCTGCAGGCCGCCACGCGCACGCCGGTCCGGCACTGGATCCAGCTGCTCGACGAAGCGACCGGCTGGGCGCAGAATTCCGCGCCATGAACGCTCCGCGCGGCGCGCAGCAACTGGCGGCGGCCGATGCCACGGTCAAGGTGGTCCGGGCCGCCTGCCCGCACGACTGCCCCGACACCTGCGCGATGCTGGTCACGGTGAAGGACGGCGTCGCGGTGAAGGTGCAGGGCGATCCGCTGCACCCGTTCACCGACGGCTCGCTGTGCACCAAGGTAAGCCACTACACCGAGCGCAGCTACGCGCCCGACCGCCTGAAGCACCCGTTGCAGCGCGTCGGCCCGAAAGGCCAGGGCGGTTTCAAGCGCATCGGCTGGGACGAGGCCCTCGACGAGATCGCCGCGCGCCTGAAACATGTTGCGGCTGAAAACCCCGAATCGATTCTGCCGCTCAGCTATGCCGGCACGATGGGCATGCTGCAGTACAGTTCGATGGACCGGCGCTTCTTCCACCGGCTCGGCGCCTCGCAGCTGGACCGCACGCTGTGTTCGTCGGCCGGCAAGTTCGGCATCAAGGCGACGCTCGGCGGCAGCTACGGCATGGATCCGGAGCATTACGTCGACTCCAAGCTGATCCTGATCTGGGGCTCCAACCCGATCACCTCCAACCTGCATTTCTGGACCCGCGCGCAGGAAGCCAAGCGGCGCGGCGCGAAGCTGGTCGCAATCGACCCCTACCGCAGCCTGACCGCGGAGAAGTGCAGCCAGCACATCGCGCTGCTGCCGGGTACCGACGGCGCATTGGCCCTGGGCATGATGCACGTGCTGATCGGCGAGGGATTGATCGACCGGGATTACATTTCGCGCTACACGCTCGGATTCGACCTCCTGGAAGAGCGGATCAAGCAGTATTCGCCCGCGTGGGCGGCGGCAATCTGCGGCATCGAGACCGAAGTGGTGGTACAGCTTGCGCGCGACTACGGCACGGCGAAACCGGCCGCGATCCGGCTCAATTACGGCATGCAGCGCCATGCCGGCGGCGGCATCGCGGCGCGCACCATCGCCTGCCTGCCCGCGCTCACCGGCGCCTGGCGCGATCCTGCGGGCGGAATCCTCCTCACGACGGCGGACAACTACAATTTCGACCACGCCGCGCTCGAGCGCCCGGACCTGATGCCGGCGAAACGCCCGCGCGTGATCAATCATTCCAGGCTGGGCGACGTGCTCACTGCGGCCGAACCGCCGGTGCGCGCGGTGATCGTCTACAACAACAATCCGGTCGCGGTATGCCCCGATTCGACCAAGGTGATCGCGGGCTTCTCGCGCGAGGACCTGTTCTGCGTGGTGATGGACAGCTTTCTCACCGACACCGCGGACTACGCCGACATCGTGCTGCCGGCGACCACGCAGCTCGAGCACTACGACATCCACAAGTCTTACGGGCACCTGTACGTGCTCGCGAACAGTCCCGCCATCGCTCCGGTCGGCGAGTCGCTGCCCAATACCGAAGTATTCCGGCGCCTTGCCGCGCGCATGGGGTTCGAGGAGTCCTGCTTCCGGGATTCCGACGAAGACATCGCGCGCCAGGCGATCGGCTCGGGCCACGCCAACCTCGCGGGCATGGACTGGGAGTCGCTGAAGCAGAATGGCTGGCAACGGCTCGCGCTGCCGGAGAATTTCGCGCCATTCGCGCAAGGCGGATTCCACACCCCCTCGGGCAAATGCGAGTTCTACAGCAATGCGCTGAAGGCCCAGGGCATCGATCCGCTGCCGTTCTACAATCCGCCCGCCGAGCTGCCCTCGAGCAATCCGCAGCTGGCGAAGAAGTATCCGCTCAATTTCCTGTCGCCGCCGGCGCGCAACTTCCTCAATTCCTCGTTCGCCAACCTGCGGCGCTTTCGCGACGCGGAAGGCGAACCGAGCCTCGAGCTGCATTCGGAGGACGCGGCCAAGCGCGGCATAAGCGACGGCGATCGCGTGCGGCTGTTCAACGATCGCGGCAGCTTCACGCTGCGCGCGCGGGTCAACGACAAGCCGCGCCGCGGCGTGGTGGTGGCGCCCTCGGTGTGGTGGAAGAAGTTCGCGCGCGACCGGCGCAATGCCAACGACCTCACATCGCAGCGCACCGCCGACCTGGGCGGCGCGGCCACCTACTACGACTGCCTGGTCGAGGTCGAGCGCGCCGTCTGACGACGGGTGTAAGCCGTTCGTCGGAGCAACTGCAAGAAAAAGTCAACCGCGTGCCGGAATTCCGGCCGGCCACGCCAGCCGGGGGGATAGCTTGTGTCGATGGCTGAGGAACGATTCGCGGCGGCACGCGTCGCGGCCCTGGTTGGCGTTGCGAAAACCGCCTACATCACCACGATCGCCGCTGGCGGGCTGCTGCTCGCCATTCTCTGGGACGCATTCCCGGCGACCGTGCTGCTGGCGTGGTTCGGCGCGTTGCTGGCGGTAACGATGGCACGCATGGCGTTACATCGACACTATCTGCGCGACCCGGGCCGCCTTGCGCCGCGAATCTGGGAGGCGCGCTTCGCGGTGGGCGCGATCGCCGCGGGCGCGCTGTGGACCATCCCGTCGGCGGTGTTTTTCCCGGCCGGCGACCAGCTGCTGCAGATGGCGGTGATCTTCGTCATCGGCGGCAGCGTGATCGGCGCCGCCAGCGTATACGCCGCCAGCCCGGCCGCGTTCTACGGCTTTTGCGTGCCGCCGATCCTGGGCGCGGCGGCGCAGCTCGCGCTGCAACCCGGGCGAACCTACCAGCTGCTGGCGTTGCTGGCGCTGGTGTTCGGCATCGCGATGATCCGCGTCTACCGGGACATTCACGGCTACATCGTCGGCACGCTGCGCGCCCGGACCGAGAACGAGGAACTGCTCGCCCGCGTGGCGCGCAGCGAGGCGCAGTTGCGCGACGCGATCGAAAGCTTTCCCGAAGGCATCGCGGTCTACGATGCCGCCGACCGCCTGGTGGTCTGCAACGAGATCTATGCGCAGGTGTACGGCGGCGGCCGCACCGCCGCGCAACTGACCGGGACGGCATATCAGGAGATCGCGCAGAACGCCTTCGACGCCGAGAGCGTGCCGCCCGAATTTGCCGGACGCCGGGAGCAATGGCTGGATGAGCGCCTTGCCCGCAGGCGCAGCGGCGTCGGCGCGGTGCGCCACTACACGACGCGCGACGGCCGTTCGCTGCAGGGCCTGTTCGTGCGCAGCCGCGCCGGCGGCATCGTCAGCATGTTCACCGATGTCACTGATTTGCGCCGCGCCCAGGACGCCTACGGCCAGGTGCTCGCCGAGGAAAATCTGGTGCTCGATACGCTGCCGGTGGGGGTCGCGTTTCTCGCCGGGCGCGTCATCGTGCGCTGCAACCGGCGCCTGGAGCAGATGCTCGGCTATGCAGCGGGCGAACTGAGCGGCAAGCCGGCGCGGGTGCTCTATCCGTCCGAGGCGGCGTGGCTCACGGCCGGCAGAGGCTACGAGGCGCTGCACGGCAGCGCGGTGCTCGACAGCCAGCTGGAGCTTGCGCGCAAGGACGGGTCGCGGCTCTGGTGCAGCCTGCTGATACGCGCGCTGGACGCGCAGCACCCCGAGAAATCGGCGATCGTCGCCTTCAGCGATATCGGCGAGCGGTACGCCGCCGAACAGGCGCTCCGCAAGAGCGAAGCCATGTACCGGAATCTTGTCGAGACCTCGAACGACCTGATCTGGTCGGTGGACACCGGGGGGCGCTGGACCTACCTCAGCCCGGCCGCCGTGCGGCGCATCTACGGCTGCCCGCCGGACGAGCTGCTTGGTCGCGAGTTCAAGGAAGTGCTCGCGCCGGAAGTGACCGAACGGGACCTTGCGGTATTCCGCCGCATTCTCGACGGCGAGTCGGTGTTCGACTACGAGACGCGCAACCGGCGGCGAGACGGCAGCCACGTCGATCTGTCCTTCAATGCGGTTCCGCTGCGCGACCCACAGGGCGCGGTGATCGGTGCGACCGGCACCGCCCGGGACATCACCGCCGAGAAGGTCGCCGCGGCCGCGCTCTACGAGAACGTCGAGAAGCTGCGTCTTGCGGTGGATGCCGCCGAGCTCGTGTACTGGGAATGGGAGCGGGAAACGCACCAGCTGCACTGGGGCGGCGATCCTTCGGCACTGCTGGGCGCAGGCGGGGGCCGCAGCACGCGCTGGCCGGAATACCTGGAAATCGTGCACCCGGAGGACCGCGACCGCTACCTTGCCACGGTCAACGCCGCCTGGGAGCAGGCGGGCGCGTGTTCCAACGAATACCGCGTGATCCGCCAGGACGGACGCGTGGCCTGGATATCCTCGCATGGCAAAACGCTCGCCGACGCCTCGGGCCGGGTGTATCGCATGATCGGCGTTTCCCAGGACATCACCGAAAGAAAGCGCCAGGAGGAAGAGGCGCGTTTTCTCGCCTATCACGACACGCTCACCGGCCTGCCCAACCGCCGCCTGCTCGACGACCGGTTGCGGCAGGCCGTGTACCTCGCGCAGCGGCGCGATGCGCGCGTCGGCCTGATGGTGGTCGATCTCGATCATTTCAAGCAGGTGAACGACGCGCTCGGGCACCGCGCGGGGGACGCCGTGCTGCGCGAAGCGGCGCACCGCATCGCCGGCTGCCTGCGCAAGGCCGATACGCTGGCGCGTCACGGCGGCGACGAGTTCGTGGTGGTGATCCCGGGCCTGCAACTCGACACCGACTGCCAGGTGGTGGCCGAAAAGATCCTGCGCGCGCTCGAGCCGCCGTTCCGCGTCGACGGGCGCGACTTCTCGATCGGTGCGAGCATTGGCGTATCCCTCTATCCGACCGACGCGGGCGACGGCGAAGCGCTGCTGCGCAATGCCGACGTCGCCATGTACGGCGCCAAGCAGCTCGGCCGCAACAACTACCGCTTCTACGGCCGCTAGGCCGTCCCCGCGGAAGTGGGGACCCATTGCATAGTAAAGTGGATGACCCATGAGGCATGCACTGCGCCTGGCGCGTTTTGTCGCGCCCTACCGGCTGAAAATCGCGCTGGCGCTGCTTGCCCTGGTGGTGGCCGCTGGCTGCGTGCTCGCGCTCGGCCAGGGGCTGAAGCACGTCGTGGACAACGGCTTCGGCAGCGCCAACCCGGAGCTGCTCAACGCGGCGCTTGGCGCGATGATCGGCGTCGCGGCGCTGCTCTCGGCCGCGACCTTCGTGCGTTTCTACCTGATGATGACGATCGGCGAGCGCGTGGTTACCGACCTGCGCCGCACCGTGTTCGACCACATCCTCGCGCTCGAGCCGGGCTACTTCGAGGCCACCCGCACCGGGGATGTGATCTCCCGCCTGACCAACGACACCACGCTGCTGCAGCAGGTGATCGGCTACGGCCTGTCGATGTTCGTGCGCAACCTGCTGATGATGATCGGCGCCGCGGTGATGATGTTCGTGGTCAGCTGGAAGCTCGCCGCATTCGTCCTGCTCGGCATACCGGCGACCCTGGTGCCGATCCTGCTGCTCGGCCGCCGCGTGCGCCGGCTCTCGCGCGACAACCAGGACCGCGTCGCGGACGTCTCCGCCTACGTCGACGAAGCGGTGCACGAGATCCGCACCGTGCAGGCTTACGCGCACGAGGCGGCAGACCGGTCCGCATTCGGGCGCCACGCCGAAGCCGCCTACCGGTCCGGCGTCGCGCGCATCGGCCAGAAAGCGTTCCTGATCGCTTCGGTCATGCTGATCGCGTTCTGCGCGGTGGGCGTGATCCTGTGGGTCGGCGGCCATGACGTGTTCGCGGGGCGCCTGTCGGCAGGGGAATTGTCGGCATTCGTCTTTTATGCATTCGTCGTCGCGACCGGCGCCGGGACCGTGTCCGAAGTCTGGGGAGAATTGCAGCGTGCCGCGGGCGCCACCGAGCGCCTGATGGAAATCCTCGACACGCGGCCGACGATCTCGCCGCCCGCCCTGCCCGCGCCGCGGCCCGTGCACACGGAGATCGCGTTCGAGGGCGTGAGCTTCGCCTATCCGGCGCGGCCGGGCGTGCCCGCGCTCGAGCGCTTTTCGCTCGGCGTCTCCCAGGGCGAGCGCGTGGCGCTGGTCGGTCCTTCGGGGGCCGGCAAGACCACGGTGCTCGCGCTGCTGCTGCGGTTCTACGATCCGCAATCGGGCGCGCTGCGCATCGGCGGCACCGACCTGCGCGAGTTCGATCCCGCCGCGCTGCGGCGCCTGATAGCGGTGGTGCCGCAGGATCCGGTGATTTTCGCCGCGAGCGTGCTCGAAAACGTGCGCTACGGCAGGCCGGAGGCGAGCCGCGAGGCGGCCGAGCGCGCCTGCGAGCAGGCCTTCGCGCTCGAATTCATCCACCGGCTGCCGCAGGGGCTGGACAGCGTGCTCGGCGAGCGCGGCGTGACGCTCTCGGGCGGCCAGCGCCAGCGCCTGTCGATCGCGCGCGCGCTGCTCGCCGACCGGCCGATCCTGCTGCTCGACGAGGCCACCAGCTCGCTCGATGCGGCGAGCGAGCGCATGGTGCAGCAGGCGCTCGAAGCGCTCGAGCGCGGGCGCACTTCGCTGGTGATCGCGCATCGCCTCGCCACCGTGCAGCACGCCGACCGCATCGTGGTCATGGAGCGCGGCAGAATCGTCGCGCAGGGGACGCATGCCGAGCTGATGAAACAGGGCGGCCTCTACGCCAACCTCGCGGCGCTGCAGTTCCTCGATTCGGGAGCGAAAACGCTAGAACGAGCCGCATGAAATTGTTCTTGTTCTTGCTTGCCGTTTTCATTTTTCCGGTGAAAGCGGAAACATTGAAAGTCGGCTCCAAGCGCTTCACCGAATCGTACATCCTCGCTGAGATCATCGTCCGGACGGCGGGCGATGCGGTACACCGTCCCGGGCTCGGCAATACCGGGATCGTGTTCGCCGCGCTCGGGGCGGGCTCGATCGACCTCTACGCCGAATACAGCGGCACGATCGCGAAGGAGATCCTGAAGCTCGGCGGCGATCCAGGCATGGAAGCCTTGAATCGCGCGCTTGCGCCGATGGGTTTCGGCGTCGCGGTGCCGCTCGGCTTCAACAACAGCTACGCGCTCGCGATGCGCGGGGAGCGGGCGCAGAAACTCGCCATCCGCACGCTGTCGGACCTCGCCAGGCATCCGGAGCTGAAGCTCGGCCTGTCGCAGGAGTTCATCGGCCGCGCCGACGGCTGGCCGGGATTGAAGTCGGCCTACGGACTGCCGTTCACCGCGCCCGCGGGCCTCGACCATGGCCTTGCCTACGAAGCGGTCGCGGCCGGGAAGATCGACGTCATGGACATCTACACCACGGATGCCAAGATCGAGCG
>MEQQ01000027.1:0-4817 GCA_001770285.1 Betaproteobacteria bacterium RBG_16_66_20
TCCGCGGCCGCCAGGTCGCGCGGCTGCATCCCGGCCTTGGCGAAGTGATCGCGCCACTCGGGCGACGCGGCCAAGCGCTCGCCGAGGACGGCCAGCTTGCGCCTCTGGAGGGCCTGCATGGCGTCCCTGTCCAGAGACTCGATCTCCGGATGCAGCATGATGTGAGGTCTCAGACGCGGTAGCCGCGCAGGCCGTGCAGGTCGAGGATGCGCACCGTTCTGCCGTCGACCTCGATCAAGCCGGCCGCGGAAAGCTCGTGCAGCACGCGCGAAAAATGCTCCGGCGTCATGTTGAGCCGCGAGGCGACCACGCTCTTGCCGGCCGCGAGCTGCACCTGCGCCGGCGCGTCCTCGTCGCGCAGCAGGTAACCGATCACGCGCTCGGCGCTCGAGCGCAGCGAGTAGGCCTCGACGTCCTTCACCAGGCCGTGCAGCCGGCGCGACAGGCCCGACAGCATCTTGCGGCTGAACGCGGGATCGCGCGCCAGCTCGCTGAACACGCAGTGCTTGGCGACGTGCAGCAGCATGGTGTCGTGCAGCGCGTGCGCGAACACGATGTAGGGCTTTTCGAGGAACATCAGGGCCTCGCCGAAGCTCTGGCCCGGACCGATGATCTCGACGACCTTCTCGCCGCCCTGCGGCGAATTGAAGCCGAGCTTCACCTGGCCGTAGACGACGATGTGAAAGCCGGTGCAGGGATCGCCGGCGTGGAACACCGCTTCGCCCTTGGCGACGTGGGACGGCAGCGTGAACGCGGCGATGCGGTCGATTTCCTCGCGGCTCATCTCGCTGAACATCGGCAGGTTGCCGAGGAACGCCTGGACATTGGTGCCCGCGGGCTTCGGCCTGCGTACCGTGATGTCGTTGTTCATCTCAGTGGCTGGTCCCGTCCGAGCGCGTGATCTTGTTGTGCACGTTGTATTTGCCCGAGGGCTTGTTCATCGGCAAGCGCTTGACCTCCTCGAGCGTGGCCGCATCGTAAACCACAATCGCGCCGTCCGTCTCCCAGACGCTCACCAGCGCATAGCGGCCGTCGGCGCTGAATTCGACGTGCGCGGTGGTCTTGCCCGGCGCCGGGCGCAGTTCCCTGACCACTTCGAGGCTGCGTTTGTCGATCACCTGCATGGTGTCCTTGCGCGGGCTCATGAACGCGTCGACCCAGGCATAAGGCGTTTTCTCGTGGCTGCGCAGGAAAAAGCCCGGCCCCAGCGTCGCTATCTGGCGGACGACTTTCCAGTCGCGCGTGTCGATGATGCTGACCAGCGCCTCGCGCAGATTCGGCGTCGCCAGCACGGTGCGCCCGTTCCAGTCCCAGGTGATGCCGGAGGCGAGATGCGGCATGCCGGGTACATCCACGCTGGCGATCTTGCGCCGCACGTCCAGGTTCACCACCTGCCCCTTGCCGCCCTCGCGAGCCGCCCCGAGCAGCTCGGAATAGCTGCGCGTGAAAAAGAAATCCTCCAGCAGCTCATCGAGCACGCTGCGCCGCGGATTCAGCTTGCCGGGAATGAACGCGCCCTCCTGGTAGCGGAAGTCGTGAACCAGGCCCACCGGGATCGGCTCGGCGCGGTCGTCGTAGCTGATCTCCCAGACCTCGGGAATGTCCTTCAGCGCGGCGACGAAGCTCCTGCGCGGCGCGGCGTCGTACACCGCCGAGACGCGCGATGTCTTCCTGCCCGCCTGGTCGCGCACCGGGATCAGCTTGACGAACCGCAGGTCCGCGTCGAGAACCACCAGCGAGTGCGGCAGGTAGTTGGCGGCCATGACATAGCGGCCATCGGAGGAGACCGCGATGTTGCGGGTATTGATCCCGACCCGGGATTCCGCGACCAGCCGCAGGTTCCACAGGTCGTACTTGGATACCCAGCCGTCGCGCGAGGCGAAATACACGAAGCGTCCCTCGGGCGAGAACTTCGGGCCGCCGTGCAGCGCGTAGCGAGTGGCGAAGCGCGTGATCGGTTCCAGCCGGTCGCCATCGAGGATGGTGGCGTGGTGATCGCCGGTCTCGACCACCACGAACAGGTTCATCGGGTCGGCCGCGAACACCGGTTTCGCGGCGTCGGGCTTCGCCGGCGCGTATTCGATGCGCGAAGCGCGAATCTGCCGTTCGCCCCACTCCGGCACCTTGCCGGGACTCGAATACAGGTAATCGGCGAGCTGCTGGATTTCCGCGGCGCCGAGCTTGTCGTCGAAGCGCGGCATCTGCGTGGCGTGCCGCCCCTGCGCGATGACCTGGAGCGCCGCGGCTCGCCGCAGGCGCTCGAGGCTCTCGGGCAGCAGCGCCGGGCCGATGCCGCCCAGGCGGTCGGCGCCATGGCAGCTCGCGCAATGCTCCGCATAGCGCTTTGCCGCTGGCTGCGCAAGGCCGTTGGACGCGAGCAGCGCGCCGGCGAGCAAAAGCGTCAGGCGGAACGAATCCATACCGTGTCCTTTCCCCGGTAGGGCAGCACCGGCACGCGCTCGCGCCCGGGCGCAACGCCGATTTCCTCGTCGCTCAGATAGCAGCCGGGATCTTCCTCCCACGGGTCGCCGGTGAGCTGCATTGCGCGCACGCGCGTGTTGCCGCCGCAGATATCAAAGTATCCGCACGCCGCGCAGCGGCCCTTGACGTTGCGCGGCCGCGCCTTCAGCCCCGCCATCACCGGGTCGCCGGTGTCGCGCCAGATGGCCGAGAACGGCCGCGCGCGCACGTTGCCGAGCGAATAGTTCCACCACATCGTGTCCGGGTGCACGTTGCCGAGGTTGTCGATGTTGGCGACGTTCACACCCGAGGAATTGCCGCCCCACTCGGCGAGCTTGGCGCGCAAATGCGCTTCCTGCTCCGGGAACCGCCGCCGCGCCCAGAGCAGCAGGTAGACGCCGTCGGCGTCGTTGTTGCCGGTGACCAACTCCTTCGCGAGGCCGCGGCGGTGGTAGTCCCAGCAGGCATCGAAGAATCCGTCCATCACGCGGCGCGTGGTCTGGAAATGCGCGTCCGTGCCGCGGTTCTTGTTGCCGCGCCCGGCGTAGTTGAGGTGCGAGAGGTAGAACTTGTCGATGCGTTCGGTTTCGGCGAGCTCGAGCAGCGCCGGCAGATCCGCCGCATTGTCCCCGGTGACCGTGAAGCGCATCCCCACCTTGACGCCTTCGTCGCGGCAGCTGCGCAGCGCGGCGAGCGACGCTTCGAACGCGCCGGCCTTGCGCCGGAAACGGTCGTGGGTCTGCCGCAGGCCGTCGAGACTGATGCCGACGTAATCGAAACCGACCCCGGCGATACGCTGCGCGAGCGGCGCGTCGATCAGCGTGCCGTTGGTCGACAGGCCGGTGTAGAAGCCCATCGCCTTCGCGCGCGCGGCGATCTCGAAGATGTCGCGCCGCAACAGCGGCTCGCCGCCCGACAGGATCAGCACCGGCACGCCGAAGGCCTTCAGGTCGTCCATCACCGTGTTGACCTCGGCGCTGGAGAGCTCGCCCGGGAAATCGACGTCGGCGGAAATAGAGTAGCAATGCATGCAGGTCAGGTTGCAGCGGCGGATCAAATTCCAGATCACGACCGGCCCCGGCGGCTCCTTCCGTCCGGTCAGGGGGGTCGGGCGGTCGATTTCTCGCATGAACTGGGAAACCCGGAACATGTCAGACCACCCGCAGCCCGGTTTTCTTCAGGATCCGCCGGCTGTAGAGCACGTCGTGCGCGCGCGCCGCGCCGCCGAGCAGCGCCGCGATCTGTGCGACCTGCGCCTCGACCTCGGCGCGGTCGCGGCCGTGCACCATCGCGAACAGGTTGTAGGGCCAAGCCGGGCGCCGCGGCCGGCGGTAGCAATGGCTCACGAACGCAAGCGCGCCGACCCTGGGGCCGAGCTCGCCGACCGCCTCGTCGGCCAGGTCCCATACCGACATGCCGTTGGCGCGATAGCCCAGCGCGTAATGATTCGGCACCGCGCCGATGCGCCGCACGCGTCCGTCCGCGAGCATGATCCTGAACCGGTTCATGACCTCGTCTTCGGCCACGCCGAGCTGCGCGGCGAGCGCCGCATAGGGCTCGGGCACCAGCGGCAGGCCCGCCTGGGTCGCCCGCACCAGATCCAGGTCGGTCATGCGGCGAGCTCCAGCCCGACGAAATATTCGTCGATCTTCGGCAGATCGATCACCGGATAGCCGGTTGCGGACTCGATGCGCCCGCGGACCTCGGCGATCTGCGCCGGATCCGCGGTCGCCAGCACGAACCACATGTTCAGCCGGTGCTCGCGCTCGTAGTTGTGCGCCACTTCGCGGAACGCGTTGACGATGCCGCAGACGCGCTCGAAGTCGTGCGCCGGCACGCTCATCGCGCAAAGCGTGAACGCGCCGCCGAGACGGTCGGCGTTGAACAGCGGACCGAAGCGCGTCAGCGCGCCTTGCGCGAGCAGGTTTTTCAATTTCAGGATCAAGGTCGCCTCATCGATGCCGAGATCGCGCGCCGCCGCGGCGAAGGGCCGCGGCACGACCGCAATGCCGCGCTGCAGCGCGGTCACGATGCGGCGGTCGAGATCATCCATGCGCGGCCTCCGCCTGCGCAGCCCCTGCCTGCGTCGCGGCGTAGCGCGCGCCGCGCTGCTTGAAGCAGCGCCGGCTGAACAGCACCTCGCAGGGCAGCTCGGCGATCCCGGGCTTGCCGCGCAGCAGGCCGATCTGCTGCAGCACCGCGCTGCGCTCCCGGCCATGAATCATGCAGAACAGGTTGTAGCGCCACGCCGGCGGCCTGCGCGGGCGCCGGTAGCACAGCGTCACGTAGTCCTCGGCTGCGATCGCCGCACCGATCCGGCCCACCGCGGCGTCGGCTGCGTCCCAGACCACCATCGC
>MEQQ01000027.1:4830-18863 GCA_001770285.1 Betaproteobacteria bacterium RBG_16_66_20
CCGAGCCGGCGGTGCCGCACCACGACGCCGATGCGCCGCGCGACGCCCTGCTCGAGCCAGCGGCCGAAGGTGCGCGTCAACTCGCCCGCGCTCATGCCGATTGCCTGCCCGAGCGCTGAAAAAGGTTCCTGCACCAATGGGAAGCCGTCCTGCAGCGCCGCGATCAGCGGCCGGTCGGCCTCGTCGACGCGGGCACCGGAGGGCGGCGCGGCGCGCGGGACGTGAAAACGACGGCCGGTCCCGAGATCGAATCCGAGGTCGATGTGGAACTCCTCGAGGAGCGGCAGCGACAGCATCGGAAGGTCGATGCCCCGCTCGATGCGCGCAAATGCCGCATCCAGCGCCGCCTGGGACGGCGCCGTCAGCACGAACCACAGGTTGAAGCGGTGCTCGCGCTCGTAGTTGTGGTTCACCTCGGGTTGCTCGCTCAGCCAGGCCGCGACCGCCTCGATCCGGGCGGGCGGAACCGCCACGGCGACGAGCGTGCTCGCGCCGGCCGCGTTGGGCCTGAACACGACGCCGATGCGGCTGACGATTTCGGCCTGCGCGAGGCGCCGGTAGCGTTCGAGAACCTCGCGCTCGCTCGCGCCTGCGCGCGCTGCGATCGCGGCGAACGGCCGCTCCACCAGCGGCAAACCGCGCTGGAAATCGTTCAGCAGCCGGCGGTCGAGCAGGTCTAGGCCATCGAGCGCGTCGGGCATCAGAATCCGGTCATGAAGGCGCGGCTGGTGAAGAAGATGCCGCTCGGTTTCTCGGCGCGGATGCGCGCCAGTTCCGCGAACGAAGCCGGATCGTAGACGATCACCGCGTCGTCGTCGCGCGAGGAGATCCAGACCTGCTCGCCGCGCGCCGTGAACTCCATGTGCAGCACCGCGCGCCCCGGCTTGAGTTCCTTCACGATGCGCCGGCTCGGCAGGTCGATGACCTGCACCGTGTCGTTGTCCGGGAACGCGAAATTGACCCAGACGCGCCGCCCGCCGGGCTGCGCGATCGCGAACACCGGCTGGCCGTGCACCGCGATGCGCCCGGCTTCGCGCCAGGTGACGGTGTCCAGGAGCAGCACCTCGTTGCGTCCGATCGCGGGCAGCACCGCGAGACCGCCGGCGACCGCCCAGCCGCGCAGATGCGGCATCTTGTAGACCGGCATCGGCTCCGCGCCGCGCCCCTAGCCCTCGAGAATGCGCCGCGCGCCCGCCTCCGGGTTCCACAGATCGACAAGCACAAGTCCATCTTCCCCGAACAGCCCGGCAATGTAGTGCCGGCCGTTCGGCGTGACGAAGCCGTCGTAGGGTTGCTTTCCTATATTGCGTATTTTTTCCACCCGCGGCGCACGCGGCGCGCTCGCGTCCACGATCCAAATCTCGCCCGCTTCGAACAGGCTGAATACGAACCGGCTGCCGGAAGCGTCGGTGATGCCGACCACCTTGGCGCGCCGCGTGCCGTCGCCGTAAGCCGAGGGTATGTCGGCGAGCGGCTCGAGGGTCGCCGCGTCGAAGATGCGCACGCCTCCCGGCTCGTAGTTCGCCACCGCGATCAGGCGCCCGTCCTGGGAGATCGCGCCGCCGATCGAATTGCCCGCCTGGATCACGCGCCGCTCGACGCTGGCGCGCAGCAGGTCCACCTTGGTCAATCCGCCGTCGCGACCGAAGACGTAGGCATAGCGACCGTCACGCGAATACACCACCGAGGCATGCGCGAGATCCCCCAGCCCCTCGATGCTGGCAAGCTCGCGGCGGCCGGTGGTCTCGATCAGCTTCACGCGCCCGGCAGCACGCTCGATGATCAGGCCCAGGTCGCCGGTGCCGCGCAGCGCGGGCTGCGCGCATCCGGCGAGCAGCAGAACGATCATCGGGAGCCATGCCCTAGTCACGTGGCAGCCCGGTGCGCAGCAATTCGACAACCCATGCCGCTTCCGCGTCGGTGAGGAACCGGCTCCAGGGCGGCATCGCGGTGCCGCGGCGGCCGTGAAGGATCACGAAGCGCAATTGTTCGGGGTCTTTTGCAGAAATATTCGACGGCAGAAGCGCCGGCCCGAGGCCGCCTTTCATCGTCAGGCCATGGCAGGAGCCGCAATCCTGGCGCACCATGTTGACGAGCTCGCCGCGGCGCGGCTCGACGGGATTGTCCAGGGCGCCTGCCGGCACCATCCAGGCGACCCAAAATACGGCCGCGAACACAACCCGGTCTCCCATGGGCGTAGCCTGCCCGAGGACGGAAAGCCGGACTTAACCTAGATCAACTTCTCCGCTCCCGGCAGGCGTTAAGGTTGCCCGCATGGCGCGCACGCGACGCATCGCCTCGGGGGCAACGCCACGCGGCTTGGTATACCTCGTCGGCGGCGGGCCGGGAAACCCGGACCTCCTCACGCTGCGCGCGCTGCGCGTGATGCAGCAGGCGGACGTCGTGCTTTATGACCATCTGGTCGCCCCCGCGATCGTGGATCTGGCGCGCCGCGAGGCCGAGCGCATCTATGTCGGCAAGGAGCGGGACAACCACGCGCTCGGGCAGGAGGAAATCAACGCGCTGATGGTCCGGCTGGCGCGCGAGGGCAAGCGCGTGGTGCGCCTGAAGGGCGGCGACCCGTTCATCTTCGGGCGCGGCGGCGAGGAAATCGAGGCGCTCGCCGCTCACGGCGTTCGGTTCGAGGTGGTCCCGGGAGTCACGGCGGCCTCCGGGGTGGCCGCCTATGCCGGCATCCCGCTCACGCACCGGAAATTCGCGCAGTCCTGCGTGTTCGTCACCGGCCACCTGAAGGATGGCACGCTGGACCTGAACTGGGACACGCTGGTGCAGCCAAGGCAGACGGTGGTGATCTACATGGGAGTGCACGGCCTCGCGCGGCTCTGCAAGGAACTCGTCGCGCACGGCCTCGCGGCTGCGACGCCGGCCGCGATCATCGAGCAGGGCACCACGGCAGGCCAGCGCGTGGTCGCCGGAACGCTCGGCACCCTGGCGGAGCTGGCCGCCGGGGCGCGCGTGCGTCCTCCGGCACTGGTGATCGTCGGCGAAGTGGTCCGGCTGCGGGAAAAGCTCCGCTGGTATCAGCCCGGCGCGCTCGATTCGGCACCGCAAGCAACGTTGACGCAAATCAACATGAGCGGCGCCGAGCGCGCGTAGATTTTCACAAAGTGCTTGGATGCAGGCACTTTCCGATGCGAACAGGAGGAAAGGATGTACAAGCACATACTTGTATCAACCGACGGCTCGAAGCTTTCAGGCAAGGCGATCCGGACTGCAGTCAAGCTCGCCGATGCCACGGGCGCGAAAGTGACCGGCGTATACGTGATCGCGCCGTTCATCGCTCCCGCCTACGGCGAGGGGGTGATGTACATGCCCGCGGTTTCGCCCGCGCGCTACAAGCAGATCACCGAGCGCGAAGCGCGCAAGGCGCTCGCCGCAGTCGAGATCGAGGCGCGCACCGGCGGAGTCCAGTACGCGACCACGATGCTTACCGCCGACAACCCCTGGGAAGGAATCATCCGCGCCGCCAAGGCGAAGCGCGCCGACCTGATCGTGATGGCTTCGCACGGACGCCGCGGGCTCGCCGGCCTGGTTCTGGGCAGCGAGACCACCAAGGTGCTCACGCATTCGAAGGTCCCCGTGCTGGTATGCCGCTGACCGGACACCACAGGCATTACTTCACGATCGAGCAGCGCGAGACGCTCCAGCGCCAGCTCGAGCGGCGTGCCGCAGCGTTGCGCGAGGCAATCGCGACCGCGCTGCGCGCCACCGGCGACGCGCAGGCGGCGGGCCTCGCCAACCACCTGGAAGAAACCGACGACGAGCCGGTGGCCGACCTGGAAAGCGCGATCGAAATCGCCGCGCTCGAGCGCGAGGTGCGCGAACTTCGGGCGGTCGAATCGGCGCGCAAGCGCCTGCACGAGCCCGACTTCGGGCTGTGCGAGGACTGCGAGGCGGAGATCCCCTACGCCCGGCTGAGCGCCAATCCGACCGCGATCCGGTGCGTCGGCTGCCAGACGCAGCGTGAGCGAGGCGCGGGACCCGCCGCGCGCCTCTGACGATGTACCGCCACATCCTGGTCGCTACGGACGGCTCGCGCTTTTCCGCTCCGGCGGTGCGCGCGGCGGCGGAGCTTGCCAAGGCACTCGGCGCGAAGCTCACCGGGCTGCACGTGGTCGCGCCTTATTTCCCGGTGGCCAGCGGCAGGGCCTACGCGTCGCTGAGCGGTTTCCGGCGCGCCGTGGCGAAGCAAGCGAGCCACGCGCTCGCGGCGTTCAATGCCGCAGCCCGCTCGCGCGGCGTGGCCGCGGCGAGCTCATCGGTCATCGGCGGCGAACCGTGGCAGGCGATCCTGCGCGCGGCGCGCGCGAGGCAATGCGATCTCATCGTGATGGCGTCGCACGGGCGGCGCGGCCTCGCCGGGGTGATCCTCGGCAGCGAGACCCGCAAAGTGCTGACGCACTCGAAGATCCCGGTGCTGGTCTGCCGCTGAGGCGGCGCTAGCCGATTTTTTTCCAGCGATCGCCCAGCCCGATGGGCGCCGGGGCGAGGTTCACGATGCGCTGGTAGAGCTTGTCGAAATCCTTCTCGCGCAGGTCGGCGATGGGGTCCTGGTTGCCGGCGAACGCGGTCTCGATGGCGGCCCAATCCTCCGCCGTGAGCGCCTTCCGCGCCAGCGGCATCAACTCGTTCTCCTCCTTGCCCATGTGCAGCCAGTGGAACTGCGAGTAATTCTCCACGGCGGCGGCGAATTTCTCGGCGCCCTGCGGCCAGGTTTCCTCGAATTCGAGCAGCGCCTGCTCCAGGTCGCGCACCAGCTGCCCGCCCAGGGCGTGCTCGGCCTTGAGCCCTTCGACGAGCGCGCGCGCATCAGGCTTGCGCTGCAGCAGGCGCGCGAACAAATGCTCGTCCTCCTTGGGATGGTGCATGCGCTCCGGAAACGCGTCGATGTAGTAGATCATGGCGCGAAACACTTCGAATTCCGGACGCAGCCTGGAGTCCTGCGCCATCTGCGCCAGCGACTTGAGGCCGCTCAACACCGCCGAAATCGAGCGGTGCTCGTCGTTGATGATGCGGATCGCGTTCTGCATGATCGTGTCCTTTTGCTAAAGGCAAAGCAGCCCGCGCCCGATGGCCTCGCCAAGACCGCCCGCATGCGCCAGGCCGTAGCTCCCGAATCCGAGCAGCACGCCGCCGACGGCTACCCGCCAGGCGCGCAACCGCGCCGCCAGCCATCCGGCGGCGAGCAGGAACGCAAGCGTGCCCAGGCCGAAGGCGACCATCGCCAGTGCGCCGCGCGCGGCGCTGCCCGCGAACATCGCGCCGGCCAGCGCGGCATAGACCATGCCGCAGGGAAGCCAGCCCCAGACCAGCCCTGCCGCGTAAGCCTGCGCGGGCGTGCGCGCGGGCAGGAGCCGCGCCGCGAGCGGCTGCAGGCGGCGCCAGAGCGGCGCGCCGAGCGCCTCGAGCCGCGCCAGCAGGCGTCCAGCGCCCGCCAGGTAAAGACCCATGAGCACCAGCATGATGTTGGCCGCCGCGTATAGCACGGTCTGGGCCGGCAATGCGCCAGCCGCGTAGGCGGCCCCCCCGAGCAGTCCGGCCGCCGCGCCCGCAGCGGCGTAAGTCGTAATGCGTCCGAGGTTGAACGCAAGCCTCCGCTGCCAATCGGTTTTAACTCGAATTGGAATTACCCGGTTAGAGTGCGGGTTGGCGACGCTAGCGTCGAACGCCGCAACAATTCCTCCGCACATACCCACGCAATGCAGCCCGGAGGCGAGCCCGGCGGCGAGCATCGCCGCGAACAATGCATCCATGGCGGCCGGGATCCCGCCCTATATGACTTTCGAGTAGGTGGCGCGCTGGCGCTGCTGGCGCAGGTAACGGTCGAACACGGCGCACACCGCGCGCACCAGCAGGCGGCCGCGCGGCGTCACCACGATCCAGTCGGGCCGGACCTCCACCAGGCCGTCCTGCTCGAGGCTCTTGAGGTCATCGAGTTCCCGCGCGAAGCAGCGCCGGAACTCGATCAGGTACGAAATCTCGATCGACTCGACCGAGACCGCGAAATTGCACATCAGCGAATGGATCACCGCGCGGCGCACGAGGTCGTCCGGCGTCAGTTCCACCCCGCGCAGCACCGGCAGCCGGTCGGCGTCGAGCGCGGCGTAGTAATCGTCCAGCGACTTCAGGTTCTGGTAATACGTCGGGCCGATCTTGCCGATCGCCGAGATGCCGAAGCCGAGCATGTCCGATTCCGGGTACGTCGAGTAGCCCTGGAAATTGCGCTGCAGCCGGCCCTGCGACTGCGCCACCGCCAGCTCGTCGCTGGGTTTCGCGAAATGGTCCATGCCGATGTAAAGATAGCCGGCGCGCGTAAGACGCCCGATCGCGAGCGTGAGGATGTCGAGTTTGTGCTGCGCCGTGGGCAACTGGGCTTCGTGGATCCGCCGCTGCGGCTTGAATACCGCGGGCAGGTGCGCGTAGCTGTAGAGCGCGATCCGGTCCGGCGAGATGTCGAGCACCCTGTCCAGGGTCGCCTCGAAGCTCGCGGGCGTCTGCAGGGGCAGGCCGTAGATCAGATCCAGGTTGACCGAGCGGAAGCCGCTCGCGCGCGACTCGTCCACCACGCGCCGGGTTTCCTCCTCGCTCTGGATCCTGTGCACCGCCGCCTGGACGCGCGGATCGAAATCCTGCACCCCGATCGAGACGCGATTGAAGCCGAGGGCGGCGAGAAACGCCATCCGGCCCGCCTCGACGCGGCGCGGATCCACTTCGATCGACATCTCGGCGTCGGGCAGGCGCTCGAAATGCGCGTCGACCAGGCCGACCAGTTCCTCCATTTCGCCGCGCGACAAGAAAGTCGGTGTGCCGCCGCCCCAGTGCAGCTGGCAGAGGCGGCGCTCGGCGGCCCCTTGCGGCCCCAGGCCCGCGGCCACCAGCGCGAGTTCCCGGCCGAGGTACTTGATATACTTTGCGGAACGTCCGTGGTCGCGCGTCACGACCTTGTTGCAGCCGCAGTAGTAGCAGACCGTGTCGCAAAACGGCAGGTGCATGTAAACCGAAAGAGGATGGCTGCGACCGCCCAAGCCGCGCTGCTCCAACCAGTGCCGAATGCATCCTTCGCCGAACGCCTCGACGAACCGGTCCGCGGTGGGATAGGACGTATAACGCGGGCCGCTCAGATCGTATTTGCGGATCAGCGCGGGATCGATCACCAGTTCGGAGGCGGGGTAAACCATGTCCGAGACTATGTTCCGCGGCGCCTGCCTACCCCTTGACCTGAGTCAAAAACAGGCCGCGGCGTGAGCAGGATGTGGCTCAAACCGTGGGTCGCGGGCCTGGGCCTGGCGCTCGCCGCGGCGATCGTGGTGCTGAATTTCGCCGCCGCGTCGCTCGGCGCCGACCTGCCGTGGCTCATGGTGCTGGACCTGGTGGCCAACCTTGCGGTGCTCGGCGTCATGATCGTCGTCATCGTGCAGGCGGCGCTCCAGGCCGAGGCCCGCGAGACGCGCGCCCGCACCGCGATCGAGGAGTCCCACGGGCGCCTCGCCGCGGTAATGGATTCGGCAATGGACGCGATCATCGCCGTGGACCAGGATCAGCGCATCGTGCTGTTCAACCAGGCGGCGGAGGCGACCTTCCGCTGCGGTCGAGAGCAGGCGCTCGGCTCGAGGCTCGACCGGTTCCTCCCGGCGCGCTTTCGCGCCGCGCACGGCGCGCACATCGAACGCTTCGCGGCCACCGGCGTGACCAGCCGGCGCATGGGCGACGCACCGACGCTCTGGGCGCTGCGCGCCGACGGCGTGGAGTTCCCGATCGAGGCCTCCATCTCCCAGGCGAGCGAGGGCGGCAAGCCGCTCTACACCGTGATCCTGCGCGACGTAACGCGGCGCAAGGAATACGAGGACATGCTGGTGCGCCAGCAGGCCGAACTGCGGGAGATCTCCGCGCGCGTGCTCGAGGCGCGCGAAGACGAGAAGACCCTCCTCGCGCGCGAACTGCACGACGAACTCGGCCAACAACTGACCGCGCTCAAGATCGACCTCGCCTGGCTGCGCGAGCGCCTGCCTGCCGGCGACGCCGCATTGGTTGCGAAGGCCGTGCACATGACGGGCCTCGTTGACCAGACCATGACCGCGGTGCGGCGCATCTCGGCGGACTTGCGCCCGCTGATGCTCGACGACCTCGGCCTGCAGGACGCGGTGGCGTGGCTGGTGTCGGAATTCTCGAAGCACTCGGGGGTCGATTGCCGGCTCGACGCGCCGCACGAAAGCGCGCTCGAGAACGTCGACCGGGTGGTCGCCATCACGGTTTACCGCGTGCTGCAGGAATCGCTCACCAACATCTCGCGCCACGCGGGCGCCAAGCATGCCTGGGTGATTCTCGGGGCGAGCGGCAACTGGCTGCAGCTCGAGATCGAGGACGACGGCCAGGGCATCTCGGATGCGGACCTCGCCCGGCCGCGCTCGCTCGGGCTGAAAGGGATCCGGGAGCGCGTGCTGTACCTGGGCGGCTCGGTCGAGGTTGGGCGCGCGCCGCGCGGCGGCACGCGCGTGCTGGTGCGCGTGCCGCGGCTGCCTTCGCAGGGAACGCCGGCGTGATCCGCGTCCTGCTTGCCGACGATCACCCGCTGGTGCGCGAGGGGCTGAAGCAGCTCCTTGGCGCCACGCAGGACGTGCGCGTGGAAGGCGAGGCGGCGAACGGCGACGAAGCGCTCGCGCTGGTGAAGGCAAGC
Organism: Betaproteobacteria bacterium RBG_16_66_20; assembly: GCA_001770285.1. Lineage (GTDB taxonomy): Bacteria > Pseudomonadota > Gammaproteobacteria > Burkholderiales > SG8-39 > RBG-16-66-20. Next base: position 13,526 of record MEQQ01000027.1, read on the forward strand.
GACTACGACATTGCGGTGGTCGACCTGTCGATGCCGGGCCTGGCCGGCATCGAACTGGTCAAGCGGCTCAAGCTCGAGAAACCGCGGCTGCGCGTGCTGGTGCTGTCGATGCATGGCGAGCAGCAGTACGCGGCGCGCGCCCTGCGCGCCGGCGCCTCGGGCTACCTCACCAAGGACGGCGCGGTGGAGCAGCTGGTGCTCGCGATCCGCAAGGTGGCGGCGGGTGGCGTGCACATCAGCGAGGCCGCGGCGGCGCACCTGGTCGCCGCGGCCACCGGCGAAGGCCCGACGCACCGGCGGCTCTCGGACCGGGAATTCGAGGTGTTCCGGCTGCTGGTCGCCGGCCTTGGCCCCACCGAGATCGCCGAACAGCTCCATCTGTCGGTCAAGACCGTCAGCACGCATAAGACCCGGATTCTGGAGAAGATGGGGGCCGACAGCACCGCGGACCTCGTCCGCTATGCAGTCGAAAACAAGCTTTCGTAGGACGATTCCTACAAGCCGAATCAGCGGGCGCCGATAGCGGCTGCGCGGCCCCGTCGGCACACTGGCGGCACCCCAAAGGAGCCAGCCATGCAGATCGCGACGATCACGCAAATCACCTCCCGCGCCGCACCGAAAGCGACCCTTTCCCCGGCCCGCAAGCGCGAAACGGCCTGCTCGAGCTGCAACCTGCGCGAGCTATGCCTGCCGAACCGGATCGGCGAGGAAGATCTGGCGCGCGTCGAGCAGATCGTGTTCGCCCGCCGCCGCGTGCGGCGCGGCGAATCGCTGTTCAAGGCGGGAGACCTGTTCAATGCGCTGTACGCGGTGCGCAGCGGTTTCCTCAAGACCACCGTGCTGAACGACGACGGCCGCGAGCAGGTGACCGGGTTCAACATGAGCGGCGAGCTGCTCGGCCTGGACGGCATCGGCGGCGGCGTCCACGAGGGCAACGCGGTGGCGCTGGACGATTGCGAGGTGTGCGTGCTGCCGTTCGGGCTGATCGAGGAACTGGGCCGCGAGATCCCGGCGATCCAGCGCAACCTGCACGGCGTGCTGTCGCGCGAGATCGCACGCGACCACGGCGTCATGATGCTGCTCGGCTCGATGCGCGCCGAGGAGCGCCTGGCGGCGTTCCTGATGAATCTGTCCAAGCGCTTCACCGCGCGCGGCTACTCGCCCTCCGATTTCCACCTGCGCATGACGCGCGAGGAGATCGGCAGCTATCTGGGCCTCAAGCTGGAGACCGTGAGCCGCCTGTTCTCGCGCTTCCAGTCCGACCGCCTGATCGAAGTGCAGCAGAAACACGTGCGCATCCTCGACAGCATCGGCCTGAAGGCGCTGCTCGCCAGCTGATCGTTCCCGCGCCGGAACCGGATGGAGGTGCGCGATGGGTTACCGGAGAATTCTGGTTCCGGTTGACGGCAGCACCACGTCGGCGCGGGGCGTGGCGGAGGCGATCAAGCTCGCGCAGGATGCGCGCGCCAAGCTGCTGCTGCTGCACGTGGTCGAGCAGTACGCGATCCTCGGCATCCCGGAGGCCGGCGCGAGCATCGGGCCGGTGCTCGATGCGCTCAAGCGCGCCGGCCGCGCGACACTCGCAAAGATCGAACGCAGCGCGCGCCGCCTCGGCGCGCGGCCCGAGACGATGCTGATCGAGGATTTCAGCGGCCGGGTCGCCAATGCCGTCGTGGACCAGGCAAAGCGCTGGCGCGCGGACCTGATCGTCATGGGAACCCACGGGCGCCGCGGCCTCGACCGCATGTTTCTCGGCAGTGACGCGGAGCTGGTGGCCCGCCACAGCCCGGTTCCGGTGCTGCTGGTGCCCCCGCGCGGCCGGAAATAAGAGGCCCAAGCGCGGGGCTCGCGCCTGCTATTTCTTGGACGCGCCTTCGCTCGGCGCCGCCCCGGCGCCGAATCCGCCGGTCGTGAATGCGATCAGTTGCTGCGAGGCCTTCAGCATCTCGCGGTAGGCGCTGTCCACGGCCGCGAGCGCGGCGACGGACGGATTGGTTCCGGCCTCGACCGGCGCCGCGGCCTGCATCCGCTCCTGCATCAGCTTGAGAATGCGCGCGTTGGCTTCGGTCATCGCCTCGAACTGCTCGCGCCAGTACGCCGCGGCCCTCTCGGCGTTCTCCGATGCCCAGGTGCACTGGGCGTTCCAGAGCTCCTGCGCGTCTTTTGCTCCCGCGAGCAGCCTCTCGGCTTCGACGGTCCTCTGGTGCGTCTCGTTCGCCGCGGCGAATTGCGCGGCGCGCATTTTCGCGGTGGCTTCGGCCACGGCATCGAGAATCTGCAATCCGGCATTGACCTGCTGCTTCCAGATTTCGAAAAACTGCTCGCCACCCGATGCCATCAGCGCCTCCGCCGGGGATTTACCCCATTGGACCAACTATTGCACTGCGCCGCGCGCGCCCATTGACCTGTGTCAAGCCGACGCCAGTGCGTCGCGCGCTTCCACGTAGGGATAACCGAGGGCATCGGCAATTTCGCGGCGCGTCACCGCCCCGCGACAGATGTTGAGCCCGTTGCACAGCGCCGGGTCGGCCTGCAGCGCCGCGACGATCCCGCGCCCGGCCAGCGCGGCGACGAACGGCAGCGTGGCGCGGTTCAGCGCGTAAGTCGAAGTGCGCGGCACCGCGCCGGGCATGTTGGCCACGCAGTAGTGCACGATCCCGTCGACGACGTACACGGGATCCGCGTGCGTGGTCGGGCGCGAGGTCTCGAAGCAGCCGCCCTGGTCGATCGAAACATCGACCAGCACCGCCCCGGGCCGCATCTGGGCAAGTGCGCCGCGTGTTACGAGTTTTGGCGCGAGCGCGCCGGGCACCAGCGCGCCGCCGATCACCGCGTCCGCGCCGCGCAGCGCCGCGGCGATCGCCGCCGGCGTCGCGAGCGCGGTTCGAATCGCGGCATCCGCCTCGGCGAGCCGGCGCAGCGGCGCCTCCGAACGGTTGAGCACGCTCACCTGCGCACCCATGCGCGACGCGACACGCGCCGCGTTCGATCCGACCACACCCGCACCCAGCACCAGCACGGCGGCAGGCGTCACGCCGGTGGCCCCGGAGAGCAGCACGCCGCGCCGGCCATGCGGCCGCTCCAGGTAATGCGCGGCCACCTGGACCGCCATGCGCCCGGCCACTTCCGACATCGGCGCGAGCAGCGGCAGCCCGCCCTGCGGCGAGGTAACCGTTTCATAGGCGATCGCGATCGCGCCGCTCGCGAGGAGCGCGCGCGCCTGCTCCGGGTCGGGCGCCAGATGCAGGTAAGTGAACAGGGCCTGGCCGGGGCGCAGCAGCGCCCGCTCCGCCGCGAGCGGCTCCTTCACTTTCACGATCAGTTCCGCGGCGCCGAATATCCCGGCCGGACCCGGCTCGATCGCCGCGCCCGCCGCGCGATAGTCGGCATCCGACGCGCCGATGCCGGCGCCGGCGTCCGCCTGCACCAGCACGCGATGGCCCATTGCAGCAAGCTGGCGCACGCTCTCCGGCGTGAGGCCGACGCGATGCTCCTCGACCTTGATCTCCTTCGGCACTCCGATCAGCATGCCGCCGCCCCCGCGGCCTGGCGCCGCAGCAGCGCCTGCAATTCCGGCAACGGGCGCGCATTGAGCACGTCGCGCTTCTCGAGCCAGCCGCGCCGCGCCTGGCCGATTCCGCAGCGCAGGTTGTCGAACTGCGCGACGCTGTGGGCATCCGAGTTCACGCTCACCAGCACGCCTTCGTCCTTTGCCATGCGGCAATGGACATCGAGCAGGTCGAGCCGCTCCGGATGCGCGTTCAATTCGAGGAAACGGCCGCGCGCGGCCGCCTGGCGCACGATTTTCAGCATGTCGACCTCATAGGGCTCGCGTGCGCCTATCAGCCGGCCGAGCGGGTGCGCCAGCATTGCGACGCACGGGTTGTCGAGGGCGCGCAGGATGCGCTCGGTCTGGCGCGCGCGCGGCAGGCCGAAAGCGCTGTGTACCGCCGCGATCACGAGGTCGAGTTCGCCGAGGACCGAATCGGGCAGATCGAGCGTGCCGTCCTCCAGGATATCCACCTCGATGCCCTTGAGCAGCGTGATGCCCTCGACCCGCGTGCGCTCGATCTCGTCGATCTGCTTTCCAAGGCGCACCGGATCGAGCCCATGCGCCGCGGCGAGGCGGCGCGAGTGATCGGTGATCGCGAGATAGCCCAGGCCACGCGCGCGCGCGGCAAGCGCCATTTCGCGCACCGTGTGCCGGCCGTCACTCCACGTGCTGTGCGCATGCAGGTCGCCCTGCAGGTCGGCGAGCTCGACCAGGCGCGGCAGCCGCGCGCGCCGCGCCGCCTCGATCTCGCCGCGGTCCTCGCGCAATTCGGGCGGAATGTACGGCAGCCCGACCGCCGCGTACACCGATTCCTCGGTTTGCCCGGCGATCCGCCGCCTGCCCTTGAAGACCCCGTATTCGTTGACCTTGAGGCCGCGCGCCTGCGCCAGTTTCCGGATCGCGATGTTGTGCGCCTTGGAGCCGGTGAAATAATGCAATGCGGCGCCGTAGCTTTCCTCGGGCACCACGCGCAGGTCGGCCTGCAGGCCGCTCGCGAGCAGCACGCTGGCGCGCGTCGGACCCTGCGAAATCACTTCCTTCACCTCGGCGTAGCGCACGAAGCGGCGCATCACTTCGCCGGATTGGTCGGCTGTGGCAAGGATGTCGACATCGCCGACGGTCTCGCGCATGCGGCGCAGGCTGCCCGCCACGGCGACCGCCGTCACGCCGCGCGCGCGGCGCAGGTCGTCGATGAGCGCGTCCGCATACTGCTCGGCGACGACGAGCTTGAAGCGCCGCGCCTTGGACAGGCGCGCCTCGGCCGCCTGCAGGATGGCGAACTCGGTCTTGGCGCCGAATCCGGGCAGCGCCCGGATCGCCCCTTCGCGCGCGGCGCGCTGCAGCCGTGCGACCGAGGTTATGCCGAGATCCTGGTAGAGCGCGCGCACGCGTTTTGGGCCGAGCCCCGGAATCTGCAGCAGTTCGGTGATCGCGGGCGGCAGCTGCTGGTGCAGCCGCTCGAGCAGTGCCGCGGTGCCGGTGCGCGCGATCTCGCCGATCTTCCCGGCCAGGTCGGCGCCGATGCCCGGCAGTTTTGGCAGCGCCTTTCCCTGCCTCACCGCGGCGGCCAGATCGAGCGACAGGTTGCCCACGGTAAGCGCGGCATTGCGGTAGGCGCGCACGCGGAACGGGTTGGCCTGCTGTATCTCGAGCAGGTCCGCGATTTCCTCGAAAACCCGCGCGATATCTGCGTTGTGCACCGGCATCGGCAAGGGCGCTCAGCCGAACGCCGCGGCGAAGCGGCTCACGAACGGCTCCAGATCGGCGGCCGGCAAGCGGTCGATG
>MEQQ01000027.1:18872-19909 GCA_001770285.1 Betaproteobacteria bacterium RBG_16_66_20
CGGCGGCCGCCGCCGGCGAAGGAGCGGCAGAACTCATCCGCACCGGGGTGCGTGCCTGCGGGAACCCGCACGCTCACGCGATGGCTGCCGTCGCGGCCCGGCGCAAGCACTGCAAATGCGCGGCGCGCGTGCTGCCGCGCCAGCTGGTTTGCGAAAGTGCCGCTCACGCGCCGGCTCGAGGGCGCGTCCGGCAGCAGGTAAACCTCGCCGCCCTGCCCCGCCCAATACGGCTCCATGTCGGATACGGCGGCGAGGTCGGCGTGCCGTCCGGCATCGAGCCGCCGGAAGAGTTCATGCTCCGCGATGAAGCGCAGCGGGTCCTGGTAGCCGGCAAGCACGTGATACAGCCTCGCCGGCGGCACCAGCAGATCTGCCTCGGTTTCCCCGTAGGCGTTGTAATTGAGGCTCCTTCCCAGCTCGCGCAGTTTTTCGAGCTCGGCGGCACCGAGCGCCATCGTGGCACCGAGGTTGAGCGCGGCCTGGTCGAGGCCGTCGCCGAAGGCTGCGGCCACCGCCCAGCCGCGAAAGCGCCCCCCGAGATGCCGGTCGACCAGCATGCTGGTGCAGATCCCGCCCGAGGCATCGATGAATGCCTGCAGCCCGGGATGCGACGGGATCTCGCCTGCAACGTGGTGGTCGAAGTAGCGCACCCGGACGCCGCGCTCGAGCAAGCCGAGCAGTGCCGCGCGATTGCGCTCCAGCGACACATCGAGAACCGTGACCAGGTCGCCGGCCGCCGCGGCGACGCGTCCGAGCAAGGCGATGTCGCGCTTGACCCCGGTCACGAGCTCCGAGGCAGCCGGCTCGGCGAGGCGCAGCTGGCGCAGCGCGCACAGGCCGTCGGCATCGCCGTTGAAGACGTCAATGCGGCGCATGCACTTCCTCCCGCGCCGCGAGCCGCGCCGCGATTGCATCTAGCCCGCGCCGGACTCCGTCCTCGCTTGCCGTATCCACCCGCACCGTGATTGCATCCTCGTCTTGCGCCAACGGCTGGCTGGCGGCGAGCTGGCGCTCGAGCACTGCCGCGCCCGCATCCG